>DASXZF010000132.1:0-7977 GCA_036502065.1 Gaiellales bacterium
CCACCGCGTTGGGCCTTCGGGGCTGGAGCTGGCGGCGACGGGCACCGGTGATCGTCCTCGCCGCGGCGCTGATCACCCTGCTCGAGTTCCGGGCGGTGGTGACGATCGCGCACTCCCGCCACTCCGTCTATCAGCTGCCCGCCGCCGCCGTGATCTCGGTGATCGTCGTGGCCGGCGTCGCGACCGTGGCCGCGGTCGGGATGACGCTCGTCCCCCGCCCCCGCATCGCGATCGTGGCCGCGCTCGTCGCGGCGCTCGCGATGGCGGGCATCGCGACGATGCTCAGCATCGGCCTGCTGCTCGTGCCCGTCGCCGTCGTCGCGGCCATGGCCGCCACCCCGATGCTGCGCGACGCGGGCCGGCGCGGATGGGTGCTCGGCCTGCTGTGCGGCGTCCCGCTCGGCGCCGGCCTCGTGGCCGTCTCGCTCGTGAGCCTCCAGCCGCCGCTCCTGCGCTGCGGCGCCGGCACCGTGACCGAGTCCGACCGCGCCTGGTGGGGCGGCGGCACGGGCACGTCGGAAGCGACCGACTGGCTGCGTCTCGACGACGCGCCCGCAGGCAGCATCAGCACCGGCGGGCACACCTTCCGGTACGTCTGCCGCGGGACGACGCTCGTCAGCTTCGGGAGATCGTGAGCCGCACCGGCGGGCGCCGGTCGAGCCGCCGAAGCGACGTCCACACGAGCGCGCTCACGCACGCCGCGCGGAAGCGGTCGGTCGGGTCGCGGCGCACGGCCAGCATGCACGCGGCCGCCTGCAGGCACAGAAGCACTGCCAGGGCCGCCATCTGGTGGTTCAGCATCCGCCGCACGCAGACAGCCTAGCCCTGCAGCGGCGCCGGGACCTAATCGGTCGGAAATCGGTGTGACCTAGGCTGCATCGCCCGTGCGCTCGCGCCTCGCCATCCGCCTGATCGTCGCGGTCGCGATCACCATCGGCGCCGTGGCGATCGTCGCGGCCATCGTGGTCGTGGCGGTCGACCGGGCTGCGGCCGGGCCCTCGTCCCCGCACCACCGCAACCATCTGCACAACCAGAACGGCCCGGCGCCGCCGCCTCCGCCGGCGGGGTCGAAGCATCCGAACATCGTGCTGATCCTGACCGACGATCAGCGCTTCGACACGCTGTGGTCGATGCCGAACGTGAAGAAGCTGCTCGTCGATCACGGCGTCACGTTCACGAACGCGTTCGTCACCAACTCGTTCTGCTGCCCGAGCCGCTCGACGATCCTGACCGGCAACTACTCGCACACGACGGGGATCTACGGCAACCGGCCGCCGCACGGCGGCGCGGTCGACTTCCACCGCTACGGCGACGACAGGTCGACGATCGCGATCTGGCTGCGCGACGCCGGCTACCACACCGGCCTGGTCGGCAAGTACCTGAACGGCTACCACGGCCGTTTCATCCCGCCCGGCTGGGACACGTGGGACGCGTTCAACTGGGGCTACCACTATTACGGCTTCCAGCTCTACCAGAACGACCATCCGGCCGCCTGCCATGGCGCGTTCAAGTGCGCGGTCACCTATCCGAAGACGGCGTACTCGACGAACGTGCTCACGGGGATGGCGACGAAGTTCATCCACACGGCACCGAAGAACCGGCCGTTCTTCCTCTACTTCGCCCCGTATGCGCCGCACCTGCCGGCGACGCCGGAGTACCGCTACCGCACCCGCTATCGCCACCTGCCGCTGTTTCGGCCGGCGGACTTCAACAAGGTCACGGCCTCGCAGCCGGCGTGGCTCAAGGCGCTGCCGCGGCTGAAGCAGAAGGGGATCGACTTCGTCGGCACGTTTCGCCGCCACCAGTACGAGTCGCTGATCTCGGTCGACAACGGCGTCAAGCGCGTCGTCGCGGCGCTGAAGGCGCGCGGCGCGCTGCACGACACGATGATCGTGTTCGCGTCCGACAACGGCCTGGAATGGGGCCAGCACGGCTTCCCGGCGGCCGAGAAGCGCACTCCCTACGACGAGTCGATCCGCATCCCGATGGTCGTCCGCTACGACCCGCTGACGACGAAGGCCAAGCGCGACAACCACCTGATCCTGAACACCGACTGGGCGCCGACCTGGGCCACCCTCGCCCACGCCGAGCACCCCAAGACCGAGGGGCTCGACTTCCTGCCGCTGCTTCGGCCAGGCGACGCGAAGGTGCCATGGCGCACCTCGTTCCTGCTCGAGAACTGGGACGGCAGCCCGCCGACACCCGACCCGACCTACTGCGGCCTGCGCGCCCAGCACTACCTCTACGTCGAGTACCAGGGCGGCTCGCAGGAGCTCTACGACCTGCGCCGCGACCCCGGCGAGCTGCACAACCTGGTCACCGTGCCGGCCTACCACAAGGTGCTCGCGCGCCTCCACGCCCAGACGCTGCACGACTGCCATCCGCCCCCGCCGGGATTCCACCCGTACTGATGAAGGCGCGGTGCGGGCCGTGTGGGACCGCGGTAAGCACTCCGTAAATTGGCCGCGCAGGCGCTTGACCTGAGCGCAAGCGGTACGACACGGTGAGCGCGTCAACCGGAAGGAGTTGGAAGCTTGCGCCCTCTCCGCATGCCGCTCGCAACGCTCTGCATCGCCATGCTGATCGCCCTCGCCGTGCCCGCCCAGGCGTCTGCCTCGTTCACGCTGCGCTACTACGGCCAGTTCCGGCACGGGATCAACACGCGGGTCTGGACCGAGTACAAGGGCACGCCGAACTGCTGCCCCGACACGCTCTGGAGGCGGTCGCATGTGGTGGTCAAGCGCGGCATCCTGCGGCTGCAGAACTACCGCGACCCCGCCTACGGGGGCAGGTGGGTCTCGGGCGGCGTCTCGATGGGGCGGTCGCTCAACCAGACCTACGGGCGCTACCACATCCGCTTCCGGATGACGAAGGGCCGCGGCGTCGGCATGTGCATGTTCCTGTGGCCGCATCACGGCTGGCCGCCCGAGGTCGACTTCGCCGAGGAGTCCTCGGCCGTCGGCGGGCGCCGCTGGGAGACCGCCACCCTGCACTACGGCAGCCGAAACACCGAGATCCACCACCGCGTGCACGCGAACTTCACCAAGTGGCACACGATCGGCGTCACGTGGGCGCCGGGGCTGCTCCGCTACACCCTCGACGGCCGCACGTGGGCGCAGGTGACGGGCCGGCACGTGCCCGACGTGCCGATGCACCTCGGCATCCAGACGCACGTGGGCACGAACGGCCAGACGGGCCCGAACCCCGACTCGACCACGCCGTCGCGCGTCGGTCTGCAGATCGACTGGATCAAGATCTGGCGGTACCGGTAGGGGCGAGAACCGGGGCCAGGCCCCATGCGGGGCCTGGCCCCATGCCTGTCCACCTGGTCAGTCCACGTGCAGGATCTCGACGAAGCCGGTGCTGCCGCCGAACGGGCTTCGCAGCGAGCGGATCCGGATGCGGTGCGCGCCGGGCCCCAGCACCATCTGGCCGCGGCTGTAGCCGGCGTCGCTCCAGCCCTCGGGGCCGGTGGTCGCAAACGGCTGGCGGCCGCAGTCGGTGTCGACCGCCACCTTCGTCGTGCGGAACCTCGGGTCGCCGTGGTCGAACACGCGATAGCGGTCGCCACGGCAGTAGCCGTCGGCCACGCGCAGGATCACGCGCGTCGTGCTCGTGAACCTGAACAGGCCGTGGCGGTTGAACGTCCCCGCCGGGCCCGCGTTGAACGCCGTCCACTGGCCGAAGGCAAGCGGCGTCGCCTTCTGGTGGGCGCTCGCGACGGCAGGGGCCAGCAGCAGCGCAAGGACGGTCATCGCGACAACCGTGCCCAGCCTGCCGGAACGCCGCGAGTGGTGTGCCCCGGTCGTCTGCATACGCCAGCCCAGTACCTGGATGCTGCCACTGGAAGAGCCTGGCGTCAATTACGCGTGCAGATCGCGCAGCAGCTCGCGCGCGATGACCACCCGCTGGATCTGGTTCGTGCCCTCGTAGATCTGGGTGATCTTGGCGTCGCGCATCATCCGCTCGACCGGGAACTCCTGGATGTAGCCGTAGCCGCCCAGGATCTGCACCGCATCGGTCGTGACCGCCATGGCGGCGTCCGAGGCCGCGAGCTTGCACATCGCCGAGAGCTTGGTCAGCTCCGAGCCGGTCTTGCCCGCGTCGACCATCGCGCCGACGCGGTGCACGAGCCCGCGGGCCGCCTCGATCGCCGTCGCCATGTCGGCGAGCATGAACTGGATCCCCTGCTGCTCTGCGATCGGCTTGCCGAACGCGACCCGCTCGGTGGCGTAGCGGGCGGCGTAGTCGAGCGCGGCCTGGCCGATCCCGAGCGCCTGGGCGGCGATGCCCGGGCGGGAGCGGTCGAGCACCTGCATCGCCAAACGGAAGCCCGTCCCCTCGGCGCCGATCAGGCGATCGGCCGGAAGGCGGCACGAGTCGAGCAGGAGCTCGCCGGTGGTCGAGCCCTTGATGCCCATCTTGGGCTCGATCCGGCCGACGGCGAAGCCGGGATCGTCCGCCTCGACCATGAAGGCGCAGATGCCCGACTCGGCCCGGGCGAAGACGACGTAGGTCTGGGCGACGCCCGCGTTCGTGATGAAGCGCTTGACGCCGTCGAGCACCCAATCGGAGCCGTCGCGGACGGCGCGCGTCGAGAGCGCGCCCGCGTCGGAGCCGGCGCCAGGCTCGGTGAGGGCGTAGGCGGCGATCCACTCGCCGCTCGCCCACCGCGGCACGTAGTGGCGGCGCTGCTCCTCGGTGCCGGCCAGCAGCACCGGCAGCCCGCCGAGCCCCTGCACCGCCAGCACGAGGCCCACGCTCGCGTCGGCCCACGAGAGCTCCTCGACCGCCTGCAGGTGCGTGACCATGCCGGTGCCCGTGCCGCCGTACTCCTCGGGGAACGCGAGCGCGAACACGTCGTTCTCGCGCATGAGCTCGACCGCGTCCCACGGGAACTCGGCCGTGTGATCGACCTCGGCAGCGCGCGGGGCGATCCGCTCGCGCGCGAGCGTGCGCACCGCCTCGACCAGCATGCGGCTCTCGTCGCTCATCGCACGATCAGCTCCTCGGGCGCCGTGGTCAGCGTCTCGAAGCCCGTCGCCGTGATCGCGTACAGATTCTCGATCCCGACCGCCCCACGGCCCGGGAAGACGAACTTCGGCTCGATCGCGACCACGTTGCCCTCCACCAGAGGCTCGTCGAAACCCGGCGCGAGGATCGGCAGCTCGTCGATCTCCATCCCCACGCCGTGGCCCAGGAACCGTACCCGCTCGGCTCCCGCGCCCATGAAGTGCTCGGCCAGGCCGGCGGCCGCCGCCATCTCCTCGGAGAGCGCGAAGAGCGCCGACGGCACCGCTCCCGGCGCCAGCCGCTGCTCGGCCGCGCGCAGGATCGCGACGGCGTGGTCGTAGGCGTCCGCCATGTCGGCCGGCGGCGCGCCGACCGCAAAGGTGCGCGTCTGATCCGACAGCCAGCCCTCGTGACCGCCGACGAGGTCGGCGATGACGGTGTCGCCGCGCGCGAGCACGTGGCCGTTCGGGCCCTTTCCGATGGCGGCGTTCGGGCCGGGGCCGCACAGCGGCGAGTCCGAGTAGCCGGCCACCGCGCCGCTCGGGCCGCCCAGGATCTGGCCGTAGTGCATCTCCTGGTTGAACCCGCGGAAGCGCAGCTGGCCCTGGTGGCCGGCCTTGCGCAGGATCCGCTCGACCTCGAGCTGGACGTCGGCCTCGCTCACCCCCACCCCGATCAGCGCCGGGACGGCCATCGCGCCCGTGCGCACCTGCTCGGACGCCGCGCGCATCTGCTCGAGATCCCACTCCGACTTCAGCGCGCGCACGGCGCGGACGGGGGCGGTGCAGTCGCCGAGCTCGATCCCCGGCAGACGGCGGCCGTAGCCCAGGTAGGCCTGGGCCGGCAGCACGTCGAGCTCGAACCCCACCTTCGCCCCGGCGCCGATCCCCATCTCGTCGAGCGCGCCCGCGAGCTGCGAGAGCGAGCGCAGCGGCTCGATCCGCTCCAGGGCCGACTCGCGGCGGGCGCGATCGAGCACCCGCCGCACGAGCAGGCGCGGCTTGCCGTTTGCCGGCACGACCAGGTGGGCCTGCTGGTTCGTGCCGCAGAAGTAGGCCATGTCGGCGTGCTGCACGATCACGGCCGCGTCCAGGCCGGCGCCGCGAAGCGCCGCCTGCAGCCGCCCGATCCGGCGCTCGATCTCGGCGGCAGGGGTCACGTGCCCTATCGTAACCGGCGCATGATCCTGCGAAACGGGCCGGTGTACACGATGGACCCGCGGCTGCCGCGCGTCGCGGCGCTTGCCATCGCAGGCGGAGCGATCGCGGGCGGCGTGGACGTGCGCGAGGGCGACTCCGACGCGGTCGGGCACGAGCGCATCGACCTCGACGGGCGCTGCGTCGTGCCCGGATTCAGCGACGCCCACGTGCACTTCCAGGAGTGGTCGCTGGCGCGCGTGCAGCTCGACCTGCGCGGATGCCGGTCGAAGGCCGAGGCGCTGCGGCAGATCGCCGCGGCCGGCGGCAACGGCTGGCTGCGCGGGCGCGGCTTCGAGCCGGTGCGCTGGCCCGACGGCCCGGTGAGCGCTGCCGACCTCGACGCCGTCTGCGGTGAGCGCCCCGTGGCGCTCTGGTCGCACGACGGGCACACGCTCTGGCTGAGCTCGGCGGCGCTCGCGGCCGCCGGCGTCGCGCACCCCACCGGCGTCCTGCAGGAGCGCGAGGCGTTCGCGTTCCCGCTGCCCGCGCCCGAGCCGCTCGAGATCTCGCAGGCGGTGCGGGCGGGCATCGCCGCCGCGCAGGCCCGAGGCGTGGTCGCCGTGCACGACTTCCAGCGCCCCGGCGGCCGCGGCCTGTGGCAGCGGCTCGACGCCGACCGCCGGCTGCACCTGCGCGTGCACATGACGGTGCCGGTCGAGATGCTCGGCGCGGCCACCGCCCTCGAGCTGCGCACCGGATTCGGGAGCGAGCATGTGCGCGTCGGGCCGGTGAAGGTGTTCATGGACGGCGCGCTCGGCTCGGGCACCGCATGGATGCTCGACGGCTCCGGCGCAGCCCTGGTGAGCGCCGTAGAGCTTGCCGCGATCGCCCGCGAGGCGGCCGCGGGCGGGCTCTCGCTGGCCGTGCACGCGATCGGCGACGGCGCGGTGCGGGCGGCGCTCGACGGCTTCGAGCAGAGCCGTGACGCGTGGGAGCAGCTGGCCGTCCCGCCGCGCATCGAGCACGCGCAGTGCGTCGACGACGCCGACCTGCCCCGCTTCGGCGCGCTCGGCGTGACCGCGTCGGTGCAGCCGGTGCACGCGATGGACGACCGCGACCTGGCCGACCGCATCTGGGGCGCGCGGGCCGCGGCGGCCTACCGCTGGCACGATCTGCTCGACGCGGGTGCGCACCTGGCCTTCGGCTCGGACGCGCCGGTGGCCGACCTCGATCCGCTGGCGGGGATCGCCGCCGCCGTGCACCGCTCAGACGACGGCCGCGAGCCCTGGTACCCGGAACAACGGCTGGACGTGGCAGACGCCGTGCTCGGGTTCACGGCGGGAGCGGCGGCGGCCGTCGGCGAGCACCGCCGCCGCGGCCTGCTCCTGCCCGGCTACGCGGCCGACCTGGCGGTGCTCGACACCGACATCGTCGCCCACCCCGAGCGGATCGCCGAGGCGAAGGTCGTCGCGACGATGCTCGGCGGCCGCTGGGTGCACGGCGCCCCGCCCTGGTAGCGCGAGAACCGGGGCCTGGCCCCACGCGATAGGGCGAACACCCGAGAAGCGGAGCGGGGCCAGGCCCCACGCGATAGGGCGAACACCCGAGAAGCGGGGCCAGGCCCCGCTCACGGGGCCAGGCCCCACGCGATAGGGCGAACACCCGAGAAGCGGGGCCAGGCCCCCCGGGCTACATCTTCGTCGCGCCCAAGATCACCGCGCCGGGGACGACGGGCCAGCAGGGGCCCGAGATCGTGGACAACGAGGGCAGGCCGGTGTGGTTCTCGCCCGTGACCGCTCCCGACCAGGCGACCGACTTCCGCGTC
>DASXZF010000133.1:0-7113 GCA_036502065.1 Gaiellales bacterium
CGCCGTCCGAATCGGGGCGCACCAAAAGGGGTCTGACCCCTTTTGGTGCGGTGGTCTACCAGCCGCTGCCGGCGATGCCGATCACGCGGCCGCTGGGGACGAGGGCGTCCTCGTCGAGGCCGCCGAACGCGCCGCGGTGGAAGATCAGCGGCTCGCCGCCCGAGCCCTCGAAGTCGACCACCTCGCCGACCACCAGGTCGTGGTCGCCGGCGGCATGGGTCGCAACCACCTCGCAGCGCAGGATCGCCAGCGCGTGCATGACCGCGACGTAGCCGGCCGGGTCGACGATCGTGAACCCGGGCGGAAACGGCGCGCCGCGCTTGGCGAAGGCCAGGGCGACGTCGCGCTGGCGACGGTGCAGCACGTTCACGGCATAGCGCTTGCTGCGCGTCACCATCTCGAGCGTGCGCGTGCCGTGCGCGAGCGAGACGAGCACCATGAGCGGGTCGAGCGACACCGACGTGAACGAGTTCAGCGTCATCCCGGCGTGGCTCTCGCCCACCCTGCTCGTGACGACGGTGACCCCGGTCGCAAACGCGCCCACCACCTCGCGGAAGTCCAGCCCGAGCGACGGGTCCTGCGCCATCGCCGCGACGATACGCCAGCCCTCCACCGCGCGCAAACCGCCGTGAATATTGGTGCCTGGCACCGGCTATTCATGGGTGTTGCGGTGGTATTGCCGCATGGGCAATGATGCGGCCATGCCGCCCACCGGCCGACCTGCGGAGCGGCGCCTGGCGGCGGTCGAGCGCGCGCTGCGCGTCCTCGACGCCTTCCTGCAGGTGCGCGGGGATGCGGGCACGAGCGAGCTCGCCCGGCTGACCGGGATCAACGCGAGCACCGTCTCACGAACGCTCTCGACCCTCGTCGACGCCGGATACGTCGAGCACGTGGCCGACACCGGCCGCTATCGCCTGGGGACGCACCTGCTCGCGCTCGCAAACCACGTGCTCGCCCGGCTCGACCTGCGCGTGCTCGCCCGGGTGCACCTCGAGTCGCTCGAGGAGCGGCTCGGCGAGACCGCGACGCTCTCGATGCCGTATGACCCCGACGCGATCACCGTCGACTTCGTCGCGAGCCGCGCGAGCGTCTCGTCGGTGGCGCGGGTCGGCCGGCCGAGCGTCGCCCATGCGACGGCGACCGGCAAGGTCATGCTCGCCTTCGGTGACGTGCCCGCGCGCTCGGGCCGGCTCGAGCGCTTCACCGAGCGCACCATCGTCGACGTCGCCGCCCTGCGAAGCGAGGTCGAGGCCGTCCGCGTCAGCGGCTGGGCGCGTGCGGCCGGCGAGCGCGAGGAGCACCTGAACGCGATCGCCGCGCCCGTGTTCGGCGCGCGCGGCGAGCTGGCGGCGATCCTCGGGGTCCAGGGGCCGGACACGCGCTTCGACGAGCCCGCCCAGAATGCCGCTGCGCCCGGGCTGGTCGCGCATGCGGTGGCGCTTTCGCGCGAGCTCGGGTACCATGAGCCGACAGTTTGGAAATAGCTTTGCCACAGCGGCAATAAGGAGGATCCGACCATGGCCCTGCCCTCTCACGTCAAATACCTGGTGATCGGAGCCGGCGTGCACGGCCTCTCGACCGCGTGGCACCTCGCCAAGGAGCAGCGCGCCCACGGCGAGGAGCCCGACGTGCTGATCCTCGACAAGACCGGCGTCGGCGCCGGTGCGTCCGGGATCGCCTGCGGGGTCGTGCGCAACAACTACTTCCAGCCGGCCATGTCCGAGCTGATGGCCGCGAACGTCGAGGTGTGGGAGCAGGATCCCGAGGGCTTCAGCTACCACCCGGTCGGCTACATGGCGCTCGGCTCGAGCGGCCAGGTCTCGGATCTCACCGCGGTGCACGAGCGCCAGGAGCGCATCGGCTATCCGTCGGAGCTGATCGTCGGGGCCGACAACGTGCGCCGGCACATGCGCGAGATGTTCCCCGACTGGCGGGCGCAGGGCGTCGAGGTGTGCCTGCACGAGGAGAAGGGCGGATACGCGAACAACATGGCCTCGATGCAGGGCCTCGCGGGCAAGGCGAAGGAGGCCGGGGCACGGCTCGTCACGGGCGTGCGTGTCACGGGCTTTGCGATGGATGGCTCGGGCGCCGTGCAGACCGTGCACACCGATCAGGGCGACATCGCCGTCGAGCAGGTCGTCGTCGGCGTCGGGCCGTGGATCGCGCAGGTCTGGGAGCTGCTCGGCCTGCCCGACCACCTCGACGTGCGCACGCCCGAGGGCGAGGTGCACCACGACCAGCACATGTGGACCTACTGGTACCTGCAGGAGGGTGAGATCGCGGTCGACCCCAAGCTGCTCTCGCTGCCCGACGGATCGATGCCGCCGGTGCTGCACGTCGACTCCGACGCGCCGCTCTATGACGACGACGGCACGCTGATCACCGACGAGCTCTGGGGCAACTACTTCAAGCAGGACCTGCACGGCGTGCAGGGCGGCGCGGCGCCGGTCATCGTCGGCCACGAGTTCGACGTCGACCCCTATCCGACCGCCAACGTCGAGTCGAGCTTCGCCGACATGTGGTGCGCGTCGCTCTCGCACTGCATGGAGCGGTTCGCGGGCAAGCGCGGCACCTACGCCAACATCCGCTCTGGCGGCGTCGGCTGCTTCACCGCCGACAGCTTCCCGGTGTTCGACTACATGCGCCCGAACGTCTACGTGATCGCCGACTCCAACCACGGCTACAAGATGATCGGCGTCGGCCGCGAGGTGGCCCAGGTGATGACCGGCGGCCACTCGAGCATCCTGCACCCGTTCCGGTACGAGCGCTTCGCAACGGGCGACCTGCACCCGGTGTCGAACAGCCCCTATCCCTGGAGCTGATGAAGCCGCTCATCGGTGTCTCGGCCGGGTTCCACGGCTACGGCGACTACGCCGGGGTCGGCTACCAGCGCGCGCTCGTGATGGCGGGAGCCGTGCCGATGATCTTCTCCCGCGTCGAGGGCGGCCTGGACGATCAGCTCGACCGCGTCGGCGGCGTCATGCTCGCGGCCGGGCACGACATCGACCCCGGCCGCTACGGGCAGCAGCCGCACGCGCTGCTCGGGCCCCTCGACGCTGCCCGCGACCGGTTCGAGCTCGACTCGTCGAGCGGGCGATCGACCGCGGCCTGCCCGTGCTCGGCACGTGCCGGGGGATGCAGATGCTGAACGTCGCCCTCGGCGGGACGCTGGTGCAGGACCTGAGCCTGGTCGAAGCGTGGCGGCTGCACCCGTCCGACCCGACGGGCCGCCTGTGGCGCCGATTCCAGGACGCGACGATGACCGGGACCGCGATCCCCGACCACCCGCGCCACCCGATCGCGCCCGCCTCCGGTTCGCGCCTGCACGACCTGCTCGGAGACGACGTCTCGGTCGACAGCTTCCACCACCAGGCCGTCGACGCGGTCGCGCCCGGGCTGATCGCGAGCGCACGCGCCCCCGACGGCGTGATCGAGGCGATCGAGATGCCCGGCCGGTTCGTGCTCGGGATGCAGTGCGAGCTGCACGAGGAGTGGCGGGTCGAGCCGCGCGTGCAGACCGTCGTCGAGGCCTTCGTGGCTGCGGCGGCCGGCTGAAGCACGCGCGGCCTGCGCTCAGCCGTCTGCGAAGAGGTCGAGTCGCCAGTCGTTGCACCGGAGGATGTTGCCGCCGTCCTTCGGATACTCGTATTCACTCACCCGCATGAGCGTGAAGCCGAGCTTGCGGCAGATCGCGTTCGAGGGCGCGTTGTCGACCGCCGGATAGGCGTAGAGGAACCGATGCTTCCCTTCCGCCCGTACCCGATCGATCACGTGTGCGGTCGCGCTCGTCGCGACGCCGCGTCCCTGGAAGGCCGGCAACACCAGCCAGCCGGTCTCGTACACGACGCCTTCGCTCGACTCGCGCTCCCAGTAGCCGTGCGAGCCGATGCCCTCGCCGGTTGCGGCATCGACGATCTTGAACATCCGCCCCGCCCCCGTGTCCGGCAACCGCTCGTAGCGCCGCTGTTGCGCGGCGATCTGCTCGGCGCTCATCGGGTTGCCGAGGTGCTCCATCATCGCCGGGTCGCCGAGGCACTTCTGGAGGAGCAGGAGATCCCCCTCGCCCCACGGGTCGATACGGACCCTCACGCCCCGAGTCTACGCAACGGCGCGCGCCGGGCGTGGGCGGCGGCGATCAGAAGCAGGGCGAGCGCAGCGGCGGCGGCGATGCGCCACTCGCCGAGGACGGCCGCGGCGACCGGTGCCGTGGCGGCACCGGCGACGCCCGCGCCGGTGAAGGCGCGTGTCGCCAGCGTGACCAGGGCGGCGACGGCGAGGGCGATCACCGCCAGGCGCCAGTCGAGCACCGCGAGCCCACCGACACCGGGCCCGAGCCCCCGTCCCCCGCGGAACCGCAGCTGCACGGGCGCGACGTGGCCGAGAACGACGGCCACGAGTGCGGCCGCGGCTGCGCCGTCCCCGGCGGCGGCGCCCGCGAGCGCGACCGCGGCGGCGCCCTTGGCCAGATCGGCGGCGAAGGTCGCCGCACCGGCGGCGAGCCCCGCCCGGCGGGTGACGTTGCGGGCGCCGCTCGAGCCGGTCGCGTGGCTGCGCACGTCCTCGCCGGTCAGCGCCCGCACGACGTAGTAGCCGGTCGCCACGCAGCCGAGCGCGTAGGCCAGGACGACGGCGGCGACGGTGGTCACGCGAACGCGAGCGCCGCCACGCCGGCGCAGACGACCACGGCTCCGAGCGCGCGTCCGCGCGACACATGCTCGTGCAGGAAGAGGGCGGCGAGCGCGGTCGCCATCACCACGCTTGTCTCGCGCACCGCCGCCACCGGCGCCGCCGGCGCGAGCCGCAGCGCTTCGAGCACGAGCCCGTAGGCGCCGAACATGCCGATGCCCGCGGCGGCCGACCACTTCGAGAAGCCCTGCCGCACCACGCCCGGGCCGCGGATCAGCGAGAGCCCGGCGGCGTACACGATCGCCTCGACCCCGAGCTCGATCTCGAAGTACGGCACGGTCGCGGCGTGCTGCAGGCCGCTCTTGTCGATCACGGTGTAGCAGGCGATCGTGATCGCAATGCCGACCGCCATGACCGTCGAGCGCACATCGCCACGCACGCCGATACCGCGCACGAGCGCGATCCCCGCCGCCACGGCCAGCACGCCCACGATCTCGAGCGGCGAAGGGCGCGCCGCGGTCGCGATCGCCGCGCCGATCAACACGAACACCGGCGCCAGACCGCGCGCGATCGGATAGACGAGCGACATCTCCGAGCGCCGGTAGGCCGCCGCGAGCAGCGCGAAGTAGGCCAGCTCCGCCGTCGCGGAAGCGGCCAGATAGGGCACCGCCGACGCCTCGACGTGCCAGGTGAGGGCGGCGATCGGGGCGAAGACGACGACGGCGAAGAGCTGGGCGGCGGCCCCGGCGCCCTCCGGGTCGCCGGCGCGGGCGATCAGAACGTTCCAGCCGGCGTGCAGCGCCGCGGCGGCGAGGGCCAGCGCAAGGGCATCTGCGGGCACCCGGCGGGCTAGCGGACGAGCGCCAGGATCGCGGCCACGTGCCGGGAGACCGCCCGCCGCGTCATCGGCCCGGCGGGCAACTCGACGGCGAACGACGAGCCGGTGGAGAACTGATGGTTCTGCCAGCGCGACGCGGTGCCGCCCGGATTGGGGCTCAGGAACAGCCGCAATCCGACCATGCGCGCGTAGCGGCGGGCGGCCGCGGTGCTGCGCCCCCACGCCCACACGAGATCCTCGTGCTGGTGGTACCAGACCGAGAGCGTCGGGCGCACCCGCTCGATCAGCCGCCGGGCCGCGCGCGTCTCGGGCTCCGAGAACGGCCGCGGCCCGGAGTAGTAGGTGCTCCAGGGCGTCCCGTGGTGCGTCCAGCCGGCCGAGAAGTTGCGGTTGAGGTCGACGCCGTGGCCGTTCTGGCGGGTGTCGGCCGCATGCCCGTCCGGGTTCAGTGTCGGCACGAGCCACATGTCGTAGAGGTCGGGCGTGCGCATCCGTCGCAGCCGGCGCACGACCGCCATCCCGGCGCACTCGTTGCCGTGGATGCAGCCGACGACGAGCACGCGGTGCGGCGCCTGCGGCGCACCCGACTCGGTGGCCATGATCCGGCGGCCGTCGGCGGAGTGGCCGATCTGCACGGTGTGGTGCACGGTCGGCCCGTAGGGCCCGACGCCGATCAGCGGCAGCAGCATCGCGAGCATCGCCACCAGGTTCGCCACCGGCGCATGGTACGCCGCCAGGCGGCGCGTGGCGCGACGGTGCCCGACGGTTTACGATTGCCACCGTGGCACAGAGCGCACTCCCAGTGGCAACAGCGCCGCGCACCATCACGGTGCGGGTGCGGACGCTCGTGATCCTGACCGCGGTCGCCGCGACCATCGGCGCGGTCTGGTGGGCGCTCTCGTGGGCGAGCGGCATGCAGCCCCTCATCTCCGGGTTCGCCACCGCCGGACCAACCGGACTGCCCGTCGCAGCCCAGATGCCCGACGACCTGGGCTCGGGGCCGACCGCCTACAGGTGGCGTCGCGGGGGTACATACGTCGTCCAGCTCGGATTCCACAACAGCGCGTCCGTCCCGATCACGATCACGGGCGCCGACCACACCGACGGCGGCTGGGACGGTCCGCTCTCCGGACCCACGCTGCGGAACGCCTCCGTGAACTTCGGGCTTCTGCCGGGCGCGTTCCGGGCAGTGCGGATCCCCGCCGACGGCGTTCGCGTCGTCGCCTTCGTGTTTCACGCGAATCCGCACGCCCCATGCTCGGGTAACGTCATGACCATGGACTCGGTCACCGTCCGATTCACCGCGCTTGGCCTCTTCCACGACACGCAGACGATCCCGCTCGACGACATGGCGGCGGTCATGACCGGCCGCCGCACCGGCTGCTGATTCAGCCGGCGACGGCGAACGCGCGCACCGGGAAGGTGCCCATGCCCTCGATCGGCGGCGGCGCCGCGTAGAAGGCGGCCCCGTCGGGCACGGCGGCCAAGCCGGTCATGTGCTCGACGATCGGGATGCCGGCGCCGAGCAGGACGGTGTGCACCGGCCGCTCCATGTCGGTCATCGCGTCGATGTTCAGGCCGTCGATGCCGACCAGCGCCGCGCCCGCGTCGCGCAGCGCCTCGGCCGCGGCCCGGGTCAGGAACGGGTG
>DASXZF010000134.1:0-4302 GCA_036502065.1 Gaiellales bacterium
CGGCTCGCCCACCTGGCACTCCACGACTCGCTCACCGATCTCCCCAATCGCGCGCTCTTCCAGGAGCACCTCGGAGTCGCCGTGGCAAACGCCGCGCGCAGCCGCTGCGGCGGCGCGGTGCTCTTCATCGACCTCGACGACTTCAAGCTCGTGAACGACAGCTTCGGCCACGCCGTCGGCGACGAGCTGCTGGTCCACGTCGCCCGCCGGCTGCGCGAGTCGTGCCGGGCCGGCGATGTCGTCGCCCGCCAGGGTGGCGACGAGTTTCTCGTCCTCGTCCAGGGCGGGAGCGGCGAGACCTCCCCGGAGGCCGCCGCCCAGACCGTCGCCGCCAACCTGCGGGCGGCGCTGGCGAAGCCGTTCCCGGTCGCGGGCACCGATCTCTACGTCACCCCCAGCATCGGCGCGAGCCTGTACCCGGCCGACGGCGACACCGCCGAGCTCTTGCTCAAGCACGCCGACATCGCCATGTACGCGGCCAAGGACGCCGGCCGTGACGGCTACCGCCTGTACCACCCGCCGAAGCGCGACTCGAGCGTCGAGCTCGCGATCGCGTCCCAGCTGCGGACGGCCGAGCGGCGCGACGAGCTCGAGCTCTACTACCAGCCGATCGTCGACCTGAACCAGTCGTGCATCGTCGGGGCCGAGGCGCTGATCCGCTGGAACCATCCCGAGGCCGGGCTGCTCCTGCCCGGTGACTTCCTGCCGGCGGCCGAGCGCACCGGGCTGATCAAGCCGATCACGGCGTGGGTGCTCGAGCGGGCCTGCATCGAGGCCCGGCGCTGGTGCGATCGCGACCTCGACCTGTATGCGGCCGTGAACCTGCCGCCCGCCTTCTGGCAGCCGGCGGCGATCAGGCGGGTGATCGCGACCGTCGAGTCGTTCGGCCTGCCGGCCGACCGGATCATGATCGAGCTCACCGAGCAGGCGGCGATGACCGACATCGCCGACCTGCAGCCGCTCCTGGACGAGATCCACCGCCAGGGCCTGCGCCTTGCGATCGACGACTTCGGCACCGGCTATTCGTCGCTCGGCCGGCTGCGGCGGCTGCGGCCGACCATGATCAAGATCGACCGCTCGTTCGTGAAGGACCTGCCGGACGACCGGGACGCGGGCGTGCTCGTCGAGACGATGATCACGATGGCCGCGAAGCTCGGCATCCAGTGCCTGGCCGAGGGCATCGAGACCGAGGCCCAGCTGACGTGGCTGCGCGAGCACGGCTGCCAGATCGGCCAGGGCTTCCTCTACAGCCGGCCGCTGCCGACGACGCTCTTCAACGCGCTTCTGTCCGGCGATCAGCGCCAGGCCGCCTGACCGTCACCCCCGGCCCGCCGCCGTGAACTCGCTGAAGCGGTCGAAGAGCGCCGCCCAGCCCTCACCGTAGCCCTCGCGCTTGCGGTCGCCGTCGGCCAGGAGCTCCCACCCGCGGTGCTCGAGGTCGATCCGCGTGCGGCCGTCGCCGGCGGCGGTGAACGTGAGCTCGACCTCGGTCGACGGGCCGTCCTCGAGCGTCGGCTTCCAGCTCATCACGAAGCGGTGCGGCGGCTCCCAGACGCGGATCACGCCCCACGCCGCCTCGGTGCCGTCCGACATGCGCTCGATCACGCGTCCGCCGACGTGTTTCTCGAAGGTGACCGACTCGGCGGTGACGCGGTTCTCGAACGTGTCGGCCGCGATGCTGTGGATGTGGAGCGGCCACCACGTGTCGAGGCCGTCGGTGAAGAGCGCGAACGTCTCGGCGACGGGCCGGTCGACGATCGTGCCGACCCGGATCGGCTCGCCGGCCCGGTCAGCTCCATGCTCGGTCTGCATGTCCTTCGTCCTCCTGCGTCGGTGGGGGTGCCGCGGCTGCGGCGAAGTCGTCCAGGGCGCCGGCCCACATCCGCTCGACGTAGGCGCGCAGCTCCGCGAGGGCGGCCGGGTTCGCGGAGTGGATCCGGCGAGCGCCGTCCCGGCGGTCGGTCACGAGGCCGGCGTCGCGCAGGACGCGCAGGTGCTGCGAGACGGCGGGCCGGCTCACCGGAAGCTCGTCGGCCAGCTCGCGCACGTTGCGCGGCCGGTCGACGAGCGTCTCGAAGATCCGCCGCCGTGTGGGGTCGGCGAGTGCCGTCAGCATCGTGTCGTAAGCCATCGCTTACGGTCAGTCTAGGCTTACCTCTATGCGTCCGTCAAGCCGGCCGCCGCCCGCTGTGCCCGCCACTCCCGTTCGAGGATCGCGTAGTCGAGCTCGCTCTGCCATTCGCCTTTGACCCACTCGTTCTCGATCAGGAGCGCCTCGCGGCGCATGCCGAGCTTCTCGAGCACGCGCGCCGAGGCCACGTTCCGGGCTTCGAGCCGGCCGATGATGCGGTGCAGGCCGACGACGGCGAAGCCGAAGTCGATCAGCGGGCGCGCCGCCTCGGCCGCGTAGCCGTGGCCGTGGTGATCGGGGTGCAAGACGAAGCCGACCTCTCCCAGGCCGTGCTCGCGGCTCGCCCAGTGCAGGATGCAGCCGCCGATCGTCGCGCCTGTGGCGCGCAGGACGGCCGCCACGGCGAGCGTATCGCCCTCGTCTCGAAGCGCCGTCTCGGCGAGCTTGCGCTCGAGGATGTCGCGCACCTCGTCGGGGCTGCGCGGCTCCGAGTAGAGGTAGCGATTGACGTCGGCGCGCGACTCGATCGCGAGCAGGGCGTCGAAATCGCCCGGCTCGTAGGGACGCAGGATCAGCCGCCCGGTCTCGATCGGGAAGTCGGGGGTGTGGGCCACGCCCGGATTGTGCCGCGCGGGGCGGGTCTACACCCCCAGCTCGCGCAGCACCTCGCGGTTGTGGCGCGCGTCCTCCTCGAGCGAGGCGATCGTCTGTCCCGGCTTCAGGTGTCGGTCCTGCTCGACGACCACCCAGTCGTCGTAGCCCAGGTCGCGCAGGCGCTGCACGATCGCGGGCAGATCGACGCTGCCCTCGCCGAACAGGCAGAAGACGCCCCGCCGCCACGCCTCCTCGAGGCCGAGGCCGCGGGTGCGGATCTCGTCCATGACCTTCCCGTCGACGTCCTTCAGGTGGACGTGCGTGACGAGCGATCCGTAGGTGTCGAGGAACGCGACCGGGTCGCCGCCGCCGAACAGCGAGTGGCCGCTGTCGAAGCAGAAGCCGAGCACGCTCGTGTCCACGAGCGATGCGAACCGGTCGATCTCGCGCGGCGTCTCGACGTAGGTGCCGCCGTGGTAGTGGAATGCGGGCTGGTAGCCGCGGTCGAGGCAGCGCTCGGCCGCGCGCTGGGCGTTTTGGACGAGCAGCCCGAAGCGGGCGTCGCCGAGCCAGGCGTCGGGCAGATCCTCGATCCGCCCGGCCCCGGCCATGCGCTCGGGCTCGCAGAACGCGTCGGAGATCAGCGCGAGGGGGCGGGTGTCGCCGGGCGGCGTCGTCTCGTCGAGGATGCCGAGCGCGCGATCGAGGAAGGCGAAGTCCGCGTCGATGTGCTCGCGGCGCGAGAGCCGCAGCGGCAGGAACGATCCGACGAGCGCGAGGTTGCGCTCGGCCAGGGCCGCGGCGGTTCCGGGCGCGTCGCCGAAGTAGCCGGGAGGGCCGAGCTCGGTGCCCTCGTGGCCGGTGTCTGCCATGGCGTCGAGCACGGCCAGCGGATCGGGTAGGCCGGCATCGCCGGTGGTGAGCTCGAAGATGCCGAAGGACACGGGTGCGGATGCGACCCTCATAGCGACTCCTCTCCTGTCAGGGGGACGCGCGGGTCGCGTTGCATCTCCGTCCAGGCCTCGCGCGTCCAGGCCAGGTCGGGGTCGTCCTCTGCCGCCATCGACCGCTTCTCGGCGGCCAGGGCGTTCAGGTAGTAGCCGTGATATCCGTGCGCGGCCACGAACGGGTGGTAGCCGCGCGGGACGAGCAGCACGTCCAGGTCGCGCACCGTCCACGTCTCGTCCAGATCGCCCGTGCGGCTGTAGAGCCGCTGGATCCCGAAGGCCTCGGGGTGCTCGAAGCGGTAGGCGTACACCTCCTCGAGATCGTTCTCGACCGGCAGTCTGTCCTGCTCGTGCTTGTGCGGCGGGTACGACGACCAGTTGCCGGCCGGCGTCAGCACCTCGACCACGAGCAGGCGGTGGGCCGGGAACTCGGGCGCGATGATGTGGTTGATCTGCCGGGTGGCGTTGCCCGAGCCGCGCACCTCGACGCGCACCTCCTCGGGCGCGATCGGACGCACGGGGTGGCCGGCATCGGCGCGCGCGCCGCACACGCCGACGATGCCCTCGCCTTCGAGGACGCAGGTGGTCTGCGGCGGCAGGTAGAGCGCACGCGGCAGGTCGGCGAACGGC
>DASXZF010000135.1:0-17372 GCA_036502065.1 Gaiellales bacterium
ACGATTGACGGGTGACAGCGCGGCTTCCACGGTGGTCGGATCAGGTGTATGCCCGGTACGTGATCGGGTGGTGGCTCGGCTCGGCCATCGCAGTCGCATGTCTTTGGGCCGTCTACTTCGCGCCCGTCGACGTCCAGTTCACTTGGCAGTCCCGACTGGGTGTCGAGATCTTCGGTGCGTTCGCTACCGCGTTACTGGCGCCCGGGTTCGTGTTGGGGGGATGGAAGGCGCTGCTCGTGGCCGCCGGTCGTTCTGCCATCCGAACGCGGTGGGACAGGGCAATCGCCACCGTCTTCGCTCTGTGGGCAGTTGTGTCGCCGGTGTTCGTGGTGTACTCCATGTTCCAGCACGGCCGGTAGGTCAGACTGGTCAGACCCGCTTCGACGACTGCCGGCGGCGGCGGCCGATGGATACTGCGTGGAGTGGATAGTCCCGACATCCGGGCCTCGGACGCCGAGCGCGATCAGATCGCCGAGCGCCTCGGTGAATCATGCGCGCACGGACGCCTCGACATCAGCGACCTGGTCGAGGCCGCCTATGCGGCGCGAACAGTGCGGGAACTGCAGGCGCTCATCGCCGATCTGCCGGCGCCGCGGGCGCACCGATCTGCCGGTCCGCGACGACGGCCGTGGGTACCCGGCAACCGCAGCTTCGCCGAGCGGACGGTCGTCTCCTCGCTGCGCAGCCGGGTGGTCGAGCAGGTGCTCACGACCCTCGCACCGTTGCTGGTCGCGCGCGGGTACACGCTCGTCTCGAGCAGCGATCGGCTGGTCGTCTTCGAGCAGGCCCGGCGCCCGGCCTGGACGATCCTCGTGGCGGTGTTCGCGTTCCCGATCGGGCTCCTCGCCCTGATGCACAAGCGCTCGAGCCGAATCGTGGTCGCGTTCAGGGACGAGGCTGACGGCACGGAGATTAGTGCCTACGGGTGGGCGCCGCTCGGCGTGCGCCGCGGCCCCGCCCACCTCGACCCGGTCGTGCGCGCCGGCGCCTCCAACCTCGCCCTGCTCGGGCCCGCGGTCGACCGCGCCGTCGCGGCGCCGCGGGGGGATCTGCGCAGCGGTGCATGGCTCGAGCGCCACCGCGCCCTGCTCGACCTGGACGAGATCGACCTCGGCTACCGCCTCCTCACGACCGGGTGAGCGCGTGAACATGGTCACCATGACTCGATCGTTCGCCGCCGTCATCGCCGCGGCCTGTGTGGCGGCCGGATGCGGCGGATCGCACGCCGGTGGCCCCCAGGGCTCGTCCGACATCGGCGCGTTCCCTGCCACGATGTCGTTCCGCGCGACCTCGGCGCTGTCCCTCGCCCCCTTGCCCGAGGTGCGGTCCATGGTGGAGGGAAACCTCGACGACTACAACGTCACGACCCGTGCGATCGGGCTGACGTCGCGGACATGCTTCTCGAGCGGTGGGTGGAGGGAGCGGGTGCCGGCGGCGGGCGGTGGGACGACAACTCTTGACCTCACCGATCCGCAGTTCCACCGGGTGCTCGCCCCGTTCCTGCAGCTCCGTCCGGGCCTCGCGATCGGTCTCGCAGAGCTCCACCGCCCTCCGAAGCCGCCACCCGCGACCTGGCGGACGAGCTTCTCCGAGCCACCGGCGGAACTCGTCGCATTGGCCGGGCGGCTCGCGCCTCCCGCCCTGCGCGCTGGGGCTCGAGCAGCGACGGCGTGGGCGGCGCACACCGCCCGGGCGCCGATCCGCGTCACGGCATGGTGGTCGTCGGCCCAGCCCAGGCTGCCCCGGCGGGTACGGCTTGTGCTCACCGGGCGGTCCGGCGTGGGAGACGAGACAGACATACTCGCGTGGAGCTTCAGGGTTCCCGGCCCCTCGGTCACGCATTGTTGATGCTTCCGTTCCGGGCCAGGCCCCGGGTTTAGACCGACTGGCCGGGCGCGCGCAGCGCGGCCTCGAGCTCGACCAGCACCGGGCCCGAGCGATCGGCGATCGCCGCGCGCAGCACGTCGCCCAGGTCGCCGACCCCCTCGGCCCGCAGGTAGCGCACGCCGCAGGCGGCGGCGAGGCCCGCAAAGTCGGGCGCGTTCAGCTCGACCGCGACCGTGCGGCCGAACATCGTCTCCTGGTAGTTGCGCAGGATGCCGTATGCCGAGTCGTTCACCACCAGCGTCACGAACGCCAGCCCCTCCGCCCGGGCGGTCAGAAGCTCGTGCCCGGACATGAGGAAGCCGCCGTCGCCGCAGATGACCACCGTCGGGCGATCCGGGTTGGCCGCGGCCGTCCCGAGCGCGAGCGGGATGCCGCAGCCGAGCGCGCCGGACGACGGATAGACGAACCCGCCGGGCTGCTTCGCGTCCAGGTAGAGCGCGGCCCAGTAGGCCGCCACGGTCATGTCGGCGACGACGATCGCGTCGTTCGGAAGCGCCTCGCCGAGCACGCGCATGAGCTCGACCTCGGTGTCGGCACCCTGCTCGCCGACGGCCGCCGAGCGTCCCTGCAGCGCCGCGCGCACCCCGGCCTCGCCGTCGCGCGCACCCGGTTCGGGCGGATCGGCCAGCAGCGCGTCGCAGAAGAGGCCGACGTCGGCGACGACGCCCTCGGCGACGGCGAACGTGCGCCCGAACCGGCCCGGATCGAGATCGACCTGGACGAGAGTCGCCGGCACCGGCAGGCCCCAGTCGGCGGTCGCCTCCTGCGAGAAGCGAGTGCCGAGGGCGAGCACGAGGTCGGAGCGCTCGACGAGCGCGCGCATCGCGGGCTCCTCGACGGACGAGCCGGCGTGCAGCGGATGACCGCTCGGGAGCGCACCCTTGCCGTTGTAGGTCGTGAGCACGGGCGCGTCGAGGTGCTCCGCGAGCGCCCGCACGCGGTCGGCCGCCGCCCGCGCCCCGCCGCCGGCCCAGATGAGCGGGGCGTCGGCCGCCGTCAGCAGCGCCCGCACGCGGGCGACCGCGGCGGGCTCCGGCGCGGGCAACCCGACCGGCGTCACCCGCGGCGCGTCCTGCCCGGCGTCGGCCGCCATGACGTCGGTCGCCACCTCGATCGTGGCCGGGCCGGGGTCGAGCGCCATGTGCCGGAACGCCTCGTCGACCGCCTCCACGAGCGCCGCCGGAGTCGTGGGGCGGGCGTGATAGCGCGACACGGCCGCAAACGCCTGCGACTGCCCGCGGCTCTCGTGCAGGTAGCCGCGGCCGGCGCCGACGAGATGGGTCGGGATCTGCGACGTCAGGTGCAGGACGGGCGTGCTCGACGCGTCGGCCTCCGACAGCGCCGCGAGCGAGTTGAAGGCGCCCGGCCCCGTGCTCGTGAGATACACGCCCGGCCTCGAGCCGGTGCGGGCGTAGCCGACGGCCCCGAACCCGGCCGCCTGCTCGTGGCGGACGACGACGCGGCGGATCGGCGAGCCGATGAGAGCGTCCCACACCGGCAGCGCGTGAATGCCGGGCAGGCCGAACACGACCTCGACGCCGTGCGCCTCGAGCGCCTGGACGAGCGCGGCGGCGCCTGTCCGCACGCCGGTCCGCGAGGCGAGCGTCATCCGCGCAGGGCCGTTACGACTGCTGGCCGGAGATGATCAGCGCCACCAGGTCGTCGATCTGCGTGGCCGAGAGCGACGATCCGAAGGTCGTCGGCATCGACGTCGCCCACGGGCCACCGGTGGCCGTGTAGGCGGCGGGATCGGTGATCGACTGCTTGATGAAGGCGGCGATCGGCATCTTGTCCTTCTGGGCGTCGCCGGCGACGACCTTGCCGAGGTCGGGGCCGATCGTGCCGGTGGCGCCGGCGACGGCCAGCGTGTGGCAGCTGCCACAGCCGTTCGAGGCGAACACTGCCTTGCCCGCCGCGGCGTCGCCGCCACCCGATCCGGTCGAGCCGCCGCCGCTCGACGGCGTCGACGTCGCGCTTGACGCAGGTGTGGAGAGCGATGCCGTGGAGACGGTGGGATTGAGGCCGAGCGAGCTCGAGTTGTCCGTCGACCCGCCCGCGGCGACGATCACCACCACCATCACCACGATGCCCACCACGGTGCCCAGGAGGGCTGCAACGAGTACCTTGATCATGGCGCGGGGACTATACCTGCTCCCCCGGCGATATACCGCAAGCAGGGGATGGCAATGCCCGCGTCGAACGCCGACCTCGAACCACGATGCTGGACAGACGCGACATTCAGAACCTCATGTACTGCGTACGCGTCGCCGAGACGACCGGGCAGTGGCAGACCGGCTATCCCGTGCGCACTCCGAACGACCTGGAGTGCAAGCTGGCCGAGTTGCTGCAGGAGCTCGACGTCCGCGCGGCGGTCATGCGCGCGGCCTGACCGCACGTCCCCCTGGCGTTTCCGGGCGGTCGGCGCGTCCCTGCGCTACGCGGCGTTCGCCGTCGCGCCGCCGCCCTGGGTCACAGGCGCGGCACGCAGCAGCGGCTCGATTGCCGCCGCCTGCATCGGCCGGCCGAGCAGGTAGCCCTGGCCGAGCTTCACGCCGTTCGCGCGCAGCAGCTCGAGCTGGGCCCCGGTCTCGATACCGAGCACGATGCACTCGAGGCCGAGCGCGCGGATCAGGTCGAGGCTGGCGAGCAGGATCCGGGTCGCGGCGGGGTCGTCGGGCACGTGCCGCAGCAGGGCGCGATCGATCTTCACCCAGCGCGCGGGCACCTCGCGCAGCCGGTGAAGCGACGAGTAGGCGACGCCGAAGTCGTCGAGAGTCACGGTCACGCCGGCCGCGTGCAGGCCGTGGACGAACGCGCGCACGCACTCGTCTTCGCGCAGGCCGGCCGACTCGCTCAGCTCGACCGTGACATGTGCGACATCGAGGCCGCCGACGGTCAGCCGGTCGAGCACGCGCTCGAGGGCGCCCGCGCCCCTGGCGGTGTTCGCGGCCAGATTGAAACCGACGTAGGGATCGAGGCCCTGCGCGCGCCAGGCGTGCCTCTGGGCGGACACGGCCGACATGACCCAGTCGTCGATCGCCGTCACGAGGCCGGTCTCCTCGGCGAAGGGGATGAACTCGGCCGGGAGCAGCAGGCCACGGTCGGGATGGTTCCAGCGCACGAGCGCCTCGAGGCCCGACACCGTGCCCCGGGCGAGGCTCACGAGCGGCTGCCAGTGCAATGTCAGCTCACCGCGCTCGATCGCGCGCGGGAGCGCGGTCGTCAGGGCAACGCGGGAGCGGTCGCTCGAACGGTCGCGGATGCGGCCCGGGTGGTGCCATCGGATCTCGTCGCGGCCGCCGGCCTTGGCCTCGTACATGGCGCCGTCGGCATGCTCGAGCAGCGCGGCGGCGGTCGTCTCGGCCGTCCACACCGCCACGCCGATCGACGCACCCACGCGCACCTCGACGCCGCCGACCGTCACCGGCTCGCCGGCAGCCTCGCGCAGGCGCGCCGCCAGTCCTTCGAGGACGTCGCGATCCGGCCACCCGGTGGCGATCAGGACGAACTCGTCGCCGCCCTGCCGTCCCAGCATGTCCCCGTCGCGCACGTACCGCCGCATGCTCGCGGCGACGTGCTCGAGCAGGTCGTCACCGGCGGCGTGGCCGAGCGTGTCGTTCACGAGCTTGAAGTCGTCCAGGTCGACGTAGAGCACCGCGAGGCTCGTCCCGGGCCGCGCGGCGTCGATCCAGCGCTGCAGCGTCTCCGACACGAGCGAGCGGTCGGGCAAGCCCGTCAGCGAGTCGTGCCCGAGCGGCGTCGTCGCGCCGGCGGCGGCCACGCGCTGCCCGACCCGCACCACGGCGGCGCCGAGCCTCCGCCGAAATGCCAGATGAGCCATACCCGGGAAATCGGCCCGAGCGCGATCTGATTGAGCCTGTGGCCGTCAGTCGGCGCGGCGCCGGTAGCGCGCCCGCCAGACGCGCACCTCGAACTCCTTGGCGCCGATCATCTCGCGGATGCGCGCGGCCGCGCCGCCGGTGACGCCGGCCACCTCGAGCCACGGCTCGACGGCGGACGTGCGCAACCACGACTCCTCCGCGTCGAGGTGCATCCCGGCCGCCTGGAGCGGGGCGCGCGCCTCGCCCTGGGACAGCAGCCGTCCGTGCTCGGGGTCGCGGAGGCGCTCGATCTCCTCCCACCGCCGCGCCCGGCGCGCGTCCGGCTCGGGCGCGAAGTCCTCGAGCACGACCCGGCCGCCGGGGGCGAGCACCCGCGCCATCTCGTCGAGCGCCCGCGCGGGCCGGGCGATGTGGTGCAGCGAGTTCACGCACGTCACGAGGTCGAACTCGCCTGCGCCGAACGGCAGCTGCTCGGCGCGGCCCTCGACCCGCTCGATGCCCTCGGGCACGTAGTCGAGCAGGCCCGGGGCCGCGTCGAGCACCGTCACAGACGCAACGGAGCCGGCCAGGACGGCCGCGAGCGCGCCGGGGCCGCCGGCGACGTCGAGCACCCGGTCGGCCGCCCGCGGCTCGCACCAGGCCACGAACCCGTGCCAGTCGCGGTCGGCGGCGTGGGCGGCGTAGCGGCCGGCTGTGCGGTCGAAGCGGCTACCGCCGGACAAGCGCCTCGGCCTCCTCACGCGTCGTCACGGCTCCGGCTGCCTGCTCCTCGGCGAGCAGCGCGACGAGCTCGCCGATCCGGGGGCCGGTCGCGCCGGTGAGCGCGGCGATGTCGTCACCGCGCAGCAGCGGCTCGCGCACCTCGGCCGCGAGCATCGTGACGAGCCCGATCAGCTCGACAGCGGCCTCGGCGTGCATGCGCAGGTAGGACTGGCGGGCACGCACGCCGCGCGTGGCCAGGCGGTCGGCCAGCGACAGCACGATGCTCTCGAGGGCGTACGGCGCGGTCGCAGTCGCATAGCGGTGCGCCGTGCGGCGGTCGAACGGCCGCTCGCGGACGAGGAAGCCGAGCCGCAGGTGCTCCGAGACGAGCACGCGGCAGAACCGGATCAGCGCGTGCGAGGCCCGCCAGCGCGTGAGCACGGCCTCGGCCGTGTCGGCGCCCCGGCGGTCGTGGCCCATGAAGCTCACCCCCCCGTCCTGCCCGGCGACGCGGGTCGCCGGCTTCTCGATGTCGTGGAAGAGCACCGCGAGACGCAGGGCGATGCGGCCGTCGAAGCCGTTTCCGACCTCGGCGTCGAGGACGGCCCGCACCGGCGCCGCCGCCTCGCGCAGGTAGTGCTGGGGATACGCGCCGATGTCGGCCGCCGCGTCCAGCACCTGCAGGGTGTGCTCGAACACGTCGAGATGGTGGAAGGGGCTCTGCTGCACGCCGCGCATCGCCGACGCCTCGGGGAGCACGACGTCGAGCACGCCGATCCGGTCGAGCAGCCGGATGCCCGAGTCCGGGTGGTCGGGCGTGAGCAGCCGGCGGATCTCGGTGAGGACGCGCTCGCCGCTCGGCCGGTCGGCGAGGTGGGCGTCGCGGCGCGCGAGCCGCTCGGAGTCGGGGTCGACCTCGAAGCCGAGCTCGTGCGCGAGCCGGGCCAGGCGCAGCAGCCGCAGCGGATCGTCGCTGAACACCTGCTCGGACACGGCGCGTACACGCCGGGCCTCGAGATCGGCGCGCCCGCCGTGCGGGTCGAGCAGCTCGCCGCCCTCGAGCGGCAGCGCCATCGCGTTGATCGTGAAGTCGCGCCGGCCGAGGTCGTCGGCGACCGCGCCCTGGCTCTGGGTGATGTCCACGGTGTGGCCGTCACGCACCACCCGCCAGGCGCCGTGGCGCTCGGAGAGCGGGAACGGCGCGCCGCCGTGGCCGCGGGCGAGCGAGCGGGCGGCGGCGGCCGGGTCGCGCTCGACCACGAGGTCGACGTCGATCACCTCGCGGCCCATCAGCAGGTCGCGCACGCTGCCGCCGACGAGCCACGCATCCTCGACCGGCGCCATGGCGCGGACCGTCTCAAGGCCCGGCAACGACATGCTCCACCCGTCGCGGCCGCGGCGCCAGCGACGTCACGATCTCGTACCCGATCGTCCCGGTCAGGCGCGCCCACTCCTCGGCCAGGATCCGCTCGTCGCCGTCGGCGCCGATCAGCGTCACGGCATCGCCCGGCTCCACATCGCGCTCGGGACCGATCACGAAGGTGAGCTGGTCCATGCTCACGGTCGCCGCAACCCGCCGCCGGATGCCGCCCACCAGGACGTCGGCCCGGCCCGACAGGGCGCGCGGCACGCCGTCGGCGTAGCCCGCCGGGACGAGCCCGACCCAGGTCGCCGCCGGCGCGACGAAGCGGCGCCCGTAGCCGGAGCTGTCTCCGGCCTGGAGCAGCTTGACGTCGGCGACGTGGCTCTCGAGCCGCAGAGCGGGCGCGAGGCCGTCGGCAGCCGGATTGACTCCGAAGGGCGACAGGCCGTAGATCGCGATCCCGCAGCGGACGGCATCGAAGTGCGCCTCGGGGAAGCGCAGGGCGGCGGCGCTGTTTCCGATGTGGCGCGGGCACGGCGGGAAGCGCTCGGAAAGCGCCGCGAAGCGCTCGATCTGCAGCCGCGTGAACCGGGCGTCGGTGTCTGCGACGGCAAGGTGGCTCATCAGCCCGGCCAGCTGCAGCATGCCGTCGGCGTCGAGCTGGTCGGCGACGCGCAGCGCGTCGGCCGCGCTCATCCCCCACCGGCCCATGCCTGTGTCGACCTTGAGGTGCACGCCCACCGGCATGCGCGCGGCGGCCTGCAGCCGGGCGAAGCCCTCGACCGACGTGACGGCGACGTCGATGCCGGCCACGTGCGCCTCCTCGCCCGGCGAGAGCGGCCCCATCACGAGCACCGGCACGTCGCCGAGATCCTCGCGCAGCGCGCGGGCCTCCTCCCACGTCGCCACGCACAGGCGCCTGGCGCCCGCCCGAAGCGCCGCTCGTCCGACCGCGGAGGCGCCGTGACCGTAGCCGTCGGCCTTCACGACGGCCCAAACCTCGGCGGGCCGGGCGGCGTTGCGCAGATGCGCGATGTTGCCCTCGACGGCGCCGAGGTCGACGGTGAGCGTCGCCCGCGCGCGGTGCGTGCCGATCACCGCAGCGCCTCGGGAAGCGACTGGATGACGTCGGTCGCGATGATTCCCGCCGGTCCGAGTCGCTCGGACGCAAGCCGCCCGGCGCGGCCGTGCGCCTCGGCCGCCGCGGCGGCGGCGGTCCACGCGTCGGGCGCGCGGCCGAGCATCGCCGCGACGACCCCCGTCAGGACATCGCCCGACCCCGCCGTGGCCAGGCCGCTCACGCCGGCGTGCGAGACGCACACCCGCCCGTCGGGGTGGGCGACGAGCGTGTCGGGCCCCTTCAGCAGAACGACGCTGCCGCTCTCTGAAGCGGCCCGGCGCACCGCCTCGAGCCGGTTGGCCCGCACCCAGTCGGACGACTCGCCGAGCAGCCGCCCCATCTCGCCCTCGTGCGGCGTCAGCACCGCGGGCGTGCGCCGCGCTCGCAGCGCCTTCAGGTCGCCGTTGAAGGCGAACAGGCCGTCGGCGTCGATCACCGTCGCGCCGGCGTGGCCGATGCCGACCTCGCGCGCGAGCTCGATCGCGTCCGGGGTGCGGCCGAGGCCGGGGCCGAGCGCCACCGCGTCGGCCCGCTCGAGCAGCTCGAGGGCGCCCGGCAGCGGGCGCACCATGATCTCGGGCACCCGTGCCTCGAGAATCCGGGCCGCATCCGGCGGCGTCGCCACCCAGACGATCCCCGCCGACGCCCGCAGCGCGGCCAGCGCGGCCATGAGCGGCGCGCCGCTGAAGCCGCGCGCGCCGCCGATGACCAGCACGGCTCCGGCGGTGTACTTGGTGGCCCCGGCCTGCTTGCTCAGGCCGGTCAGGCCGTCGGCGAGCACCGCCCGGGTGGCGGCGTCCGCCTGGGGCGGGATGCCGATGTCGGCGACCACGACCCGCCCCGATGCCGAGCGCCCGGGCTCGACCGCCGTCCCCAGCTTGCGGCCGTGGAAGCAGATGGTCGTCTGCGCCTCGACGGCGGCGCCGGCGATCACGCCGGTCGAGGCGTCCACGCCCGACGGCACGTCGAGGGCGACGACGCCCTGGTGGCCCTCGAGCGCAGCGATCACGCGCGCGGCCTCGGGCCGCGGCGATCCGTGGAACCCGGTCCCGAGCAGCGCGTCGACGACGACATCGGCCCGGCGCACCCGCTCGCGGCGAACGCCGTCTCGCATCGGCACCCCGAGCCGCACGGCCACGTCATGGTTCAGGCGCGCCTCGGCCGGCAGACCGGTGGGGTCGGAGGCGAGCAGGCACTCCACCTCCCACCCGGCGGCGTGCAGGTGGCGGGCGACGACGAAGCCGTCGCCGCCGTTGCGGCCGCCACCGCAGACGACGGCCACGGATCCACGCGGGAACGTCCGCTGGATCTCCTGCGCCGCGGCGACGCCGGCACGCTCCATGAGCACGGCCCCGGGGATGCCGAGCCCCTCGATCGCGCCGGCATCGGCGGCGCCGGCCTCGTCGGCGGCGTAGAGCGGGAGCGTGCGGATCATGCCTCGTCGACGACGGCCACGGCCGCCGCCAACCCCTTCGAGTGGGTCATGCTGAGGTCGATCGCACCCGCCCGCACCCGCTCGGCCCAGGCGGCCGTGCGACCGGAGAGCGTCACGCCCGGCTTGGGCCGCCCCGCGATCTCGATCTCGCGCCACGTGAACGGCACCCCGAATCCGAGCGCTTTGCCCACCGCCTCCTTGCCCGCGAAGCGGGCCGCGAAGTGCTGCGCCGGATTGGCGCGCGAGAGGCAGTAGTCACGCTCGATCTGCGTGAAGACGCGCTCGACAAAACGCGGATGCCGCTCGAGTGCGCGGGCCACCCGGGCGATCTCGATCAGGTCGATCCCAACCCGCATCGGGCCATACTATGCTAGGGCCATGCCAAGGGCGATCCCGCTGACGGGCACGGCGACGTGGTGGCCCAGCACGCTGTACCAGACCACCACGCTCGAGCTGCGGCGGGCCGGTGAGCGGCTGCTGATCGATCCCGGCATCGCGCCGTGGGAGGTCGAGGAGGTGCTCGCGGCCTCGACGATGCCCGTCACGCAGGTGCTGGTGACCCACGCCGACTGGGATCACGTGATGGCGCTCGGGATGCTGCCCGATGCGCAGGTGACCGCCGGTGCGGCTGCCGCCGAGCGGATCCGGTCGGGCGAGGCCCGCGCCTCGATCGAGCAGGAGTCGGCCGAGCTGCTCGTGCCGCTGCGCGCCCTCGAGAAGCTGCACGTCGAACAGATCGTCGAGCCGCCCGCCGAGGTGCGCATGGGACCGTGGCTCGGCGTCTGCCGGCCGGGCCTCGGACACACCGACGACGGCATCCTCACCACGCTCCCCGACGAGCACCTGCTCGTCGTCGGCGACTACCTCTCGTCGCTCGAGATCCCGGCCGCGTACCACTCGCTGCAGGACTACCGAACGACGCTGCAGACGATCGTCGGCGTCATCGAGCGCGAGCGCCCGATCTACGTCGTCGTCGGGCACGGGAGGCCGCACTCGAGCGAGCATGCGCTGCGGATCGCCGACGAGGATCTCGACTATGTCGAGGCCGTGCTGAGCTACGCTGAGGCGGGCTGCCCACCCGACCGCTCAGAGCAGATCGCGGTACCCGTCCGGGCCGGCGGATCGGCCGACAGTGTCGCGCATGCCGCCAACGTCGCTCGCGCGTGCGCGGCGGCGGGCGCCACTGCTGCGGCGGGTTGAGTCCGCCGCGCGGGTGCCGATAACCAGAGCATGACCCGCGCCCTCCGAACAATCCTGCACGTCCGCCGCCATCCGCTGGGGCCGCGCGTCTACATCGCCGGGTTTCGGGTGCACGAGTGCTGGGCAGGCCTCGTCGCCGTCATCCTGATCGCGATCGGCGGAGTCGCCGACCACACCGGGCCGCATCCCCTCGATGTCACCGTCTGCGTCGTCGCCGTCTGGATGATGGCCAAGGACTGGCCCGACTTCTTCCCGTCGCGGCGCGACACCTACAGCTGGCGCGTCGGCTTCCACCGGCGTGACGCCGCGCTCGTCCCCGTCCGCCTGGACGAGGACGCCGACGCGCCGGGCCGCGGGTAGCACGCCGGCTCGCGCCCGGCCTCGCGCTCCGATAGCATGGGTGCTATGAAGCCGTCACGACGGCACGTGACCCTCCTGGTGCTCGTGATCGGTCTCGCGAGCCTGCTGATCCCGATCGACCTGCGCGACGCCGTCGAGCGGCCGGGCATCGGCGCGCTCGAGGTCGCCGTGTTCGAGCTGAGCCCGTTCCTCGTGCTGGCGCTCGCCGCTCGGTGGCTGGCGTGGTGGCTGACGATTGGATGCGCGCTCGTCCTCGGCGCGTTTCTGCTCGAGACGGCGCGCGAGGTCGCCGAGAGCAGGTCATCCACCGCGGGGCTTGCCTATCGTCTTCGCCGTGGCGATCCTCGTCTGGGCGGTGCGTTCGGCGCGGTCACCCGGCGCACCAAAAGGGGTCTGACCCCTATTGGTGCGGAGGGCTACTCGACCGTGGCCAGGGCGTCGAGGTCGAGGTCGCTGTTCGCGAAGCCGATGTGGCCGTCCGGATCGCGCGGCCACTCGTCGGGAGACCGGTCCCACATCAGCTCGAGGTCGTTGCCGTCGGGATCGCTCAGATAGATCGCCTCGTGCGTGCCGTGGTCGGTCGCCTGGCGGATCGGCCAGTCGGCCTCGCGCAGGCGGCGCAGCGCGTCGGCCAGGCCCGCACGGGTCGGGTAGCGGATGGCGACGTGGTGCAGCCCGGCGACGCCATCGGGCTGGGGACGGCCTCCCCCCGACTTCCAGGTGTTGAAGCCGATGTGGTGGTGATAGCCGCCGGCCGAGACGAACAGCATGTCGCCGGTCGTGCCCCAGCCGGGGACGTCACGGGCCTCCATCACGACGTCCCAGCCGAGCACGTCGACGTAGAACGCGCGCACCCGGTCGATGTCGGCCGTGCGCAGATGGACGTGTCCGATGGTGACCCCGGGGTCGATCGGTCGGCGGCTGCGCGCCGCCGCGACGATCGTCCCCTGCGGGCCGGGTGAGTCGGGGGTGGTGGTCATGCGCCCATCCTAGGCCCGGCCGCCGTCAGCAGCACGGCGATGCCCCACGGGTCGCGCACGAGCACGCCTTCGGGGCGAGTCTCGGTGGGCACTCCCGCCTGCGCGAGCCGGGCGAGCGTCGCGGCGAGCGCGTCCTGCGTCGCGTAGACGATCGTCCAGTGGCGCAGGCCGACCGTCCCCGCGGGGGCGGGGGGCACGCCCACGCCGCGCCACACGTTGATCGCGACGTGGTGGTGGTAGCCGTCGGCGGCCATGAAGGCCGCGGTGGGCATCCGCGTCATGACGTCGAAGCCGAGCAGGTCGCGGTAGAACTCGAGACCGCGCTCGACATCGCCGACGTGCAGGTGCAGATGGCCGACGGTGAGGCCGGGGTCGGCGTGCTCCTGAACCGGCTCGGCGGCGACGACATGAAGCAGCGCGTCGAGGTCGAGCGGCTGCGGGCCGCCGTCCCAGCCGGGATCGGACAGGTCGGGCCACACCTCGCGTGGGCGGTCTGCGGCGAGCTCGACCTCGTTTCCGTCCGGGTCGGGCAGGTAGATCGCCTCGGAGATGCCGTGGTCGGACGCGCCGATGATCGGCGTGCGCGTCTCGGCGAGGCGGGCGGCCGCCCGGGCCAGCTCGAGCCGGGACGGGTGCAGCAGTGCAACGTGATAGAGGCCGGCGTGACGGCCCGCACGGCGCGCGGACGGGTCGGCCGCGAGCACGAGCAGATCGTCGTCGCCGCCGGCCCAGAGCGTCGCGGTGGTGCCGTCGCGCTCGCGCACCGAGAGGCCGATCGAGCGCTCGTAGAACGCGATCGATCGGTCGAGGTCGGTGACGGTCAGGTGCGCCGGCCCGAGCCGGAGCGTGTTCTGCCGGGTCGCCGAGGCGTGCCCGGTGGTTTCGGTCTTGGTCGTATTCATGATCATATTATTGCGCACTCAACCAGATTTGGCCAATGCGACCGGTGAGCTACGATCGCCGCCGGGCAATGGCCGGTCTCCGGTTCCACCGCGATGTGCTCGTCCTCGCCGCGATGATCGCGCTCGCAGGTGCCACGCCCGCCCATGCCGCGACGACGCCGTGGGTGACCACCCAGGGCAACCGCTTCGTGCGCACCGGCACCGGCGCACCGGTCGTTCTGCGCGGCGTGAACGTCTCGGCCGGCTCGAACGTCGTCCTCCAGGACCGGGTCGTGCAGCTCGGCGCCAATCTCGTCCGCATCCACGTGAGCTGGGCCGACCTCGAGCCGACGGCGCCGGCTCCCGGCGACCCGGGCTGGAACACGGCCCTCTTCGCCGCGATCCAGAAGCAGGTGGGGTGGTATGCGGCGCACTCGATCGACGTGATGATCGACCTGCACCAGTACGACTGGTCGTCCTACTTCGGCGGGCGCGGCAACGGGATCCCGGCGTGGTTCTACACGACCGTCCACCCCGGCGAGTACCCGCCGACCGCCCGCGGCGAGGTCGAGGCCTACACCGCCTTCTACGCCGACCCCGCCGCGATCCGGCTCTACGGACAGCTCGCGCAGAAATTGGCGGCGGCCTTTGCCGGGGACGCGAACGTCGTCGGCTACGAGGTGCTGAACGAGCCGTATGCGCGCGCCGCGCAGTCCGGCGCCCAGGCCGTGATCGGCTTCGAGGCCAGGATCCGGCAGGCGTTCGCCGGCGTCGATCCCAAGCGCACCGTCTTCGTGATGACGCGCACCGGCGGAGACCTGGGGCTCATGGACGCGACCTTCCGCGCGTTCGGCGGCCTGGCGCACGTCGCGCTCGACTATCACGCCTACTTCGCCGGCCGGCCCGGCACCGGGATGTCGTTCGACGGCGAGGCGTGGGCGCCGAGCTGGAACGCCACCCATATGCAGATCGTGCACGCCTATCGGGGCACCGAGGCAGCGCAGGCGGCCGTGCTGCTGACGCCGATCCGCAAGGCGGACGACCTGCGCATCCCGCTGATGGTCGGCGAGTGGGGCGACCTGCGCGGCACCCGCGCCGGTGCGGCGTACCAGGCCCAGATGCTGGCCGTGTTCGATCGGCACGGGCTCTCGTGGGCGCGCTGGGCGATGTCGGCGAAGGACGTGTTCGGCATCCTGGACGCCCGCTCAGACCCCACGGCGGCGTTCGTCCAGCTGCAGCGCGCGCTCGCGACGCCCTCGCCGCCGCCACCCCCACCCGGCCCGCACCTGCCGGCCTTCGCGGTGTCGCGCCCGGCGCTGTCGCTCTCCGACGCCGGTGCGCGGCCGCTGCTCCTGTGCGCGCGCCCGGCGGCCCGGTCGACCCACACCACGATCTCCGTGCGCCGCGCCGGCGGCCGCCTGGTGCGGCACATCGGCCTGGGATCGGTCGCGGCGGGGCGGGTCGCCTGCCGGCGCTGGCGGGGCGGCAACGGCGCGGGCGGCCGCGTGCGTCCGGGGACGGTGTTCATCCGCGTCTCGGCACGCTACGCCGCCGGCCGCCGTTTCAGCGTGTGGCGGCCGGTGGTCGTGCGGCCGTAGTGTGGCGAGACGCGGGGGTCAGTCATCGCATTGCCGCCATACATATCTGTCTTTGATATATTCTTCTTCGATGGAGCAGACGATTGCAGACACCGCCGCCGGCCTGATCGGCGTGCTCGGCCCGCTGCAGCGGTCGCTGCGCAAGCGAGCGCGCGAGGACTGGCCGCTCGAGCCGCTCGCGACCGCCCAGGTCGAGCTCCTGCGCACGATCCGCCACCGCCCCGGCATCAGCATCGGCACGGCCGCCGCAGAGCTTCGGATCGCCCCGAACACCGCGAGCACCCTCGCGAACCAGCTCGTCGCCGCCGGCCTTGTGACGCGGGCGGCCGACCCGCGCGACCGCCGCTCGGTGCGGCTCTCGGTCACACCCGCGGCCGCGCGCCGCATGGCCGCATGGAACGACCGCCGCCACCAGGTGCTCGACGCCGCCCTGGCGCGCCTCGACCCCGGCGAGCGGGCCGCGCTCGCAGCCGCGGTCGGCCCCCTGAGCCGGCTCCTCGGGAGCCTCGAGTGATGGGCACGCCAAACGGCGCCGCCGTGTCGATCCGCGACCTGCACGTCCGCTTCGGCGAGACGACCGCCGTCGAGGGCGTCGATCTCACCGTCGGCGACGGCGAGGTGTTCGGACTGCTCGGCCCAAACGGCGCGGGGAAAACGACGACGATCCGTGTCCTGACCACGCTGCTCCCGGCCACCTCGGGATCGGCCGAGGTCTTCGGGATCGATGTGGCCCGGCGGCCGATGGAGGTTCGGCGCATGCTTGGATTCGTCCCGCAGCAGCTCTCGGCCGACGCCGCGCTCACCGGCCGCGAGAACGTGTCGCTGTTCGCGCGCCTGTTCGACGTCCCCCGCCGCACGCGCTCGGGCGTCGTCGCCGAGATGCTCACGACGATGGGGCTCGACGAGGCGGCCGACCGGCTGGTGGCGACGTATTCCGGCGGGATGATCCGGCGGCTGGAGCTGGCCCAGGCGCTCGTGAACCGCCCGCGGCTGCTCGTCCTCGACGAGCCCACGATCGGCCTTGACCCGATCGCCCGCTCGAGCGTATGGGAGCGGATCGAGTCCCTGCGGCGCGAGACCGGCATGACCGTGCTGCTGACGACGCACTACATGGACGAGGCGGACGCGCTCTGCGACCGGGTCGCGCTCATGCACCGCGCACGGCTGCGCGCGCTGGGCTCGCCCGACGAGCTGAAGGCCGAGCGGGGCGACGGCGCGTCGCTCGAGGACGTCTTCCGCCATCACACCGGCGACACGCTCGAAGCGGGAGGCGACATGCGGCACGTCCGCCAGACACGACGCACCGCGAGCCGGCTTGGCTAGCGTCGCCGAGACCCTGCGGCGGCCGATCGAGGGCGCGTGGCGACGGTCGGGCAGCCGTGTCGCCGCCCTGTGCCTGGTCGAGCTGCAGAAGCTGCGCCACGACCGCAAGGAGCTCTACACGCGCGCGATCCAGCCGGCGCTCTGGCTGCTGATCTTCGGCGAGACGTTCTCGCGCCTGCACGCCATCCCGACCGGCGTGCCCTACCTGGACTATCTCGCACCCGGGATCCTGGCCCAGTCGGTGCTGTTCATCTCGATCTTCTACGGGATCCAGATCATCTGGGAGCGCGACGCGGGAGTGCTGGCCAAGCTGATGGCAACGCCGACGCCGCGCTGGGCGCTCGTCGCCGGGAAGGCGTTCGCCGCCGGCGTGCGCGCGCTCGTCCAGGGCGTCGTCGTGCTCGTTCTGGCCGAGATCCTGGGGGTCGGGCTGACCGCCAACCCGCTGCGGCTGCTGGGCGTCGCGATCGTCGTCGTGCTCTCGGCCGCTTTCTTCTCGACGCTCTCGATCGTGCTCGCCGGGATCGTCCTCTCACGCGAGCGGCTGATGGGCATCGGCCAGGCGATCACGATGCCGCTCTTCTTCGCCTCCAACGCGCTCTACCCGGTCGCGCTCATGCCGACGTGGGTGCGCGCGATCAGCCGCGTGAACCCGCTGAGCTACGAGGTGGACGCCCTGCG
>DASXZF010000136.1:0-7947 GCA_036502065.1 Gaiellales bacterium
AGCGCCTCGTCGAGCGACGTCGAGCCGTCCTCGAGCCTGCGCACGATCTGCTCGAGCTCGTCGCGGGCCTGCTCGAAGCTGAGGTCGTCGGTCATGGCGTCACGTCCTCGACCCGCGCGCCCAGCCGGCCGGAGGCGAGGCGCACGCCGACGCGCTGGCCGACTGCGACGGTGTCCGCGGCGCGCACGACCGCGCCGGCATCGTCCTGGACGATGGCGTATCCGCGCTCGAGCGTCGCCGCCGGGCCGAGCACGCGCAGGCGATCGCGGGCGTTTCGCAGGCGCGCGACCTCGCGCTCGAGCCGCACCGCCGGCAGCCGCCGCAGCGACGCCGATGCGCCGTCGAGCGCGGCCCGCCGGGTGGTGATCCAGCTGCGCGGGTCGGCGAAGGCGGGCCGGGCGGCCAGGAGCTGCAGGTGGCGACGGGCGTGCACGGCCCGCCCTTCGAGCGCCCGTCCCGCCCGCGCAAGGAGCGCGTCGAGCTCGGCGCCTGCGGCCGCGTGGTCGGGCACGACCAGCTTCGCCGCGAGGCTTGGGGTGCCCGCGCGGACATCGGCGACGAGGTCGACCAGCGGCGTGTCCTGCTCGTGGCCGATCGCCGAGACGACGGGCGTCGCGCATTCCGCCACCGCGCGGCACAGGGCCTCGTCCGAGAACGGCAGCAGATCCTCGACGCTGCCGCCACCGCGCGCGAGCACGATCACATCGACGGCGGGATCGGCGTCGAGGGTGCGCAGCGCCGCGATCACGGCCGTGGCCGCCCCGGCGCCCTGCACCGCAGCCTCGAGGATCCGGAAGCGCACCGGCGGGTGGCGCGACTTCGCCGTCTCGACGACGTCGCGCTTGGCGGCGGCGTCGCTGCCGCACACGAGCCCGACCACACGCGGCAGGAACGGCAGCGGTCGCTTGCGCTCGGCGGCGAAGAGGCCCTCGCCCGCCAGGCGCAGGCGCACCTCCTCGATCCGGCGCAGCAGCTGACCCAGCCCGAACTGCTCGATCGAGAACGCCCGGAAGCTGAACTCGCCCTTGCGCTGGCGCAGCTCGCCGCGCCCGAACGCGTGCACGCGGTCGCCGACGGCCGGCGGCGGCTGGATGCGATCGAACCGCTCACGCTGCATCGTGCCCTGCAGGATCGCCGACTCATCTTTCAGGCAGAAGTACACGAGCCCCCAGCGGTCGGTGCGCTTGAGCTCGGCCAGCTCGCCCTCGACCCAGACGTTGCCGAGGCGGCCGAGCCAGTCGGCCACCCCCTGGTTGAACCCCGCGACCGAGTACACCGCCCGGTCGCCGTAGGTGGTCGGCGTCGGCTTCGCGCTCACGCTCGGAGTCTAGGGGCCGGGACGGCCGGGCGGACTACGTCAGGATCCGTGCAGCGGTGTGCGGGGTGCAGCCGAGATCGAGCATCTCGACCGCCCTGTGCAGGTCGGCCGAGCTCTTCGCGAGCCGCTCGGCCACCCGCAGCGGGTAGCCGGCCGACAACAGCACGTGCAACCGCCACGCCTCCACCTGCGAAGCCGCGTCCGTGCCCTCCTCGAGGACATTCGCCGGGGTCATGCGCAGGATGGTATGGAGGCGCTCGGACGGACCAAAGCGGCGCTGATATGGTCATGGCTGTGACCGAGACCCTGCGCGGCCTGTGGCTGGAGGTGCGGGTCATCCCCGTGCTCCTCTGGAGCTTCTCGGCCCTGACCCTGGGCACCGCGCTCGCCGCCCGCGGCCGGCCGCTGCAGGTGTGGTACTACCTGGGCGCGGTCGCGCTCGGCGTGCTCATCCAGGGCCTGCTCGCGCACACGGTGAACGAGATCGAGGACTGGCGCTCCGGCACCGACCGGCACGACTCGCCCCGGTTCATCTCGGGGGGCAGCAAGGTGATCGTGGCCGGGCTCCTGCAGCCGGGAGCGCTCTGGGGCGTGTTTGCGGCCGCCTTCACCGCCACCACGGTGATCGGGCTCGCGCTGGTGGCCGCCGGTGGGCTCGACCTGCTCCCGTTCGGCCTTGTCGGCGTCGCCGGGGCGGTGCTCTACACGCTGCCGCCGGTGCGCGCCGCCTACCGGCCGTTCGCCGGCGAGGCGGTCGCGTTCGTGTGTCTCGCCGACTGCGTGTGCGGCGCGCACCTGCTGCAGGGGCCGTCGATCGACTTCGTCACCGTCGCCTCGGCGATCGCCGTCGCCGCGTATGCCGTCTCGATGCTGATGGTGCACCACTACCTCGACCGCGACGCCGACGCGGCGGCCGTGCCGCCGAAGGTGACATCGATCGTGTACCTGGGTCTCGTGCGCGGCCGTTGGTACGCGATCGGCTGGTGCCTGGTCGCGCTCGTCGCCGCGCTGGCCGCATCGGCATCGCAGCCGCGCCTGCTCCCGCTCGTCGCCGGCTACGCCGTCGGCCTGGTCGCCCATGTGCGCTGCCGGCCCGGCGACGTCGCGTCGGTGACATCGTCCGAGACGCTGATCATCTTCGCCGGGATCGCCGCCGCCCTGGCGGCCGCTGCACTGGTCGACCCGGCCCTGGCGTTTACACTGCCGGCCGCCGTGGTGCTGATCGCGTTCGAGATGCGGATGGCGGTGGCGCCGGCCCACACCCCCGCTGCATGACCCTGGAGCAGGAGCTCGAGACCACGCTAGCCGCCGCCGGCCGCCACGCCGGTCCCGGCGAGCACGCGGTGGCCGTGATAGCGGCCGAGCCGCAGTCCGGGACGCGCGTCTACGTCGTCGCGTTCGAGAGCGGCGGCGAGCTGGGCTACGTCGCGCTCGACGCCGCGGGCGCCGCCGTGTCCGACCGGCGCCTGATCAAGGACGCGGTGACGCTCGCCGCCCTGGCCGAGCGGGCCGAGGAGGTGTCGGGCGCGACGGCGGCAGAGGAGCTGGCCGAGCGCTTCGGCGCGGCGGCACGGACGTTGCGGGCGGCGGGCGCGACCGTCGCCGCCGACGCCGCCGACGCCGTCGTTGCGACCGCCGGCCGGCTGAGCGCGGCCGCCGCCGGGCCCCGCGCGGCGACGCCGCAGTTCCTCGATGCGCTGGCGCCGCTCGCCGCCGAGCTCGCTTCGGTGCTCGACGCCTTCGTCCCGTACGCCGAGGCGGCGGGACGGCCCGAGCCGGGGGCCGAGACACCTGCCGACGCGGTCGCGCCACCGGCAGAGGTGGCCTGGGCCGCGCTTGCGGCGGCGGCGCGCGCCGGCGATCCGGCCAATTTCGCCTCGGCGATGACCGCCGCCTCCGGCGCGGTCGACGCGCTCGTCGCCGACGTGCTCGGTCATTACCGGGTGGAGCTCAGCGCCGAATGAAGGCGTTCGACCGCCTCGTCGTCGCCTCGCTGCCGGCGGTGCCGAGGATCGTGGTGCGGCGGATCGCCGACCGCTACATCGCGGGCGAAGGGCTGAACGACGCCGTGAAGACCGTCCAGGATCTGAACCGGCGCGGTGCGATGGCGACCGTCGACGTGCTCGGGGAGTTCATCCGCGTCCCGGACGAGGCCGAGGCGACCGCCACCGAGTACGAGCATGCGCTCGACGCGATCGCCGCCCTGAACCTGGACGCCAACGTCTCGGTGAAGCTCTCGGCGCTCGGGATCGAGATCGACCGCGAGCTGGCCGACCGCACCCTCGGGCGCGTGCTTCAGTCGGCCGAGCGCCACGGCGTGTTCGTGCGCATCGACATGGAGGACAGCGGGCTGACCGACCAGACGCTCGCGCTCTACCGCGACCTGCGCGCGGCCGGCCACGACGGCGTGGGCGTCGTCGTCCAGTCGTACATGCGCCGCTCGGCGGACGACCTCGCGGCGCTGGCCGACCTGACCCCGAACGTGCGCCTCGTCAAGGGCATCTACATCGAGCCCGAGGAGATCGCCTACCAGCAGATGCCCGAGGTGAACGCGAACTACCTGCGTCTGCTCGAGCAGCTGTTCGACCAGGGCAGCTACGTCGGCATCGCGACGCACGACCGCGCGCTTGTCGACGGCGCGCTCGGCCTGATCGAGCGTCGCGGCCTCGCGCGCGACCGCTACGAGTTCCAGATGCTGCTCGGTGTGGCGGGCGAGGTCGGCCGCAGGCTGATCGCCGACGGCCACCTGCTGCGCGTCTACGTGCCCTACGGCCAGGCCTGGTACGCGTACTCGGTGCGCCGCCTGAAGGAGAACCCGAGCATCGCCGGCTACGTCGCCCGCGACGTGATGCGCACCCTTGTCCCCGGGCTGCGATGAGGGGACGGACGCTGCGCGCGGCGCTTGCAGGCGCGGCTGCAGCCGGCGCCTGGGCGGCCGCCGAGCCGGCGCTGCGGCGGGCGACGGGCGGCTACCACAGCCAGGCGCGGCTGATCGGTGGGCTGGTGGCGCCGCGCGGCCGCTGGCGCGAGGCAGGCATCGCCGTTCACGTGGCAAACGGCGCGTTGTTCGGGGTGGCGTTCGGCCGCCTCGGCCTCTCCGGCACGGGCGCGGGGATCGCGGCGGCCGAGGCCGAGAACGCGCTGCTCTGGCCGCTCACCGCCGTGCTCGACCGGCTGCACCCCGACGTGCGCGCGGGCGCCTGGCCGCCGATGGCCCGAAACCCGCACGCGTTCGCCCAGGAGGTGCTCGGGCATGCGGTGTTCGGGGCGGTGCTGGGCGGGCTCGTGCGGCGTGGATGATCGTGGACATCTGGGCCGGTTGGCCGCGCTGGTCGTGGATCGGGTCGCTCCCGCTTTGCCGACCCACGTGACACTCACCGTGGCCGATCCGGGTGTCCTGGCCATCTCCGACCCAACCACCCGGTGGGAGATCACCGTTGAGCTCTCGCATGTCGGCGGGTGGAGCCCGGACGACGTCCTCGTCCGAGTCGTCGGCGCCCTCAACGACATCGCCACCGAGGTGGGCGAGGCGACGACAGATCGCTACGAGGAGTACGCCGAGATCGACGGCGCAGAGATCAGGATCTGGTTCGGACTCGTGCCGCCGGGCTCGCCCGAGGGGGAGTGGCGCGACATCGTGCCCGAGCTCGAGCCGATCCCCCTCAGCGCTCTTCGCGGCTGACCGCAAGCGCCTCCCCGACGTAGGCCATGAGCTCGCTCGAGACGCCGCCGCGCGATGCGCGCTCGACGCCCTCGTCGCGGTACATCCGGCCGAGCGACTCGCGGATGCCGGGGTCGCCGCCGGTGAACTGCTCGATCAGCTCGCGCCAGCGCCCCGCGATCGCCTGCATCGCCGGCGCGGCCGGGTCGGTGCCGGCGGCGCGCTGCGCCTCGGCCTGGGCGATCAGGTCGGCCCAGGCCTGCTCCGCGGCCCGCATGCCGTCGGCGCCGAGGGCGTCACGCCGGTCTGCGAGCGCCTGGAGCTGCTCGGGGGTGTAGTGGCGTTCTGCCATTGCCATCGCCTCCATCGACTCGGTGATCTGGCTCAGGGTCGGCTCGCCGTGGGTCGCGCACGCGGCCAGGAGCGCCCGCAGGCGGCGGTGCAGGTCGGCGTCGGCAGCCATCCGCCGCTCGATCGCCGTGAGCTGGCGGCCGAGCACGTCGGCCATGCCCACGTCGGCGTCGAGCAGCCGCCCGATCTCCTCGAGCGGCAGGCCGAGCGAGCGCAGTGCCAGGATCCGGTAGAGCCGGGCGACGTCGGCTTCGGCGTAGAGCCGGTAGCCGGACTCGGATCGCGCGGGTCGCAGCAGGCCGACGGCCTCGTAGTGGTGCAGCGTGCGCACCGAGATATGCGCGATCCCGGCCAGCGTGCCGATCCGCAGGTGCTGCCGGGGGGCGTCGGCGTCCATGCCACCACGGTAGACCCTGACGTCGCGTCAGGGTCAAATCGCGGTCAGTGGGAGGGCGACGGGCCCTTCGTGGTGCCGTGCCCGAGCTCGTCGAGCTCGGCCAGCCGCAGCTGGGCGTGGGCGCGCACGGGATGGCCCGACGGCAGGTCGGCGATCAGGTGGGTGATGCGATCGGCGATCTGGTAGGCGAACTGGGGTGTCGCCGGCCCCCACAGGGCGTCCACGTCGTGTTTGGTCGGCTCGGCCATCCGGCGCGAGAGTGTAGCCCGCAAGTGGCATCCGCCGTCGGCGCCAAGTGGCGGGGTGGGAACACTCGCAATTGGCATTCGTGCGAACGGCCAAGTGGCACAGGCAGCGAACGCCCATTTGACGGTCGCAGGGGATGTCAATTGCGACGGCCGGCCATCCCAGCGACCGCGCCTACAATCCGCGGCATGCATGACGTCCCCGCCGACCTGCTCGGGCCGTCCGGCGAGTTCGGGCATCACGAGCACATCCGCCTGGCGTGGCGCGAACTGCGCGCGCACGACCGGCCCGTGGCGCTCGACCGGATCGAGACGTCGATTCGCCACGTCGCCGCCGCGCATGGCGCTCCCGACAAGTACCACCGCACGATCACCGAGGCCTGGGTCGCGCTCGTCGCCCACCACCTCGAGGAGGCGCCCGCGGTCGGCTTCGACGAGTTCCTCGCGCGCTTCCCCGGGCTCCTCGACACCGGCCTGCTCACGCGCCACTACAGCCGCGAGCTGCTCGCAGCCCCCGCCGCCCGCGCGGGCTCGGTCGCGCCCGATCTGCGCCCGCTGCCCTCGCACGCCTAAAAGGTAGACTCGGCTCTGGTCACCGGGGAGGGGTTTTCGATGGAGCGACGCTCGCTGCACGAGGTCAGGCCGGACGCGTTCAACTACGTGTGGGACAACTCGATCCCGCCCGAGCTCGAGGTCGAGTCGGGCGCCGAGGTCGAGCTGCACGTGCGCGATGCCGGCGATGAGCAGATCGGAAAGGACTCGGGCGTCGACGCCGTCACGAGCCTCGACTTCTCGCACGTGAACCCGGTCAGCGGGCCGGTCGCGGTGAAGGGCGCAAAGCCCGGCGACGTGCTCGCGGTCGAGATCCTCGAGCTGCGCCCCGGCGACTGGGGCTGGACGGCGATCATCCCCGGCTTCGGCCTCCTGGCCGACGAGTTTCCCGACCCGTGGCTGCGCATCTCGGCGGTCGACGGCGAGCGCCGGCGGGTGCGGTTCGGCGAGGGCATCACCCTCCCGTTCGAGCCGTTCCCGGGCACGATCGGCGTCGCGATGCCCGAGCCGGGCGAGCACTCGATCGTGCCACCTTCGAACTGGGGCGGCAACCTCGACATCAAGCATCTGCGCGTCGGCACGACGCTGTACCTGCCGGTCGGGGTCGAGGGCGCGCTCTTCTCGGTCGGCGACACGCATGCGGCGATGGGCGACGGCGAGGTGTGCGGCACCGCCGTCGAGACGGCGATGGACATCGTCGTTCGCCTGAGCGTGCGCCGCGACTTCGCGATCGCGGCGCCGCAGTTCTCGCTGCCGGCCGGCGAGCTCGGTCGCACCGAGGCCGACTCCTACCACGTCACGACCGGTGTCGGCCCCGACCTGTTCGAGGCGACGCGGGCGGCAACGCGAGCGATGATCGACCACCTCGGCGGGCACCACGGGCTCGGCCGGCAGGAGGCCTACGCGCTCTGCTCGGTCGCGTGCGATCTGCGCGTGCACGAGGTGGTGGACCAGCCCAACTGGGTCGTCGGCATGTTCCTGCCCGAGTCGATCCTGGGTGCGGCGCCTGCCGGGATCTGAGGCGACCGCGGGATGCGTGCCGATCGAAACGTGATCGCGTGGCTGGGCGGCCACGATCCCGGGTTCCGGGCGCTGCGCCGGGCCGGGCGGGCGGCCGTGGTGATGCCGGCGATGTTCGGGCTCGGCGATGTCGTGATCGGCAATCCGACGGTGGCGACGTTCGCCGCATTCGGGTCGTTCGCGATGGTGCTCCTGGCCGACTTCGCCGGCCCGGCCCGGCAACGGGTGCAGGCGCAGGTGGCGCTCGCCGCCGCGGCCAGCGCGCTCATCGCCCTGGGGACGATCGCGTCGAACCACGCGGCGGTGGCGGTCGTCGGCATGGGCGTCGTGGGGTTCGTCGTCCTCTTCTCGGGCGTCGTCAGCTCCGTGATCGCCGCCGCGGCGACGCCGCTCCTGCTCTCGT
>DASXZF010000137.1:0-2531 GCA_036502065.1 Gaiellales bacterium
CGCAGGTCGTCTTCACCTGGTCGCAGTTCAGCTTGCCGCCGATCGTGACCGGGTTCGGGTTGGAGATGTTCCCCGTGCTGCCCTTGGCGGTCGCAACGACGCTGCCGTCGACCGTGAGCGTCAGGCCGCTCGCCGTGCGCGTGCACACCACGGTGTGCCACTGGCCGTTCGAGATCACGCCCGACTCGACCGCCTTGCGCAGGAACGCGCCCGACGAGTTGACGCCGCGAAACACGCAGTTCAGGCGGCCGTTCGGATTCTCGAGCTTGAAGTAGCCGCCCTTCGACCCCGCCTGGCCCTTCTGCACGATGTTGCCGAAGTGCTTCGTCGTGAGGTAGCGCATCGTCACCGAGTACGTGCCGCTTCCGGGGTTGAGCGTGGAGCTCGACGCCTGCACCAGCCGCTGCGGCTTGGGCGGTGGCGCCGTCGGACTCGTGAACGCCCACTGATAGGCCGTCGCGCCCTGCAGATGCACGCCCGTCTTGACGGCCGAACCGATCGTACCGTTCACGTGGCCGCTCGTGTCCACCATCGTGTGCGCTCCCGCCGCCTCGTTCATCTCCCAGTCGGCGAGCGTGGTCGCCGAAGCGGGCGCCGCAACCACCAGTCCCGCAGCAAGCACAGCCGCGAGGGTCCTACCGAATCTGTGCCTCATCTTCCCACCTCCTGCCCCTCTTGGTTCCGGCAGGACCATACCCGCCCTGCGCCGCCCGAAACGCCGCCGCCCTACAGTTGCGCGGTGCTGCAGATCGGATACAAGGCCTCGGCGGAGCAGTTCGACGCGTCGGATCTGCTCGCGTTCGCCCGGCTCGCGGAGGAGGTCGGATTCGACAGCATCGCCGTCTCTGACCACTTCCAGCCGTTCCGCCACACGGGCGGCCACGCGCCTGCGGCGCTGCCATGGCTGGGGGCGCTCGCGGCCACGACCACGCGGGCGCGCCTCGGCACGAGCGTGTCGACGCCGACCATGCGCTTCCATCCGTCGGTGCTCGCGCAGGCGTTCGCGACGATCGCAAACCTCGCCCCGGGACGCGTCTTCGTCGGCGTCGGCACCGGGGAGTCGGTGAACGAGGTGCCGGCGACCGCGATGGAGTGGCCGGGGTTCTCGGAGCGGCTCGGCCGGCTCGAGGAGGCCGTCGACCTGATGCGGCAGCTGTGGACGCAGGAGCGGGTGACGTACGAGGGGCGCTGGTATCGCACCGCCCGGGCGACGGTCTACGACCGCCCCGCCGAGCCCCTGCCGATCCTCGTCGCCGCCGCCGGGCCGCGGGCGGCGCGGTTCGCCGGCCGGGTCGGCGACGGCTTCATAACGACAAGCGGCAAGCCGCCGGAGCTCTACTCAGAGACGCTGCTCCCGGCGGTCGCGGAGGGCATCCGCAAGGCCGGACGCGACCCGGCCGGCTACGAGCGCCTGATGGAGGTGAAGGTGTCCTACGCCGCCGACGTCGAGACCGCCATCGCGGACTGCCGCTACTGGGCGCCTCTTGCCCTGCCGGCCGACGCCAAGCAGGGCGTGGACGACCCGCTCGAGCTCGAGAAGCTCGCCGACGCCGACGACGTGCGGCCGGAGAGCCGCTTCATCGTCTCGGCCGACCCCGACGAGGTGGTCGAGCGCATCGCGATCTACGTCGAGCTCGGATTCGAGCACCTGGTGATGCACGGGCCGGGCGCCGACCAGGCGGGCTTCATCCGCCGCTTCGCCGCCGACGTGATCCCGCGGCTGCGCGCGCGCTTCAGCTGATCGCGGCGGCGAGCTCGGTGCCCATCAGCTCGACCGCTTCGAGATCGTCGTGGAGCAGGTGCTGGAGCATCATCCGCTCGACGCCGGCCTCGCGCAGCGCGGCCAGCTGCTCGGCCGCCTGCGCCACGGTGCCGCACACCCAGGTGCCGCGGTTCTCGCGCAGGAGCGACGCGGCGTCGCCGTCCTCGATCTCGCGGTCGATCATGACCTGCGCCCGGCGCAGCGCATCGGCCTCGGACGCTCCCACGACGACCGTGGTCATCATCGAGAGCACGAGCGTCGCCGGGTCGCGGCCGTGGCGCTCACACGCGGCGTCCATCCGCGCCCGCAGGTCACGGCACTCGGCGGCGGTCACGGCGACGACGTTGTACTCCTGCCCAAGGCGGGCGGCCACCTCGACGGTGCGCGGCTTGCCCGAGCCGCCGATGATCAGCGGCAGGTGCGGGCGCTGCACCGGCCGGGGCAGGGCGTCGCACTCCTCGAGCCGGTAGTGGCGGCCGGCGTAGGAGAACGGCGTCTCGGTCCACTGCCCGACGATGATGTCGGCCTGCTCCTCGAACACCCGCATGCGCTCACCGAGCGATGCGAACGGGAATCCGAAGGCGGCGTGCTCGCGCGCGTGCCACCCCGCGCCGAGGCCGAGCTCGGCCCGGCCGCCCGAGATGTGGTCGACGGTCGTCGCCTCGCGCGCCAGCACCGACGGGTGGCGGAACGTCGCCGGCGAGACCATCGTCCCCAGCCGGATCCGGGTGGTGCACGCGGCGAGGCCTGCCAGCGTCGCCCACGCGTC
>DASXZF010000138.1:0-3668 GCA_036502065.1 Gaiellales bacterium
CCGACCTGCGCGACTCGTGGCTCGACCACCCGCACAAGAGCTACGAGAGCCGCGGCACGCGGGCCAAGCGCCGCGTCGACCACCGCCTGGCGCGCACGGTCGCCCGGCGGGCCGACGCGCTCGTCGCCGTCACCGAGGCGATCGCGGCCGAGCTGCGCGCGCTCGATCCGAGCGCCGCCGCAAAGACGCACGTGATCGGCCACGGCGTCGACCTCTCGGACTTCGCCGGGCTCGACCACGTGCCCTCCGCGCGGTTCACGATCGTGCACACCGGCGCGTTCTTCGGCCAGCGCAGCCCGCGCGCGTTTCTGACGGGGCTGCGCGACCTGCTCGACCGCCGTCCCGACCTGCGCGGCGAGGTGCGCGTGCGCTTCGTCGGCGACCTGCGCGCGACCGACCGTGACTGGGCACGGAGCCTCGGCATCGACGACGCCTGGGAGGAGACGGGGTTCGTGCCGTTCCGCGAGGCCGTCGCAGCCCAGCGCTCGGCCGACGCGCTGCTGCTCCTGATCCCGCACAACAACGGCCGCGGCGACACCGTCGTCTCGGGCAAGGTTTTTGAGTACCTGGCCGCGCGCCGGCCGGTGCTCGCGGCCGTCCCACCGAATGGGGCGGCGGCCGACCTGGTGCGCTCGGCCGGCGCCGGCGAGGTGGTCGACTCGGACGACTCCGCGGCGCAGTCGCGCGCCCTCGAGGCGCTGGTCGACCGGCGCCGCGGCGGCGGCCTGGCAGACATCGAGCTCCCGGCCGGGCTGGGCGAGCGCATGTCGCGCCGTGCGCGGGCGCAGGAGCTCGCGGTGGTGCTGCGAAGGGTGGCCGGATGAAGCTCTCGCGCCTCGACTGGCTGCTCTTGCTGACGCTCTCGGTGCTCACCTACGAGAAGCTCAGCTGGTCGACGTCGGTCGTCACCCTGACCTGGACGAACCTGCTCGCGACGATGTTCGTCGTCTCGTTCGTCGTCGACCGGATCCGCCACCGCGACGGGCTGCTGCACCCCGCCGCCGTCACGCTGGCCGGGTTCATGTGCGCGTTTGCCGCGGTCTATCTGGCGGGCTACTTCGACCTCACCGACAAGGCCGCGCTCTCGTTCTGGCTGAAGGGCGTCGGCGCCTGGACGATCCACTTCGCCTACCTGATCCTCGGCGTTGCGCACATGGTCCGCCGCGGGCGCTCGCTCTTCATCCGCGGGTTCTACGCCTTCACCGCCGGGATCGTCGTCAACTGCGTCTACGGCATCCTCCAGCTCGGGCTCGCGATCGCCGCCGGCATCAACCTCGACAGCCTGGTCGTCGGCCCGCTCACCGCCGGCCAGGGCGGCACCGGCGGCATCAACGTGTACGGCACGGTGTCGGGCTCACAGAACGTCTACCGGATCAACGCGCTCACGGGCGACCCGAACCACCTCGGCGTGATGCTCTGCGTGCCGCTGATGGCGCTGCTGCCGTATTACCTGGGCGACCGCCGCGGCCGCCGCGTGATCGGCCTGCTGCTGCTCTTCATGTTCCTCGTCCAGGTGCTCACGCTGTCGCGCTCCGCCGCCCTCGGCGACCTGGCCGGGCTGCTCGTGCTGCTGCCCGCCCTGCGCCGATTCCTGCCGAGCCTGCGCACGCTCGCGATCGGATTCGGCGGCGTCGCCGTCGCCCTGGCGGCGCTCTACGAGTCGTCGCACTTCGTCCGTGCGGTGCTCGCGTCGCGCACCCAGGTGAACGGCGGCGGGACGCAGACCCACCTCCAGTTCTACCAGCTCGTGCCGCCGGCGCTCGACCCCCACCCGCTGTTCGGGATGGGGTTCAACACGTTCGCCGTCTACTACCAGTTCATCACCGGGCGCACCGACTTCGGGCCCCACAGCGCGTGGATCGCGATCCTCGTCGAGACCGGCCTCGTCGGCATGGCCGTGTACCTGATCTACTTCGGCTACCTGCTCGCGAGCGCGGCCGCGATCCGCCGCTCGGCCGATCCCGACATCAGCCGGCTCGGCCAGGGCCTGCTGGCGGCGCTGGTGGCGACCGCAGCGGGAAACCTGTTCTACCTGACGATGACGTTCGACTACTTCTTCGCCGTCGCGCTGCTCGCCGTGTCGGGCGCCGCCATGTTCGGTCCGGCGCGTTCGCGCGTCCCCGCTCGTGCGCCCACGCCGACACCGGCGGGGTCGTCGCCGTGATCCTCGCGCTCGAGGTGGCGTTCTGGGTCAGCCTGGCCGCCCTCGTCTGGACGCACCTGCTCTACCCGGTCGCGATCGCCGCGCTCGCCCGCGTGCGCCCACGTCCCGTCGCGGCAGCCGACATCGTGCCGTCGGTGAGCCTCGTCATCCCCGCCTACAACGAGGAGGACGTGATCGAGGCAAAGCTCGAGAACGCCCTGGCTCTGGACTACCCCGCCGAGAAGCTCGAGATCGTCGTCACCTCGGACGACTCGACCGACGCCACCCACGCGATCGTCGCTCGCTACGCCGACCGCGGCGTGCGCCTGATCCACTGCCCCCGCGGCGGCAAGGTCGCGGCGCAGGACCGGGCGGTGGCCGAGACGAGCGGCGACGTCGTCGCCTTCGGCGACGCGAACGTCGTCTGGGCAGCAGACGCTCTGCGCCGGCTGGTGCGGCCCTTCGCCGACCCCGCGGTCGGGATGGCCTGCGGCAGCGTCCGCCTGGTCAACCCGAAGGGCGGCACGAACCAGGAGGGGCTCTACTGGCGCTACGAGATGTGGCTGCGCCGGCGCGAGTCGCTCGTGCACTCGATTACGGGATCGAACGGCGCCATCTATGCGGTGCGGCGCGAGGCGTATCGCGAGGTCGATCCGCGGTTCGGCCACGACCTGAGCTTCCCCTACCTGATGGTGCAGAACGGCTACCGGGCCGTGTACGAGTCGTCCGCGCGCGCCACCGAGAGCATGACGACCGACATCGAGGACGAGTTCCGGCGCAAGGTGCGGATGTTCGAGCACTGCTGGCTGATCCTGTTCCGAGGCCGCATGTTCGGCGTGCGCCGGCTGGGCCCGATCTACTGGGTCGAGATCGTGTCCCACCGGCTGCTGCGCTACTGGAGCGGTCCGCTGCACCTCGTCCTGCTCGCGACGAGCGCGGCCCTGGCGACGCACGGGCTCGTCTACGCCGTCGCGCTGGGGGCGCAGGTGGCCGGCCTCGTGCTGGTCGGGATCTCGATGCTCCTGCGCGGCCGCGTGCGCGTCCTGCGCGTGCTGCACTACTACCTGCTCGTGACGCTCGCGACCGTGATCGCGCTCGTCGGCTATCTGCGCCGCGGCGTCCCAGCAACCTGGGACAAGGCCGCCGGCTCACGCCTGTCGTAACGGCCGCTCAGGCCACGAGCTCGCGGTAGACGGCCACGGTCTGCCTGCCGATCTCGGCCCAGCCCAGCGGGCCGGCCGCGGCGGCCGCGCTGCGCTCGGCGAGCGCCGCGCGGTGGACGGGGTCGGCCAGCACACGGCCGAGGGCGGAGCCGAGCTCGCCCGCATCGCCGGCCGGGACGAGCTCGCCCACGCCCTCACGCCGGTGCAGCTCGCCGAAGCCGCCGACGTCGGAGAGCACGAGCGGCGATCCGAACGCCAGCGCTGCCGCAAGCACGCCGGAGTTGTCGATGCGGCGGTAGGGCAGGACGACGGCGTCGGCTCGGCGCAGGGTCGCGGCCAGCTCGGCATCGGACAGGTAGCGG
>DASXZF010000139.1:0-11561 GCA_036502065.1 Gaiellales bacterium
TCCCAGGCACGGTGCGCGAGAACCCGGGGCGTGCGTCCGGCAGGCTGACCGCGTGCAGCGCGCTGCCGCCGCCCGTGAGGGCCCAGACGGCTCCGGGGCTGACGGCGAGCGCCCCCAGCCCCTCCCAGCGCATCGCGGCGCCGGAGCTGGTCGTGAGCCACGCCAGGCCGTCGGCCCGCGCCGAGACGGCGACGGCGCCGCGCGGCAGGACGAGCGCCCCGTCGCGTCGCGGCGTCCGCGGCGTGCGGTCGTGACGATGGGCCGCGGTCCCGACCAGCGGCAGCCGCCCGCCGTTCGCCGCGAGCGTCACGCCGCCGAAGACGAACGCGACGGCGCAGGCGACGGCCGGCACGAGCAGCCGCCGGCGCCGGCGCCCACGGGCAGCGGCCGGCGGCATCGCCGCCAGCGCCGCCTGCAGCGCGCGGTCGCGCGCCTCGGGGCCCGGTGGCGCGACCGATCCGAGGGCACGCTCGAGCCGCTGCTCAAGCTCGTCCGGCATCCCGCCTCCGTTCCCGCTCGCGCAGGTCGTCGAGCGCCCGCGCCAGGCGCGAGTGCACCGTCCCGACCGGCAGCTCGAGCAGCGCGGCGATCGCGGCCGGCGAGTAGCCGAGGCCGTAGCGCAGCACGACCACCACCCGCCGCTGCGGCGAGAGCCCGGCGACGGCCGCGAGCAGGGCCTGGTCTTCGCCCGGCTGGTCGCGCCACTCACCCTCGATCCGGTCGAGGCCGTCCGAGCCGACCAGCCGCCGCTCGCTGCGCAGAAGGTCGAGCGAGCGGTTGACGACGATCCGGTGCAGCCACGGGGCGAACGGCCGGCGGCGGTCGAACCGATGCAGCGCGGCGAAGGCGCGCTCGAACGCGTCCTGGGCGACGTCGTCGGCCATGTCGCGGCGGCCGGTGACCGTGCGGGCGAGTCGCCACGCACCCGGCCAGTGCCTCGTGAAGAGCTCGGCTGCGGCATCCCGCGATCCCTGACGGGCGCGGCCGGCCAGCTCCCCGTCGGTGAGGGCGCGCATGCTCATCCGAAACGTACTACGGCGTGGGTGCGCCGCTGCGTCCGTGCTCCCGCGCGCGGGTGACGAACGTGTCGGTGCGGTACGGCAGCTGGAGCGGCTCCGGCCGCCCATCCACCAGGGCGCGGACCTCGCCGAACAGCCGGTCGCGATCGGCGTCCGGCAGGGTGGCGATGAAGCTCGTCGAGCCGATCCGGGCCAGCAGATCGGTGGTGCTGAGCTCCTGCACGAGGTCGAACGTCTGCTCGGCGATCGGGTCGAACAGGCGGGAGGCTTCGAGCACCTCGCGCCAGCCGGAACGGCCGTACTGCGGCTCGCCGCGCCGGTAGGCGCCGACGAGCGCCACGAGCGCCGCCACCCAGCCGGCCGACGTGTCGAACGTGTTCCAGACGAGCCCGAGGCCCCCGCCCGGCCGCAGGACGCGGTGGATCTCGGCGACGGCGCTCGCCGCGTCGAACCAGTGGAACGCCTGCGCCACCGTGAGCGCATCGACCGTGCCGGCGGCTGCCGGGATCGCCTCGGCCGTCCCGTCGCGCACGTCGGCGCTCGCGACGGCGGCCGCCAGGATCGCGCGCATCGCGGGGACGGGCTCGACGGCGATCACGTTCGCCCCGGTCGCGGCGAGCAGCCGGGTCAGCTTCCCGGTGCCGGCGGCGAGGTCGAGCACCGTGCGCCCCTCGCGCAGGCCGAGCTCACGGGCCAGATGGTCGACGGCCGCCTGCGGGTAGCCGGGCCGGCCACGCTCGTAGGCGTCGGCTGCCCGGCCGAAGCCGGCGGCAGCGGTGGGGTGGGTCGCGGTCATCGGCCCGGCACCCTAACGCCGGCTCGCGCGCGGGCACCCCCGATACTGCGCAGGTGCACGCCGTCTGCGTCATGTGCGGCTCGAACCCCGGGCGCCGGCCGGAGTACCTGGCCACGGTCGAGGAGCTCGCCGCCGCGCTCGTGCGCCGGCGGCTGGGGCTCGTCTACGGCGGGGCGTCGGTGGGAGCGATGGGCGTGCTCGCAGACGCCGTCCTGCGGGCCGGCGGCGAGGCGATCGGGGTCATCCCGCGCGCTCGCCGAGGCCGAGATCGCCCATCCAGGGCTCACGGAGCTGCGCGTCGTCGGGTCGATGCACGAGCGCAAGGCGGAGATGTTCGAGCTCGCCGACGGCTTCGTCGCGCTGCCCGGTGGGCTCGGGACGCTCGACGAGCTGGCCGAGGTCGCCACCTGGGCGCAGCTCGGCATCCATCGCAAGCCGATCGGCCTGCTCGACCCGAGCGGGTACTTCGAGCATCTGCTGCGCTTCCTCGACCACGCCGTCGACGAGCGGTTCCTGCGCTCCGAGCATCGATCGCTCCTGCTGCGCGACCGCTCGGCGGAGGCGCTGCTCGAGGCGATGGCGGTGTGGCGGCCCGCCGAGGCGGCAAAGTGGGTCGACGCCGAGGGCAACCCGATCGTTCGCCCGGGCGGCGGCGGTTAGCCGGACGAGTCGTCGCGCGTCGCGGGGCCGTGCGCCAGCCGGGCGATGCGCGTGCGGTTCTGGTCGGTGATGGCGGCGATCTCGCAGCCCACCCGCGAGAGCGCCTCGTCGACGGCATCCGCCCGCAGGACACGGCCGCGCAGACGCACGGGCTGGCCGTCGACGACCGGCATCAGCGCGACGAGATCGCCGGGATGGAACTCTCGATCGGTGACGAAGGCGAGCCCGGTCGTGCTCAGATCAGAGATCTCGACATCGAACTGGTCGCCCGTGCGCACGGCGCGGCAGCTCATGGCGAAGAGCGGCGCCGACTCCACGACCCGGACGCGCTCGGCGGCGCGCATGGAGGGGCGGGCGTGCATGGCGGTCACCTCGAGGCGGGCGATCACCGTCCAGCTGGTCTCGGGCTGCACCTCGGCGACGAAGATGTCGACGTCGTAGCCACCCCCGTCGATCGCATCGACCCGCAGCTGCAGGCTGGTCTTCGCGCGCACCCGCAGCCGGGGTCCGCGGGCCCGGTAGACGAGGCCGTTGCGTGTCAGCAGCTCCATCCGCATCGCCCCGCCGGACTCGGCGAACATCTCGACGGTTCGCGGCGGCTCGGGCAGCAGCAGCCCGGCGCGGCCGGTGATCTCGCTGGAGGAGAGGCTCGCCATGTCTCGATCAGCCGTCCGATCCCGTGCCCGTGTCAGGCCGAGCGCAGCGTGAGCCGCTCGGAAGCGGAGTCGGTCGTCGCTGCCATCGTGGCCAGGATGGCGAGCCGGGCGCGCTCGGAGCCGGCCACCTCGGTGACCTCGCAGCCGATGCGGCGGCGGCCGTAGTGGGCCTTGGCGGTGTGAAGGACGCGCACCCGCAGGCGCACGAGGCGGCGGTCGATCGTGGGCATGACCGAGAGCAGGTCGCCGGGGCGCAGCGGCTGGTCGGTGACGAAGGCGAGGCCGTCGGCGGAGAGATCGGCGAGGTGGACGTCGAACTCGGACTCGGCGGTCATCTTGGGCGAGTAGAGCACGCTCACGAGGGCCAGGTCGCTCATCCGCGCGCGGGGCGAGGTGCGGCGGCCGCTGCGGCGGCGCAGCCGCTCGACCGTCAGGTGGAGCGTCGCGGCCCGCTCGGATTCGTAGAAGAGCTCGGAGACGCGCAGGTCGATGTCGTGCCCCGCGCCGTGCTCGTCGCGCTCGCGCAGACGCAGGCGCAGGCCGACCCGGACACGCTGCACCGGTGCGAGCGCCTGGATGCGGTCGGCGTCGTGGCCGGTGATCTCGAGCGAGACGGCGCCCCCGTCCTCGGAGAGCACATCGAGATGCGTGGGCAGCTGTGACAGCACCGAGACGGCGGTCTCGAGCATCCTCTTCTGGTTCATTCGCGGCACGGCCTGGTTATCGGCTGGCCGGGCTCAAACATAAAGGCCGGCCGGGGCCTCTCGCGCCCACATGGGCAAAGGCGGTGGGTAGTATCGGGGCCACAGTCGATCGGGAGGGGGAAGCGCGTGGCGGTCGTCGAGGAACGGCGCGGGCAGTTCATCCGTCAGGATGGCAAGGACAAGGTCACCGGGCTTGGCCGCTACACGGCCGACCTGACACGGACGGGCATGCTGCACGCCCGGTTCCGCTACTCGGATCACCCGCACGCGCGGCTGCTGTCGATCGACACGACCGCCGCCCGGGCGCTTCCGGGCGTGTTCGCGGTGCTTACGCAAGACGACGTCCCCGATGTCCGCTACGGCGGCTTCGTCGAGGATCGGACGCTGTTTGCCCGCGACGTCGTCCGCTTCGAGGGCGAGATCGTCGCCGCGGTGGCCGCCCTCACTCCCGAGATCGCGACGCGCGCCGCCGAGCTGATCGAGGTCGAGTACGAGCCGCTGCCCGTGGTGCGCGACCCGGAGCGGGCGCTGCTCGACGATTCGGTGCTCGTCCACACCGGCTGGGAGGGCTACCAGGCCAACGACGAGCTCGTCCGCCGCGGCAACGACTGCTCGCGCTCGACCATCGCCAAGGGCGACGTCGAAGCCGCGCTCGCGTCGGCCGACGTGGTCGTGAAGGAGCGCTACGTCGCCGACATGTCCCACGCCGTGCCGATCGAGCCGCGCGCGATCGTCGCCGAGTGGCAGGGCGACAAGGTCACGGTGTGGTCGTCCACACAGGTGCCGTTCATCGCCAGAAGCGGCGTCGCCACGACCCTGCAGCTGCCCGAGTCCGACGTCCGCATCATCGTGCCGCACCTGGGCGGCGGGTTCGGCGGCAAGTGCGAGTTCCACTTCGAGGCGCACGTCGCCGCGCTCGCCCGCGCCGCCGGCCGGCCGGTGCGGCTCGTGTTCTCGCGGCGCGAGGAGTTCATCGCCCCCGACCACCGCCGCGAGGGCCAGGTGGTCGAGATCGAGACCGGGGTGAGCCGCGACGGCACGCTGATCGCCCGGCGCGCGCGGCTCGTGCTCGACAACGGCGCCTACGCCGCCGACGCGCCGTTCTTCCCCCAGCTCGCCGCGATGATGGCCGTCGGCCCCTACCGGATCCCCAACGTGTCGGTCGACGCGCATCTCGCCTATACGAACACCGCTCCGTCGGGCTCCGTGCGCGCGCCCACCGCCCCGCAGGCGTGCTGGGCGCTCGAGCAGCACATGGATGCGGTCGCCGAGAGGGTGGGTCTCGATCCGGTCGAGCTGCGCCGCCGAAACATCGTCCGCGAGGGCGACGAGACGGCCACCAAGCAGGTGTTCACGCCGATCGCCGCGGCCGAGACGCTCGAGCGGGCGGTCGAGATGATCGGCTACGGCAAGGAGCTTCCCGACGACGAGGCGATCGGGGTCGCCTGCGGCTGGTGGCCGTCGTTCGGGATGCCCTCCGGCGCGCACGTGAAGCTGCACGGCGACGGGTCGGGGACGATCGTCACCGGCGCCCAGGAGTGCGGCACGGGCTCGGTCATGGCCCTTCCGTTGCTGGCTGCAGAGGTGCTCGGCATGCGCCCCGAGCAGTTCACCGTCGTCTACCAGGACACCGACGCGGGGCCGTGGGACGCCGGCGCCTCCGGCTCGCAGACGACGTTCAACAACGGCCGCGCCGTCGTGCAGGCGGCAATCGACGTGCGCGAGCAGCTGCTCGAGCTGGCCGAGGAGGTGCTCGAGGCCGCCCGGGCCGATCTCGAGCTCGTCGCCGGCCGCGTGCAGGTGAAGGGCTCCCCGACGCGCGGGGTCGACATCACCGAGCTGGCCGGGAAGGCCGCCGGCGACAAGCTGCTGCTCGGACGCGGCTCGGGCTCGCCGCCGGCGATGCCCGACTGCGACGTCTCCGGCTGCACGGGCCGCCTGGGGATGGAGTCGTTTCTCGCACCGACGTTCATGACGCACGCCGTGCACCTGAAGGTCGATCGGGCCACGGGCGTCGTCCGGGTGCTCGAGGTGACGGCGGCGCACGACTCCGGCCGCGTCCTGAACCGCATGGGCGCCGACGGCCAGGTCGAGGGCGGCGTCGCGATGGGGATCGGCATGGCGGTCTCGGAGGGGACACAGCTCTCCGACGACGGCCGCCAGCTCAATCCCTACCTGCTCGACTACAAGCTGCAGACGGCGTCCGACGTGCCCTCGATCCGCGTGGACTGGGTCGGCGCGCCGACTCCGGACGCAGGCCCGAACGGCAGCAAGGCCGTCGCCGAGCCGCCCTGCGTGCCCACGCCCGGCGCCGTCGGAAACGCGATCGCAAAGATCGCGGGCCGCGTGCACGAGCTGCCGATGACGCCCATGCGCGTGTGGGAGACGATGCAGCGATGACCGCCACCTACACCGCCGCGACGACGCTCGACGAGGCCCTGGCGGCCCTCGCGGCCGGGTCGCGGCCCGTCGCCGGCGGCACCGACCTCGTCGTCGGGGCGCGTCAGGGCAAGGCGCCGCTGCCCGATGCCGTCGTCGCCATTCACGGGCTGGGCGAGCTGTACGGCATCGTCGAGCACGGCGGCGGCCTGCGCATCGGCGCCCTCGCGAGCCACGCCGACATCGTCGCCCACGCGGCCGTGCGGGAGCGCTTCACCGCTCTGGCCGACGCCTCGGCGATCGTCGGCAGCCATGCCACCCGCAACGTCGGCACGCTCGGCGGCAACGTGATGAACGCCTCGCCGGCGATGGAGACCGGCGGGCCGCTCCTGTGCTTCGGCGCCGAGGCGGTGCTCGCCTCGCCCGGCGGAGAGCGCCGGCTCGGGCTCGACCGGCTCCTGACCGGCCCCGGCCGCACCGACGCCCGGCCCGGAGAGCTCCTGGTCGCGATCGAGCTGCCCGCCCCGGCGCAGCCCGGCGGCAGCTGCTACGCCCGTCTCGAGTATCGCCGTCAGATGGAGATCGCCGTCGTCGGCGTGACCTGCGTCGTCGCGCTCGACGGCGACCGCATCGCCTCGGCGCAGGTTGCCATCACCGCGCTTGCGCCGACGATCGTGCGCGTCCCCGACGCCGAGGCGGCGCTTGCGGGGAGCGACGGCGGCGCCGATGCCGTGGCTGCGGCCGGCGTGGCCGTGGCCACCGCCGCGCGCCCGATCGCCGACGTGCGCGCGTCGATCGAGTACCGCCGCGCGATGGCCGCCGTGATCGCCGAGCGCGCGATCGCCGCCGCGGTCGCCCGCGCACGTGGCGGCAGCGAGACCGTTCCCGTCCCCGCCAGCCCCGCCCTGCACGGCGCGACCACCTAGAGGAGCATCAGCATGCGCTACGAGGCCGTCCTGAACGTGAACGGCACCGACTACCCGGTCGAGATCGAGCCCGGACGCAGCCTGCTCTCGGTCGTGCGCACCGAGCTTGGCCTGCCCGGCAGCAAGGAGGGCTGCGACGACTCCGAGTGCGGCGCGTGCATGATGCTGCTCGACGGCCGGCCGGTGAACTCGTGCTCCTACCTCGCCCTGCAGGCGCAGGGCCGCAGCATCGTCACGGTCGAGGGCCTGCAGCGCGACGGCGAGCTGCACCCGCTCCAGCGCCAGTTCCTCGAGCAGGGCGGCGTGCAGTGCGGATTCTGCACTCCGGGGATGCTGATCTCGGCGACCGCGCTGCTTGCGGAGAACCCCGAGCCGAGCGACGACGAGATCCGGATCGCGCTCTCCGGGAACCTGTGCCGGTGCACCGGGTACCAGGGCATCGTGCGCGCGGTGCAGGCGGCCGCCGCCGAGATGGCCGCCGATACGGCATGAGCTACACGCGGTTGACCGCCACCGAGGTCGAGCCGGCGTTCGGCGTGTTCCGCAAGATGCGCGTCGCGCTGGGCGCCACCGGCATCGGCGTCAACCAGGTCGAGCTGCCGCCGGGCGCGGAGGGTCAGGAGCATGACGAGGCCGGCAGCGGCCAGGAGGAGGTCTATGTCGTTCTCGAAGGGTCGGGGACGATGCGTATCGACGGCGAGGACGTCGCGCTTCAGGCCGGCACATGGCTGCGGGTCGACGCCGGCGCGACCCGCCTACCGATCGCCGGCGCCGACGGCCTCACGTTCATCGCGATCGGCGGCCCGCCCGGCCGGGCGTACACGCCGAGCCCCGGCCTGTAGCCATGCTCAGCGCCAGCCGACGATGATCGACCGTCGTTTCGACGGCAGCCAGCAGCGCTCGCGCGCCTTCGCCGTGTCCGTGTATGTGCAGTCCCACTCGCGTGACGGCTCTGAGCATCGCCCCCACGTCCCGTGCGGCAATCGGTGGCACGCGATGGCCGCGCGTTCGGCGATGGCGCAGGTGACGTCCCATGCGATCAGCCGGGTGGCTCCTTTGGGTGCGGCGCACCCCTGCTTGGCCGGCCCGCGGGTGAGGATGATCCGGGCGGCACGAGCGGCGATCGCCTGACGGCCGGCGTCTGCCCCGGCACGGAACGAGACGACGATCCGGCGATCCACGGTCAGCGTTTGGTGTGGCCCGAGGTCGCCGCAGCGTCCCATGAGGAAGTTCGATTGCAGCACCGCGCGTCCCCCGGGCGGGATCGCCACGGGCACCAGCCTCGCCGCGCTCCAGCCGTGCATCCCGAGGGCGCCGATGCCGTCCCCTTTCGGCTGGGGCGGCGCGAGCCGCGCCTGGACGGCGACACGGCGGATGATGTCCGGCGCCGGTTGCGGGCCGCCCACCGCGGTGATGGTGACCTTCGACGAGGAGCGGTTCCGAAGCGTGACGGCGAGCGTGTAGCGGCGACCCGGCAGGCACCCGAGGCCTGTCCCGGACGGGCCAGAGTCCGTATCGCCCCAGAGGCCGCTTCCGGATCCGCCTTCGTAGTCCATCGGGGCCGAGAACGGCGCGGCATCGTGATGACGCGCCGGCACGTTGCCGGCCGATGAGCCTGCGCACCCCGCCGCCACCGCCGACAGCAAGAGAAGGCCAACGGTGAGGACGACGCGCGTGTCCGGTCGGCGCACGGGACTCCTCCAAGCTACGGGTCTGAACGTTAGACCCCCGCCGTCGCGGCGTGGTTCCTGCCGGTCTCAGACGGCTGTTGCTACCAGCGCTCGACCCAGTCGGCCGTCCACACGCACGCGCCGACGTGTCCGAGGAAGCGCCCGCACGCGCGGGCGATGCCGATCCGCGTCCACCGGGACGAGAGCAGGATGGCGCGATGCTCCGGGCTTCCAAGCCATGCGGTCACGGTTGTTGCCGGGCCGGCCAGCGTGCCCGATCCCCAGGCCAGCGTCTCGCCGCCGACCCAGGAGTAGCCGTTCACGAACCCGCTGCTGACGATCCGGTCAAACAGCGTCTGGCCCGACGGGCTCGTGTGCGAGAAGTAGTCGCGCAGGATCATGTCGTCTGAGTGGCGCAGGGCAATGGTGTGCAGGAGCGTCGACGGCCGCACGGCGCCGAGCCCGTACTGCTGGCGCACCCGGTTGATGTCCTGCATCAGCACGGTGCGCGGCTTGAGCGTTGTCGCGGCGGCCGTCCCCACGCCGGTCGTGCCTGCCAGCACCACCGTGAGAACAGCAACCACGAGACCCATTCGTGGAACCCCCATGCCGCCCATACTGCGCGCTTCGAGGCCCTCCGTGCGACACCGAATTGGCGCGACCGGCCTCCTCGTTTTTACGTAATTCCGAAGGCGGCTCGGCTACCCAGAAGCGTGGATCGGCGGCCCGGCTCAGGCCGGGAAGAGCAGCGCGGCATCGCGCGGGCGGGCCAGGTAATAGCCCTGGCCGAGCGTCGCACCGAGCTCGCGCAGGGTCTCGAGCTCGGCCTCGGTCTCGATGCCCTCGGCGATCACGGTGGCCGAGACCTCACGGGCGAACGTGAGCAGCGAGCTCGCGAGCGCGCGGCGGTCGCCGTCGTGGTCGATGCCCTGCGTGAGCGTCATGTCCAGCTTGATGTAGTCCGGGCGCAGCCGCAGGATGTGGCGCAGGCTGGCGTAGCCCGCGCCGGCGTCGTCGACGGCGATCCGGCAGCCGGCGGCGCGCAGGTCGTGCAGGTTGGTGACCAGGGCCTCGTAGTCGGCCACCTCGGCGTGCTCGGTCAGCTCGAGCACGAGGCGGCGGGTCCCGGCCGCCGCGATCATCTCCGACAGCGTGCGCTCGCCCAGCAGCTCGGGCGATGCGTTCACCGAGAGGAAGGTGTGCACCGGCAGCGCGGCGAGGGAGTCCATGCCCGTGGCGACCGCCGTCAGCTCGAGCTCGGCCCGCAGCCCCACCGTCGCCGCGTCGGTGAACCAGTCGGGCACCTGGCGGGTGGTGTGATTCGGGAACCGGGCGAGCGCCTCGTAGCCGACCGGCACGAGCCGCTCGAGATCGAAGATCGGCTGCAGGGCGCTCCTGAGGGTGGAGCCGTCGATCACCCGGCGGATCTCGCGTCTCAGCCGGCCCCGCTCAGCCGCGGTGCGCTGGCTCTCACGCCGCTGCCCGGCGAGCTCGGCGACCATGCCGCTGATCGCCTCGCCGGAGAGGGTGGTCGTGCCGCGGGCCGCGCCCTCGAGGGCGGCGATCAGCTCGGACGGCGGCGCGCCCTTGACGACGTATCCCGTGGCACCCGCCCGGAGCATCGCCAGAACGAGGGTCGTGTCGTGGTACGCGGAGTGGGCGACGATCTGCGTCCGTGGCGAGCGCGACCGGATCGCTCTGGCCGCCGAGACGCCGCCGCCGGGCATCCGCACGTCGAGAAGGGCGACGTCGGGCCGCGTCTGCGCCGCCTGATCGGCGGCTTCGTCGGCATCGGCGGCGAGTCCGGCCACCTCGAAGCCGTCATACGCGCGGATCAGCTCGGCCACCATGCGCAGCAGGGGCGGTTCGTCGTCGGCGATCAGGACGCGGATGCTCACCGTAGTTCGCGGCTCCTCGTTCGTATGCGGGCACGGTCACCCCAGCGCCGCCACACGGCGGTCGGTGAGAAGCGAAGCCCTGCCGACCTCCTTGTGACCAGGAAAGCACGGCCCAATGCCCAAATGCACCGGCTAGCGTAGCCGAGGTGAAGCTGCGGGGAAAGGGCGGCGCCCGGGCACGAGCGCGGTAGTATCGGCGGCGGATGAGCGTTGCCGTCGTCACAGGTGCCGCGGGCGCGATCGGATCGGCGATCGCCCGCAGGCTCGGCCAGGACGGCTACGACGTGGCCGGCGCCGATGTCTCTGCCGGCGCCGCCTATCGCTGCGATGTGCGCTCCGAGGCCGACGTCCGCCGGTTGCGCGACGCCGTGGAGGGCACGCTCGGCCCGCCGGCGCTGCTCGTGAACGTCGCCGGCGTCTTCTTCGAGCACCGCATCACCGAGCTTGCCGAGGAAGACTGGGACCTCCTGATCGACACGAATCTCAAAGGCACCTTCCTCACGTGCAAGACCTTCCTGCCGGCGATGATCGCGGCCGGAGCCGGCTGCATCGTCAACATCGCCTCGACGGCCGGCGTGCGCGGCGGGCACAACCGCCCCGCGTACTGCGCCGCCAAGGCGGGCGTCGTCAACCTCAGCCGTAGCCTGGCCCTCGACCATGGCGGCGACGGCGTGCGGGTGGCATGCGTGTGCCCCGGCCTGATCGAGACGCCGATGGCGGACTGGATCACCTCGCGCCCGGACGCGCTGCACGAATGGGAGGGATCGGTGCCGGCCCGCAGGATCGGCACGGTCGACGACATCGCGTCGGCGGTCTCGTTCCTGGCCTCCGACGCCGCGTCCTATACGCACGG
>DASXZF010000140.1:0-12804 GCA_036502065.1 Gaiellales bacterium
CCGACTCGCAACGCTCGCGTCCGATGAGGACCCGCGCGACCGCTGGCTCTTCCTGACGCCCGAGGGCGAGTCGCAGCTGCCCGCCGCGGTGGCCGCGCTTCGGGCCGCGCTCGAGGAGCCGGGCGGCGACGAGGCCGCCGAGACCGCCGAGGTCGAGCGGATCATCGTGGACGGCGGCTACGCCGACTGGCTCGCCTATCTCGGCGCCCGCCGCGCGCTGCTCGACCGCTACGTCGATCGGATCGGCGTCGACGCGCTCGCGGGGCACGTCGTCGACGTGCTCTGGAACCACCACCTGCTGGCGCTGACGGTGGCGGGCGAGGAGCCGGTGATCGACGCCGAGCGTGACCGCGTCCACGCGCTCCTGCTCCGCATCCACGGGCCCGACGCCAGGTGACGGACGTCCTGGTGGTGGGGGCCGGGCTGGCCGGCCTTGCGGCCGCGCGCGACCTCCAGAACGGCGGCTGCGACGTCGTCGTCGTCGAAGCGCGCGACCGGCCCGGCGGCCGCGTCGAGCAGCGCGAGATCGGCGACGGCCGCGTGGTGCAGCTCGGCGGCGAGCTCGTGGGCGACTTCCACACGGCCTACCTCGAGCTCGCGGCCGAGCTCGGTCTGACGCTGCGCCCGAGCTACGTCGCCGACCCGGGCGAGATCACGTTCGATCTCGTGGACGGGCTCTGGTGCGGCGACGACATCCCCTGGATGACCGATGCCGATCGCGCCGACGGCGCGCGCGTGGCCGCGCTCTTCGCCGAGCTCTCGCGCACGGTGGATGCCGACGACCCGTGGAGCCATCCCGACGCCGTGCGGCTCGACCGGCTCTCGCTGAACGGCTGGCTGCGCGAGGTTGGTGCCGCCCCCGCCGTGATCCGGGCGCGCGAGGTGGCGGCGTTGAGCGCCGCCGGTGGCTCCGGCGAGCGCGTCTCGATGCTCTCGGCGCTGCGCATGGATGCGGCGGCCGGATCGCTCGGCGACTACGACCTGGATGTGTGGGAGAGCCAGACCGTGGTCGAGGGCTCGGCCACGGTCGCGCTGCGGATGGCGGCGGAGCTCGGCGATCGCCTGCGGCTGGGGGCGCCGGTGCGCCGGATCGCCGTCGACGGCCGCGCCGAGGTCGGCCTGGCCGACGGCACGCGCCTGACCGCCGACGCCGTGGTGTGCGCGGTGCCGGTCGGGCCGCTGCGCGACATCGTGCTCGAGGGCCTCTCGCCGCAGCGGCTGGCATCGCTGCGCCGGCAGCGCCATGCCCGCGCGGGCAAGGTCGTCGTGGCGTACGAGTCGTCGTTCTGGCAGGCGCTCGGGCGAAACGGGCTGTGCGAGAGCGAGAACCTGTTCGGCTCGACCTGGCCGCAGGGCGAGGGGGTGCTCTCGATCCTGGTCCCGCCCGAGCGGCTGCTGCACCACCTCTCGACGGCCGACGAGGTGCGGCGCGCCGAGGTGGTCGAGGCGCTCGTGCGCATCTACGGCGCGGGCGCCGCCGACCCGGTCGCCTACCTGACGCGCGACTGGGGCGTCGATCCGTTCACCCTCGGCTATGTCACCCAGTGGGCGCCGGGCGACGTGATGGCGGTCGGGCCGCTGCACGGCACGCACGCGCCGCCGTTCTACGTCGCCGGCTCCGACCACTGGGTGGCCGGCTTCATGGAGGGCGCCGTGCGCACGGGCCGGGCCGCTGCGAGGGCGATCCTGGAGCGCTGAATAACCGGTGCCAGGCACCTTTATGCAGTCGACATGCGAGCATACGCCGCCATGACCCGAGACCTGCGCCCGCTCTTCGATCCCACCTCCGTTGCCATCGTCGGCGCCTCCGACGACCCCGCGAAGTGGGGCAACTGGCTCGGCCGCGGCGCGCTCAAGGGTGAGCACCGCCGGCCCGTCTATCTCGTCAACCGAAACGGCGGCAGCGTGCTCGGCCGCACGGCGTTCGCATCGCTGCGCGACCTGCCCGCCGCGCCCGAGCTGGTCGTCGTCTCGGTGCCCCCCGCGGCGTTCGAGCAGACCGTCGACGATGCGCTGGCGGCCGGCGCGCGCGCGCTCATCGGCATCACCGCCGGCCTGGGCGAGAGGGGTGGTGAGGCGGCCGCGCACCAGGCGGCGCTCGTCGAGCGGGTGCGGGCCGCCGGGGCGATGCTGCTCGGCCCGAACTGTCTGGGCGTCTACGACGCCGGCTCCGATCTCGGCCTGGCCTCGAACGAGTTTCCGCCCGGCACGATCGGGCTCGTCTCGCAGAGCGGCAACCTCGCGCTCGAGCTCGGCATCCTCGCGCGCGAGGCCGGCCTCGGATTCTCGCGCTTCGCCTCGATCGGGAACCAGGCCGACGTCGATCTGGCCGAGCTCGTGACGGCGTTCGCGGCCCACGACGCGACCGAGGTGATCTGCGTCTACGCCGAGGACTTCCGCGACGGCCGCGCCTTCATCGACGCGGCCGCGGCCGCCGGCAAGCCGGTCGTCCTCCTCACCGTCGGCGCCTCGGAGGCCAGTGCGCGCGCGGCGCTGTCGCACACCGGGGCGCTGGTCTCGGGATCGGCCGTCGTGGCAGCCGCTGCGCGCGCGGCGGGCGTGCGCCTCGTGCAGACGCCGCACCAGATGGTCGACCTCGTGCAGGCGCTTGTGAGCGCCCGCCCGCTCCAGGGCGGGCGGATCGCGGTCGTCGGCGACGGCGGTGGGCACGGCGCGATCGCCTGCGACGTCGCCGCGGCCGCCGGGCTCGAGCTGCCGGAGCTCTCGGATGCGCTCTCCGACCGCCTGGCCGCCCAGCTGCCGGACACGGCGGCGACGCGAAACCCGGTCGACCTGGCCGGCGGCGGCGAGCAGGACTTCATGTCCTACGCCAAGGTCACGCGCACGCTGCTCGAGTCGGGCGAGATCGACGGCGTCCTGCTGACCGGCTACTTCGGCGGCTACAGCCAGTACTCCGAGGAGTTCGCCGACACCGAGGCCGGCGTCGCCCGGGCCATCGCCGCCGCCGTGACAGACAGAGGCCTGCCGATGGTCGCCCAGTCCATGTATCCCGACACGCCTACCGCTCTCGCGCTCCGGGCCGGCGGCGTCCCGGTGTACCCCAGCATCGAGGCGGCGGCGGGCGTGCTCGCCGGCCTGCGCCTGCCCGCCGACGCGGTCGGTGCGCCCGCGCTGCCGCCGGCGCAGACCGGCCCGATCGAGTCCGGCTACTTCGGCAGCCGCGCGCTGCTGGCCGCCGCGGGCATCCCGTTCGCGGCCGCGGTCGCGGTGCGCACGCCCGAGGAGGCGCTCGCCGCCGCGGGTGAGCTCGGCTACCCCGTGGTGGTGAAGGCCATCGGCGCGCTGCACAAATCCGATGCGGGCGGGGTCGTGGTCGGGATCGCCGACCCGCCCGCTCTCGTGGCCGCCGTTCGCGATCTGACCGAGCGGCTGGGGGGCACGCTCGCTGTCGAGCGGATGGCGCCGCTGCACGAGGGCATCGAGCTGATCGTCGGGGCGCGTCTCGATCCGCGCTTCGGGCCGATTGCCATGATCGGTCTGGGCGGCATCCACGCCGAGGTCTTCGCCGACGTGGCCGTCGACCTGGCTCCGATCGACACGGCCGCCGCCGAGCGGCTCATGCTCTCGCTGCGGGGGGCGCCGCTGCTTCTGGGCAGCCGCGGACGGCCGCCGCTCGCGATCGCCGCGGCGGCGGAGGTGGCCGCGAGGCTGTCGCAGGTGGCGGCGGCGCGCCCCGACGTGGCCGAGATCGAGATCAACCCGCTGCTCGTCACGCCATCCGGCGCGGTGGCGCTGGACGCGCGCGTGATCGCGCGCAAGGAAGGAGCGTCCGATGCTGGTTAGCGGCAGCTTCGACGGCCGGGTCGCCGTCGTCACCGGCGGGGGGAGCGGCATGGGCCGGGCGATGGCGGTCGAGTTTGCGCGTCTGGGCGCCGCCGTCGTGGTCGCCGGGCGCCGGCCCGAGCCGCTGGCCGAGACCGTCGCGCTGATCGAGGCCGGCGGCGGACGCGCCGCCGCCCAGCCGACCGACGTGCGCGTGCCCGAACAGGTGGATGGGCTCGTCGGGGCGGCGGTCGAGCGCTTCGGCCGCCTGGACGTGCTCGTGAACGATGCCGCCGGCAACTTCGTCGTGCGGGCCGAGGACCTGTCGCCGAACGGCTGGCGGGCGGTGACCTCGATCGTGCTCGACGGCGGCTTCCTGTGCGCCCGCGCGGCCGGCCGGCAGATGATCGCCCAGGGCGACGGTGGCGCGATCCTGAGCGTGATCGCAAGCTACGCATGGACGGGCGGGCCGGGCACGGTGCACTCGGCCGCGGCCAAGGCGGGCCTGCTCGCAATGACGCGCACGCTCGCCGTCGAGTGGGCGCCGCACCGCATCCGCGTCAACACCATCTGCCCCGGCCCAACGGCGACCGAGGGCGCGGGCGCGGCGCTCTGGCCCACGCCCGAGGACGAGGCCCGGGTGGCGGCGACGGTGCCGGCGGGGCGCCTCGCGACCGTCGAGGAGATCGCCTGGTGGGCGACGGCGCTCTGCGCGCCGCAGGCGGCCTACATCACGGGCGAGAACCTGACGATCGACGGCGGCCACTGGCTCGAGCACGAGGGCTACATGCCGGCGCTCCAGCCGCGCCCAACGTGACCGCCGCCGCGGTCGGCCTCGAGACCGTCGAGGCCGAGGCCGTCGCCGATGCGTTCGGGCCCGACGCACAGCGCGCGGGGGGCGTCGTCTGCGCGCTGCGCGCAGACATCGACGAGATCTACATCAACCGCGTGCTCGGGCTCGGGGTTGCGGCGCCCGCGACCGACGGCGAGCTCGACTGGATCGCCGACACCTACGGCTCGGTGCGCCACACGGTCGCGGTGGCGCCGTGCGCGCAGCCCGACGTCGCCGCCATGCTGCGCGACCGCGGCTACGAGCCCGGCTACGCCTGGGTCAAGTTCCAGCGCTCGGCCGCGGTCCCGTTCGAGCCGGCGAGCGACCTGCGGGCCGAGCGGATCGGGAGCGAGCGCTCGGAGCAGTACGTCGCCGTGCTCGCCGCCGGCTTCGGCCTCGTCCCCGAGGCTGCGGCGATGCTCGGGTGGCTTCCGGGCCGCCCGGGCTGGGGCTGCTACCTGGCCTATGCCGGCGACCTCCCCGTGGCCGGGGCGGCGGTGTTCATCCATGGCGAGCACGCATGGCTCGGCCAGGCGGCGACGCTGCCGGAGCACCGCCGCCGTGGGGGCCAGTCGGTGCTGATGGCCGCTCGCATCGCCGAGGCGCGCGCCGGCGGGGCGGCCGTCATCGTCACCGAGACGGGCGAGCACGCCGACGGCCGCCCCGCGCACTCCTATCGCAACCTCCTTCGGGCCGGGTTCGAGCCCGCCTACGTGCGCCCGAACTACGTCTCGCCGATCGGCGACGCGGTAGCCTGACGCCCGTGCGAAGCGGCGCGATCGTCATGCACGAGTACGGCTCGGCGGATGTGCTCCGGCTCGAGCACGTCGACCTGCCCGCAGTCGGCCCCGACGAGGTGCGCATGCGCGTCTTCGCGACGGCCGTGAACCACTCAGATCTCGAGATCCGGGCCGGCAACTGGCCGGTGCGCGGGTCCGACCCGTTCCCGTACATCCCCGGCCTCGAGGCCGTCGGCACGGTGGTCGAGGCGGGCAGCGAGGTCGATGCGAGCACGATCGGCGCGAACGTCGTCACGATGATGCAGGGCCTCGGCGGCGTCCGGGCCGAGCGGCCGGGCGGCTATGCCGAGCACGTCACGGTGGCGGCCGACGCGGTGGCGTTCGTCCCCGCCGATGTCGACCCGCTGGCGGTGGCCGCGGTCGGGCTCGCCGGCGTCACCGCGTATGAGGGCCTGCGCCGGCTCGGCCCGATCGCCGGGGCGCGTGTGGTCGTGACCGGCGCGTCCGGCGGCGTGGGCTCGGCGGCCGTTGCGCTCTGCCGGGCGCTCGACGCGGCCGAGGTGGTGGCGGTCGTGTCGCGGCCGGAGCGGGCGGATTACGTGCGCTCGCTCGGAGCCGGCGAGGTGATCGTGACGAGCGAGACCGACCTCGCCGAGGCGCTCGGAAGCCGCAGCGTCGACCGCGTGCTCGACACCGTCGGCGGGCCGCTGTTCGCGCCCTGCGCGGCGGCGCTGCGATCCGGCGGCGGGCTCTGCTCGGTCGGGTCGGTGGCCGGGCCGCAGGTTGCGCTGAACGCCGACTCGCTGCTGCTGCCGACGACCATCACGGGCTACGGCTCCGAGTCGCTCGACGGGCCGGCGCTGCGCGACGCGATGACGACCATCTGCACCCTGCTCGCCGTCGACGAGCTGGCCGTGCCCGACGTCACCCAGCTGCCGCTCGCCGACGCCGCCGAGGCGCACCGCCTGCTCGAAGGCCGCGGCGTCCACGGCCGCGTGCTGCTGATCCCCGCCTGAGCGCCGGGGGACAGGCCTCTTAGCAGTCCGAGAAAGCGGGGCCTGGCCCCGAGGGGCCAGAAAGCGGGGCCTGGCCCCGAGGGGCCAGGCCCCATTCCTACGCCGTGCGGCGGCGGAGCGTCGTCGCTCCCAGGGCGAGCGCAAGCAGCGTCACGCCCACGACGACCAGGAGGTCGCGGACGGTGGTCGCGTCGAAGCCGCCGAGGCGCGTGACGCGGTCGAGGCCGTCGTAGGCGTACGTCAGCGGGAGCACGTCCGAGACGTCCTGCAGGAACGACGACATATTGCGGCGCGGGACGAGCAGCCCGCACAGGAGCAGCTGCGGGAACACCGTCGCCGGCAGGAATTGCACCGCCTGGAACTCGGTCTGGGCGAACGCGCTCACGAACAGGCCGAGCGACATGCCGAGCACCGCGTTTGCGATCGCGAGGCCGGCCACCGCGAGCTCGCTGCCCGCGACGTGCAGGTCGAGCACGCCGAAGGCGACGACCGAGGTGAGCGCGGCCTGCACGGCCGCAACGCCGCCGAAGGCGATCCCGTACCCGGCCAGCAGATCGATCTTCGCAAGCGGCATCGACATGAGCCGCTCGAGCGTCCCGGTGGTGCGCTCGCGCAGCATCGTGATCGCCGTGACCAGGAACATGCTGATGAACGGGAAGATGCCGAGCAGGGGGCCGCCGATGCGGTCGAACGCCTCCGGCTGGCCGTCGAGCACGTAGCGCAGGAGCACCTCGAGCAGGCACGGAACGACGAGCAGCAGGGCGATCGTGCGCGGGTCGCGGCGCAGCTGGAGCAGGACGCGGGCGGTCGTGGCGGCGACGATCCGCGGGCTCATACCGCCGCCTCGGCCCGCTCGATCATGCGCAGGAACGCCGCGCCCAGGTCGTCTTCGCCGGTGTCGCGGCGCAGCTCCTGCGGCGTCGCAGAGGCCAGGATGCGGCCGTCGCGCATCAGGAGCAGGCGGTCGCAATTTCCGGCCTCGTCCATCACATGGCTCGAGACGAGCAGGGTGGTGCCCGCGGCGGCGAGGTCGCTGAACATCGCCCACAGGTCGCGTCGCAGCACCGGGTCGAGGCCGACGGTGGGCTCGTCGAGCACGAGCAGCGGCGGCGCGTTCAGGAGCGCCGTCGCGAGCGACACCCGCGCCCGCTGGCCGCCCGAGAGGCGGCCGACGACCCGATCGGCGAAGTCGCCCAGGCCGACCGTCGCGATCACCGCATCCACCCGCTCGGGCGCGGCGCCCAGCACACGGGCGAAGAAGCGCAGGTTCTCACGCACCGACAGGTCGCCGTACACCGACGGCGCCTGGGTGACGTAGCCGACCTGCGAGCGCAGCGGACGCGAGCCGGCCGGCTCGCCGAGCACGGTCACCCGCCCCGACGCCACCACCTGAACGCCCACGATCGCGCGCATGAGCGTCGACTTGCCGCAGCCGCTCGGGCCGAGCAGCCCGGTGACGGCGCCGGCGGGCACCTCGAGCGAGATCCCGCGCAGCACCTCGGAGTCCCCGCGCGTCACATGCAGGTCGGCGACGGCGATGGCGGGCGCATCGGCCACGGGGCGGAGACTAACCGCAGGCGATCCGCCAGGGCCCGAGCGCAAGGTGCTTGCGCAGCGACTCGAAGCCGAGCGCCTTCGCGCGGGCGCAGAACGATCCCGATCGCGCCAGCCGGCCGTACTCGACCTCGAACACCGGTTTGCCGGCGGCGATGAACGGCCGCAGCAGCCCGCACTCGGAGTACTGGAAGCACTGCTCGTCGAGCTCCATGTCGAAGTACGGCTCGAGCGTGCGCACCTGGTCGGGGTCGTTCTTGAGCGCGACCGCCAGGCCGGCGCGGTGGGCCTGGTTCGCGAGCCAGACGTTGAAGCGCAGCTGATCGGCGCCCGTCAGGTGAAACCCCGTCGGGGCCTGGTAGCCGGCGACGTTGTCGAACTCGACCCCGTCGAAGCCCTTGGCGCTGCAGCGATCGATGCGCCACGCGAGCTCCCGGCGCACGCCGCGGTTGCGGGTGTCGAGCCAGCGCTCGCCCTGCCAGCCCTGCATCGGCCGTCCGATGGCGGCCTTCGGGAAGCGGCCTGCGTCGGGCCGCCATCGCTCCCACCCGCCGGCGTCGATGTAGCAGACCACATGGCGGCCGAGACCGTGGAGGCGGGCGACGAGCGCCGGCGTCGCCTCGAACATGTCGATGTCGTACATCTGCACCCGGACCCGCGTGTCCACGGTCCCGCCGAGCTGCCACTGCCAGCTCATCGACTGCGCCGGCTCCCAGCAGCCCGGACAGGCCACCGGTGCGGGAAGCGCGCGGGCGACGGCCGACCCGCCCGCGGCGGCGAGCAGGCAGAGCGCCGCGAGCAGGCACGTGGCGATGCGTCGCATCCTCACATCATCGGCGCGACCGGCGGCGGACGACATCCCCCGGCGGGCGGTGCGGAGGGGTAGAGTCTCGTGCCATGATCATCGCGACGACGAATGATCTGCCCGGCTACGCGGTCGAGGAGGTGCTCGGCGAGGTGTTCGGCCTCACCGTGCGCTCGCGCAACGTCGGCTCGCAGATCGGCGCCGGCCTCAAATCGATCCTCGGCGGCGAGCTGCGCGGGATGACGAAGGCGCTCGTGGACAGCCGCGAGCAGGTCGTCCAGCGCATGACCGAGGAGGCCGAGGCGCGCGGCGGCAATGCCATCCTGGCGATGCGCTTCGACACGTCCGAGATGGGCGGGACGTGGACCGAGATCTGCGCGTACGGCACCGCCGTGCGCGTGCGCAAGCTCTAGATTCGGGACGTCTCAGGCGGCGCGGCGGCGGGTCGTCCGGCGCAGGTCACGCTCGATGCAGTACGCCGCGAATTGGGCGTGCCGCGTCAGGTACACGGCCAGCTCGAGCATTCCGAACGCGACCCATTCATGGAAGAAGCGCTCGTCGACGGGGGTACGGGCGACACCAGGAGCAGGGGAATCCATGTGGCACCTCACCGGGGGGAAAGGGGGTAAAGGCCCTCTCATCTAGCCGCAACGCCAGGGCGCGCGACTCCCCCGTTAGAGTCATTTGAAAGAACCGCAACGAAGTATACCCAAAAGGGGTTTACCGCAAAGAGCGCGACGCTCAGCCCTGCGGCCGCTCGGAATGCCGGGGCAGGCCGTCGTCAGGAATGGGCTCCCAGGCCGCGGCGTAGGCGACGAACTGGCGCAATGCCGGGCGGATGCCGGGGTCGAGATCGAACGCGCCCAGGCGGACGCTCATCACCTCGGGATCGTCCAGGCTCTGGCTCCAGAGCGCCGAGCCGCAGTCGCCGCAGAACATCTTCGCGAACCCGTCGGGCGGGCGGTAGGTGCGCACGAGCTCCGCGCCCCGGACGACACGCAGCGAGCCGGGCACGATCCGCCCCTGCGCCGATGCGCCCGTGCCGGTGCGGCGCTGGCAGCGGGTGCAGTGGCAGTAGGTGGCGTGCACGAGCGGCGCGTCGATCTCGAAGTGCACGCCGCCGCAGAGGCAGCCACCGGTCAGGGGCAGGTCGGGCATCGCGGAACGGGCCAAGCCTACAACCCGTGGGGGCGAAGCGGAGAGGGAGGGATTCGAACCCTCGCTGGAGGTTTACCCCCCAGACCCACTTAGCAGGCGGGCGCCTTCAGCCACTCGGCCACCTCTCCCGGATGCGAGGCGGATGCGCGGACGCGCACCTACCCCGCTCAGTACGATACCGCCTCATGTGGCGGCGCGTGCTCGTCGTATGGTCGGCCAGCCGCCTCGCGGTCTTGAGCCTGGGTTACCTGCTCACCGTTGAGCTCGGCTGGCACCGCGCACTGCAGCCGTGGCAGACGCGGTGGGTGCGTGCCGTCACGGGCTGGGACTCGGTCTTCTACATCCGCATCTCGCACGTCGGCTACCACCGCGGCAAGCTCGAGGCGTTCTTCCCGCTCTACCCGCTCGCGATCCGGGTGGTGCGCGAGGTGGGGCGGACGGGCGACGCGGTGGCCGCGCTGCTGGTCTCGAACCTGGCCGTGCTGGCGGCGCTCGTCGGCCTGTACGTGCTCGCCCGCGAGCGCCTGAGCGAGGAGCACGCCCGCCGCAGCGTGCTCTACCTCGTGCTGTCTCCGTACGCGTTCGCGCTCGTCATGGCCTACAGCGAGGGCCCCTTCCTGGCCGCCACCGTGTGGATGTTCGTGCTCTCCGATCGCGAGCGTGACCTCGCGGCCGTCCCGCTCGGCTATGCCGCCGGCCTGACCCGCATCACCGGCCTGGCTCTCGTGCCGCCGCTCGTGCTGCGGGCGTGGCGGCGCCGGACCGTGTCGGCCTGGCTGCTCGCGGCGGCGCCGGTGGCCGCGTTCGCGACCCAGGCGGCGTGGCTGCAGCACAGCGCCGGCGACCCGCTCGGGATGGTGCACGTGCAGGCCCAGTGGGGCGGGCATCCGGCGTTTCCGCTCATCAGCCTGGGCGATCAGTTCTGGCGCTTTGCGACCACCCGCGACGTCTTCTTCCTCGCCCGCGGGGTGACCGTGATCGCCTACCTGGCCCTGCTCGTGCCCCTGATCCGGCAGGAGCGGTTCCGCGCGACCCGGGCCGAGGATGTGCTGTTCGTGGCGGGGGTGTTCGCGATGCCGCTGCTCTCGTCGGTGCTGCAGTCGGTCGGCCGGTTCGGTCTGGTCGCCTTTCCGCTCGCGTTCGTGATGGCCGACATCGGCCTTCGCCGCGAGTCGTGGCACCGGGCGTACGTCATCTTCGCGCCCACCGCCCAGATCGTGTTCTTCACCTCGGTCGCGCTGGGCTACCGCCCACCGTGACCGCGACGCATTACGTGATCGTGAAGGTCGTCTGGCCGATCAGCGTGCCGTCGGGGTGCGACGCCGGGTAGGCGTAGAGGAAGAACGTGTACGTCTTACCTTTGACGAGCCGGTGTGTGGCAGCCTTGTAGCGCCACGAAGAGCGCAGCTGGAATGACGTCTTCTTCGTGTAGTTGATGTCGATCGTCGATTCGCCGCGCTGGAGCACGAAGGCGTAGCCGCTGCGGGTCGCCGAGGCGAGCCAGGTGAAGTTCGGCGTCAGATCCTTGCTGCGGGCGCCGTTCTGCGGCGTACAGATCTCGCCGGTGCGGAGCTTCAGCCGGACGCCGGCCGAGTAGTTGATCTGCGAGGGTCGTGTCTTTGAGTGGTATGACGCGAACACGCGGTAGTAGTACGTGGTGAAGTGCTTGAGCCGGATGTTCGACGCAGAGCCGTTCGAACGCGGGACGGCGGTGCCGTCGGTGACGTTGGCGGGATAGTGCAAACGGTTGCGCACGACGCGCACGCCGGCGAAGCGGGTCGCCGTTGGCGGCACCCACGTGAACCGGGTGCTGCTGCAGCCGACCGATGCCCGCACCGACTTCGCATCGTTCGGGAAGGTGCCCTTGCCGGTCAGCGTCACCTCGTGGCTGTGAGGCGAGATCGGGCCGGTGTCGTTCACCTGCAGGAAGGCGGTGCGGTTGCCCGCCGCGGTCGGCGCGAACTCGATGTGGACCGTGCAGGTCGCGTTCGGCGCGAGCGACTGCCCGGTGCACATATCGGCGCTGCGGATGAAGTTCTTCGGGTTCGTCCCCGTGAGCGTGATGCTCGAGATCGGCAGGTTGCTGCTGGTCGTGTTCGTGATCGTGACGCTGTGCACCGGCGACGCGAGGCCGGCCACCACGGGATTCACGAACGTGACGCTGCCGGGGCTGAAGCCGACCGACGAGGGCGTGCCTGTGCCCGTGAGGCTCACCGTCTGGGTGGGGTTGTTCGGATCGTTGTCGTGCACCGTGACCGTCTCGCTGCGGCTGCCGGTCGTCGTCGGGTTGAACGCCGCCGTGATGATGCACTGGTCGCCGGGCTGCAGGACGGCGCCCTGACAGGCGCTGTCGGAGACGGCGAAGTCGCCGGTGTTGCCGGTGAACGTGACCGATCCGTAGGTGAGCGGGGCGCTGCCGGTGTTCTGGAGCGTGATGTTGCGGGTGGGCGAGACCGTCGACGCCGGCTGGCTGCCGAATGCGATGCTTCCCGGGCTGACGTTGGCGTTGGCCTGTATGCCCGTGCCCGTGAGCGACACCGACTGGCCGCCGGCGTTCAGGGTGGCGTGCTCGCTGCCCGTGCCGCTGGGCGAGAAGTTGACATTGAACGTGCACGATGCGTTGGCGCCGACGCTCCCGCCGCAGCCGTTGGAGTCGATCGCGAAGTCGCCCTGGTTGGCGCCGCTGATCGTCGGCCCGGTCGGGTTGGCGTTGTAGTCGGTGTTGTTCGTGACCGTGACGGTCTGGTCAGGCGTGGTCTGCCCGACGAGGACGTCGCCGAAGTCCGACGGCGTCGTCAGCGAGAACTGGTTGGCGACTCCCGTGCCGCCGAGATCCTGGCTCTGCGAGTCGCCGTCGGCGGTGTCGTCGTCGCTGATGTCGAGCGTTGCGTTCTCACCGCCGGTACCGCTGGGGTC
>DASXZF010000141.1:0-16022 GCA_036502065.1 Gaiellales bacterium
CGTGCCGACCGTGGCGAAGGACATCGCCGTGCCGAGCACGCGCCCGCGGCTGCCGGGCTCGCTCGCCTCCGAGAGCCACGCCATCCCCGCCGTCCACGAGATCGCCGACGAGAGGCCCTGGCCCGTGCGAGCGGCCAGAAGCGGCCAGAACCCGTGCGCGAATGCGCAGCCGAAGGTCGCGGCGGCGAGCAGCGCGACGCCGAAGATGGTCAGCGGGCGGGCGCCGACCCTGGCGGCCAGATAGCCCACCGGCACCGAGAACACGAGCACCGCGCCGCTGTAGATCCCGACCACGAGGCCCGCCTGGGTCTTCGAGAGGTGCAGGTCGTGCACATACCCCGGCAGCAGCGGGACGATCGCGAACATGAGCAGGGCGTCGAGGAAGACCACCCAGTAGACGACTCGGGGCTGGCGTCGCATCGCCCGAGCGTAGCCGAGCCGCGAATGGGCGCGGCGGAGACCGGTCGATATGATGCACGCGCCTGTGAACGCAATCAACTTCTACTCGCCCGTCGTCGCCGACCAGCTGCGCCACCATCGCAAGACGGCCACGATCCGGCTCGGCGACAAGAGCGGCAAGTACAAGAAGGGGCAGGTCGTCTACGTGCTCGTCGGGCAGCGTTTCGGGGTCCGCGAGAAGGTCTTCGACGCGGTGATCGACAAGGTCGAGGTCAAGCCCTTGCGCGAGGTCTCCCCGCGCGAGATCCAGCACGACAACCCCGAGATCCGCCACATCGACGAGTTCACCCACTTCATGGGCCAGCTGTACAACCGCGAGGTGACCGAGGACGACACGGTCACCGTGATCCACTTCTCCGAGATCCGAAGCTGAGCCTCGCTAGCCGCGGTGGTACCAGGGCGGCTGCGTGATCGCATCGTTGAGGGCCCGCCGGCCGTCGCGCGCGACCGCCGGCCCGTGGGTGACGAGCACCGCGTCGACGTCCTCGGCCAGGATCGGCTCGAGCGTCGGCCCGAACCGCTCGGCGTAGAAGCGCAGCCGGCGCTCGTCGACCGGCTCGTTGCACCACATCCGCAGGCCCGTGTCGGTGCCGACGACGGCGTCCCCGAAGGCGAGCGCCGCGTGCGACTCGACGAGCACGGGCAGCTCGGCCCGGCGCGGGCGCCCGATCGCAAATGCGCGCACGCCGGCGGGCGTGTTCTGGGGCGCGAGCTCGCGGAACGCCGTCGCATCGGCCATGCGCCGGCCGACGTTACGGTGCCCCCACACGCTCGTGCCCGGGTAGCGGGCGACGACGTCCTCGGCACTTCGCAGGTGGTATCCGATCGTGATCAGGACGACCACCTCGCCCGTGACGACGCCGTCAAGGCGTGGCCAGAAGCCGGCATCGCCCTCCGGCGCGAGCGGATCGATCAGGACGGTGCGCCCGCCGCCCGTGAGCGCATAGCAGCCAACCTCGGCGCCCCAGCTACCGGGATGCCACTCCGGATGCCGCGCCGTCCACCGCCAGATGCCGTCGGCGAGCCGCTCCACCGGCGGGATGCTACTCACGAATATCCGGTGCCAGGCACCGATTGTTCATCGTGTTCAGCGAAGGCGCACCGGAAGGGGTCAGACCCCTTTTGGTGCGGCTGCTCCTCGTTCTGGACGGTGAGCTCCAAACCGCGCTGCCGCAGGACGCCCAGCACGTCGTCGTGGCCGGCGATGCGCACGATCCGACCGTCCTGGACGGTGTAGAGCGGACAGTCCAACGCCCGGATACGACCGCCGCGCACCAAAAGGGGTCTGACCCCGTTTGGTGCGGCTAGTCCTCGTCGTCCCAGACGGCCATCGCCACCGGCACGGTGCCGGGCTTTACCGGCTCCTCGCGGACGGCGCGGCGGGCGCTTCGAAGCGCCGAGCCGGCCCGCTCGACCAGCTCCTCGAACGATTCGGCGTGGGCCGGGCAGGCGGCGATGCCGACCGCGGCCTGCGGGGTCGATCCGCCCTCGGTGCGCGCGCGGGCGATCGCGCGCAGCACCCGCTCCGACGCCACCGAAGCGGACTTGCTGTCGGTCTCGGGCATGATCACGCCGAACTCGGTCGTGCCCACGCGGCAGGCGACGTCGAGGGCGCGGACGCTGCCGCCGATCGCGGCGCCGAGCGTGCGCATCGACGTCTCGATCTCATCCGCCGCGACGTCGTCGACGCTCGCGAGCGCGAGCGCGACCGGGCGGTCGTATGCGCGCGAGCGCTCGATCTCGCGGGTCAGCGCCTCGACGAAGAAGCGGCTGTTCCAGAGGCCGGTGCCGTCGTCGCGGCGCTCGAGCAGGGTCGCCTCGGTCCGGGCGAGCTGGAGCTCGTCGGCGAGCCCGCGGGCACGCCGGTGCTCGCGAAGGGCGAGCAGGATCGACGCGACCAGGGCTCCCACGGTGACGATGAGTATGGGGAGGAGGATCGCAAGACTCACAACGCTGTCCTCTCGTTATCGCGTGCGGAGCCGCGGGCGTCAAGCCGCCGGTGCCGCTCGGGCTTTCGGCGGATGTCGCCGCCGAAGAGCTGCGCCGGCCGCAGCTCGGCGTCGCACTCCGAGCAGGTGAGCGCCATCAGCGACCGGATGCCGGCGCCGCAGCGAGGGCACGCCGTGATCACCTCGCCGCCGCAGTCCGGGCACGCGGTGGGGAGCGTGTCGGCGTTCTGGCCCATGAACCGCCGGCCCCAGCCGCAGCGCAGGCAGAACCCGCACCGATCGCCGAGCTCGCGGCTGCGGTCGTATCCCATAGCCCGATTCTTGCACACCGATCCGCGCCGTTCGGCGGCGTGCCGCGTTCGGGTGATGTGGTGCGTCGCGCGCGCCGGGTAGACTGCGCAGAAGCATGGCGGTAGCCCGTGAAGCCACGCCGGTATCCTCGGCGGCGGACATCAAGCAGGCGGATCTCGACCGTGAGGATCTCCTCACCATCTACCGCAACATGCTGATCACCCGCGGCATCGAGGAGCGCGGCCACATCCTGTATCGCCAGGGCAAGATCCCGGGCAGCTTCTACACCGGCCGCGGCAACGAGGGCGCGTCGGTCGGCGTGGCCACCGCGATGCGACCCGACGACGTCGGCGCGCCGATCCAGCGCGACATGGGCGTGCACGTCACGCGCGGCACCGAGGCCTGGCGCATCTTCGCCCAGTACATGGGCCGCAGCGACGGCCTGGCCGCCGGCAAGGACGGCAACGTGCACATGGCCGACATCCGCCTCGGCCTGATCGCGATGGTGAGCCACCTGCCGGCGCTCATGCCCGTCGCGGTCGGCTGCGCGCTGGCGTTCAAGATCCGGCGTGAGCACCGCGTGGCGGTCGCGTGGAGCGGCGACGGCGCGATGGCCCGCGGCGATGCGCACGAGGCGATGAACCTCGCGGGCGTGCACAAGCTTCCGGTCGTCTTCATCTGCGACAACAACCAGTACGCCTACTCGACCCCGAACCGGTCCGAGTTCGGCGTCGACCACTTGGCCGACCGTGCGGCCGCCTACGGGTTCGAGGGCGTGGTCGTCGACGGCACCGACGTGCTGACCGTCTACCGCGAGGCGCACGCCGCGATCGAGCGCGCCCGCGAGGGCGGCGGCCCGGCGCTGCTCGAGCTCGTGACGCTGCGGATGGAGGGCCACGCCGTGCACGACGACGCCTTCTACGTGCCGCGCGAGCTGCTCGAGGCCTACGCCAAGAAGGATCCGATCGAGCGCTACCGGCGCTGGCTGAAGGAGCAGGCCATCCTCGACGAGGTGCGCGACGACGAGATCGGCGTCGACGTGAAGCGGCTCCTGAACGAGGCGATGAAGCTTGCCGAGCAGAGCCCCCTCCCCGAGCCGGCGGAGCTCTTCACCGGCGTGTACGCCGAGCCGGACGAGCTCGACACCCCCCACCACCGATAGCGAGGCCAGGTTGGCGACCAAGACGTACCTGCAGGCGATCTCAGACGGCCTCCGCGAGGAGATGCGGCGCGACTCGCGCGTGTTTCTGATCGGCGAGGACATCGGCGTCTACGGCGGGGCGTTCAAGGTCACCCAGGGCTTCCTGCAGGAGTTCGGCGAGGACCGGGTCATCGACTCGCCGCTGTCGGAGACGGCCATCGTCGGCTCGTGCACCGGCGCCGCGCTCATGGGCATGCGGCCGGTGTGCGAGATGCAGTTCTCGGACTTCGTCTCGTGCGCGTTCGATCAGCTCGTGACCGTGGCCGCCAAGCAGCACTACCGGGTGGGTACCCCGGTGCCGATGGTCGTGCGGCTGCCGTCGGGCGGCGGCTTCTCCGGCGGGCCGTTCCACTCGCAGAACCCCGAGGGCTTCTTCGCCCACTGCCCGGGCCTCAAGATCGTCTGCCCGGCCACGCCGGCCGACGCCAAGGGCCTGCTGATCCAGGCCATCCGCGACCCGAATCCGGTGCTCTACTTCGAGCACAAGCACCTGTACCGCCGCATCAAGGGCGAGGTGCCCGACGGGGAGCACACGGTCGAGTTCGGCCAGGCCCGCATGCACCGCGAGGGGACGGACCTCACGATCATCACCTACGGCGCCATGGTCTACACGGCCGAGGAGGCCGCCGACGCGGTGTCGGAGAAGGACGGCACGTCGGTCGAGATCGTCGATCTGCGCACGGTCACCCCGTGGGACAGGCAGGCGGTGCTGGACTCGGTGGCGAAGACCAGCAAGGTGATCGTGCTGCACGAGGACACCCACACAGCGGGATTCGGGGCGGAGATCGCCGCCACCATCGCCGAGGAGGCGTTCGAGCTGCTCGACGGCCCCGTCGTTCGCGTCACCGCGCCGGACACGCCGGTACCGTTCTCACCACCGCTCGAGAAGGCCTTCCTGCCCCAGGTGGCCGACGTGGTCGCCGCGATCGAGAAGCTGTCCGCCTACTGATGACCCCGAGGAGCTGAGCCCCATGGCAACTGGAACACTCGTCGACGTCGTCATGCCGCAGATGGGCGTGAGCGTCTCGGAAGGAACCATCACACGCTGGGCCAAGGCCGTCGGCGAGACGATCGAGGCCGACGAGACGATCGTCGAGATCTCGACCGACAAGGTCGACACCGAGGTGCCCTCGCCGGCAACCGGCATCGTGCGCGAGCTGTTCGCGGGCGAGGGCGAGACCGTGCCCGTGAACACCCGCATCGCCGTGATCGACATCGGCGGCGACGGCGGCGACGAAGCCGCCTCCGACGGCGGTGGAGATGGAGCGGTGTCGGCGCCAGGCACCGGCGAAGGTGCCAATGAGGGCCCCCAGGAGGTCACGGCATCGGTGCCACGCGGCGGCGACGAGGGACCGGTGCCAGGCACCCGGTCGGAGTCGGCAGCTGCCGCTCCGCATGAGGGCAACGGACACAACGGCGACGGGCGCACGTTCGTGAGCCCGGTCGTCGCCCGCATGGTGGCCGAGCACGGCCTCGACATCGGCGCGATCCCCGGCACCGGCCGCGGCGGCCGCGTGACGAAGAAGGACGTGCAGCAGTTCATCGAGTCCGGCGCCACCGCCGCGCCCGTCCAGCCGCAGGTGCATGACGTGCCCCACTTCGCCCCGCCCGAGGCGCCCGACACGTCGGCTCCCGCCGCCCCCGCACCCGCCCCCTCGGCTCCGGCCCAGACGGCCGCAGCCGCGTCCGTCGAGGTGGTCGGCGCCGGCGAGGCCGGCCCCGGCGAGGAGCTCTACCGCTTCAACACGATCCGCAAGGTGATCGCGCGGCACATGCGCCACTCGCTCGAGACGGCCGCGCAGGTGACCACCGTGATCGAGGTCGACATGACCGGCGTCGTCAACCTGCGCAAGAAGTGGAAGCCGGAGTATCAGAAGCGCCACGGCGTCAACCTGACCTACGTGCCCTTCGTCGCCCGCGCCACCATCGACGCCATCGGCCGCTGGCCGTGGGTGAACGCCGAGGTGAACGGCGAGACCGCCCTGATCAAGAAGTACGTGAACCTGGGCATGGCCGTGGCCGTCGACGATTCCAAGGGCCTGATGGTGCCGGTGATCCAGCACGCCGAGGAGAAGAACATCGTCGGCCTCTCGCGGTCGGTGATCGAGCTCGCCGACAAGGCCCGCACCAAGACGCTCTCGCCCGACGAGATGAGCGGCGGCACCTTCACGATCACGAACCCGGGCGTGTTCGGGGCGCTGATCGGCACGCCGATCATCCCCGAGGGCCAGGTCGCCATCCTCGACGTCGAGGCGATCGTGAAGCGGCCGGTCGTCGTCACCGACGAGCATGGCAACGACGCGATCGCGATCCGCCACATGATGTTCCTGTGCCTCAGCTACGACCACCGGCTGGTCGACGGGGCGTACGCGGCCCAGTTCATGGCCCAGGTGAAGCAGAACCTGGAGCGCTGGGACGAGCAGGCCTACGGCCTCTAGCGAGCCGTGAGCGAGGGCGCATATCTGTACGACCTGCCGGGGCTGACCCCCTACGGCGCGGCGCTGCGCCTGCAGCAGGAGCTGGCCGCCGCGCGTTCGCAGCAGGCGATCCCCGACACCGTGCTCCTGCTCGAGCACGAGCCGGTGATCACGCTCGGCTCGCGGGCGGTGCGCGCCGAGGAGCTGCCGCTCGCGGAGTCCGAGTACGCGGCCCGCGGGATCGACATCGTGGACGTTCCGCGCGGCGGCCGCTCGACCTATCACGGCCCGGGACAGCTCGTCTGCTATCCGATCCTCGACCTGAACGCCCGCGGGCGCGACCTGCGCCGGCACGTGCGCGGCCTCGAGCAGACGATCGTCGCGACGCTTCACGAGTTCGGCGTCGAGGGCCGGTCGGTGGAGGAGCCGCACCAGAGCGGCGTCTGGGCCGGCGACCGCAAGATCGCCTCGATCGGCGTGCGCTGCGCGCGCTGGGTGACGAGCCATGGGCTCGCGATCAACGTCGACCTCGACCTGGCCGTGTACGACCTCTTCGACGCCTGCGGCCTGCGGGGAGCGAGCTTCACGTCGATCAGCGCCGAGACCGGCCGCCCCGTCACGACCGCCGAGGTGCGCGCGCCGCTTCTGCGCGCGCTCGCCGAGGCGTTCGACCTCGACCTCGATCGCGTCCCGCTGGAGGACCATGCCCTGGTCTGAGCTGCAGAAGGACCGCCCCGCCTGGATGACGGTGCGCGCGCCGTCGGCAAACGGCCGCTTCGGAGAGCTGCGCGGGCTGATGCGCGAGGGCGGCCTTCACACCGTGTGCGAGGAGGCCCGCTGCCCGAACATCGGCGAGTGCTGGGGCCGGGGCACGGCCACGTTTCAGATCATGGGCGACGTCTGCACCCGCGCCTGCCGGTACTGCGCCGTCACGTCGGGCCGGCCCGAGGCGGCACCCGAGCCGCTCGAGCCGCTGCGGGTCGCCCGCGCGGTGCAGAGCATGGGCCTGCGCCACGTCGTCGTCACATCGGTCGACCGCGACGACCTGCCCGACCGCGGCGCCGGGCACTTCGCGGCGACGATCCGCGCCATCCGCCGCGCCAGCCCCGAGTGCGGCGTCGAGGTGCTCGTGCCCGACTTCCTCGGCTTCCGCGCTGGGGCGCTTCGCACCGTGCTCGAGGCGGCGCCGGACGTCTTCAACCACAACATCGAGACTGCCGAGCACCTGTACCGGCGCGTGCGGCCCAAGGGCGACTACCGCAAGGCGCTCGACCTGCTCGACCGCGCGAAGGATGTCTGGGCCGAGCTCTACCCCGCCCGGCCGCCGCTCATGACCAAGTCGGGGATCATCGTCGGCATGGGCGAGAGCGACGACGACATCGTCGGCGTGATGCGCGACCTGCGCGCCCACCGGGTCGACGTCGTCACGATCGGCCAGTACCTGCAGCCGACCGAGCGCCACCTGCCGCTCGACCGCTGGGTCACGCCGGAGCAGTTCCGCGCCTACCGCGAGGCGGGCGAGGCGATGGGCTTCGGCTCGGTGTTCGCCGGGCCGCTCGTGCGCTCGAGCTACCGCGCCGAGGAGCAGCGACTGGCCGCGGCAGGCGGCGCCCGCGCCGTCGCGCACTGAGACGGCCCCTGTGACGGAGGCGCACAGAGCCACCGTTCCGGCGGTCGGGGTCTGACCCCGATTCGGGTTCAGGACGTCTGGGGACCGTCCCGGTCTACGGGGACTGTCCCCGCTTTTCCAGGGACTCACCCACGAGCGCGGTCGGCAGACCGGCCGTCGCCAGGGACTCTGCGATCGCGGGCAGCGCGGCAACGGTGCGCTGCCACGAGCCACGGGCCGAATACGCGTCGGAGTCGTGCAGGAGCAGGATGTCGCCCGCGGTCGCGCCCGCGGCCACACGCTGCGCGATCGCCCCGGGCGTCGCGCGCGGCTCCCAGTCGCGCCCCCAGCGTGACCAGCTGACGAGCGGCAGGCCGCTGCGGCGGGCGAAGCGCAGCGTCGAGAGGCTCGCGGCGCCGAACGGTGCGCGCAGGGAACGAACGCCCACTCCGGCCAGATCCTCGACCTCGCTGCGTGCGCGGGCGAGCATGCGCTCGAGCACGAGCGGCGGCACGAGCGGATGCGGCAGGTGCCGGCCGCCATGCAGCCCGAGCTCGTGCCCGGCCGAGACGATCTCGCGCAGCGCCCCTGGATGCCGGCGCGCCTGCGACGAGACGACGTAGAACGTCGCGCACAGGCCGAGCCGGTCGAGCTCGGCGAGCACGGCCGGCGTGCCGTCGTGGTGCGGGCCGTCGTCGAAGGTCAGCGCGACCGCGCCAGAGCCGGCGTCCAGATGCCTGACGACACCGGGATACCACAACCGCCCCACCGCTCCCAGCCCCGGTGAGGCGTGGGCCGCGAACGCCGCGGCGGCGAGCCTCCTCAGCGGCCTTCCCATACGTGCTCGATGGCCGTGCCCGGTGCGTGAACGGGCGTCGTGGCGACGGCGTCGGCGACACGGTCGGACATGCCGAGGGCCATCACCGTCGCCGTCAGGGCAGCGACGCGGCGGGCGCGCACGAACGCACGCGTCGGCCCGACGGAGGGCCGCAGGTCGGCCAGGCACTCGGCCGTGCAGGGGCGCTCGAAGAGGGCCGTGGCGGCCGCCGCGGTCGCGGCGGACGTGAGCTCCCAGAACCCCGGATCGGCCAGAAGGGCGGACAGGTCGGCGGCCGACGCCGTGGCGGTGACCATGCCGGCCCGCTCCATGTGACGGCTGTTGTCCTCGCCGTGGCCGGGCAGCGGGTCGAACATCACCACGGGCAGGCCGGCGGCAAACGCCTCGAGGCAGGTCAGGCCGCCCGCGTTCGCAACCAGGACGTCGCACGCGGCCATGAGCTCGGGCATCAGATCGGTGAACCCGAAGACGACAGCCTCGCCGAGCGATCCGTCGCCGGCCAGGCGAGCCTCGAGGCCGCTGTTGTGTCCGGTGACGACGACCGCCCGCATGCCGGAGGCGCTCGTCACCGCCCGCGCGGCGCCCTGGAGGTTGCCGACGCCCCACGCGCCGCCGACGATCAGCGCGGCCCGCTCGCCGGGCTCGATCCCGAGCCGGCGGCGCATCTGCGGCCGCATGCTCGCCGGGATGTCGAGCTGGGGAACGGGCGGGCGCACGGCCCGCATCCCGGTCACGCACGTCCGGCCCACGCCGAGGTTGTCGTCGAGCTCGGGATGCACCCACGCCGGGTGCGGGTCGAAGTCGGTGATGAGCGCGCAGCAGGGGACGCTCAGCCGCCCGGTGCGGCGCAGCCGCGCGAGCACCATCGACACGACCGGGTAGGCCGAGACGACGTGGTCGTACTCGCCCTGGTCGATGCGCTCGAGCAGCGGCCCGCCGCCGCGCACCGCGAGCGCGACGCCGAACAGGCGGATCAGCTTGCGTGAGCGGGTGGCGCGATACAGCACGCGCCACGACCACGGTGCATACTCGATCTGGCAGTGATAGCCGTCGACCACCAGCTTGTGGACGCCGCGCCCGAGCAGGGCGAGGCCGTCGTCGATCTCCACCTCGTGGCCGCGCGCACGCAGCTCCGCGGCCACGCCGCGGGCAGCGGCATCGTGCCCGGCGCCCACAGGGGCGGAGAGGATCAGGACCCGCATGGCGGTTTCAGCGCAGCTCTGACCGTGGGAGCACCGGCATGAGCGGAGAGCTTAGACGGTCGACCGGGCACATGCCCGGAAAGCGGCCGCCACGTCAACACTGTCTTAAAGTACGGCCGTGAGCAGGTTCCACATCCTCGCGTGGGGGGCCGAGGACCTGCCGCCCGTGGTGTGCGTCCACCGCGCCCGCGCCCACGCGCGCCGGTTCGAGCGGCTCGCGCGGATGCTGTCGGGACACCGCCGTGTCATCGCCTATGACCTGCGCGGTCACGGCCGCTCGCCGTGGTCGGGCCCGCACTCGATCCCCCAACATGCGCTCGACCTGGACGAGGTGCTCGACGCGGCCGACGTCGACCAGGCGATGCTCGTGGGGGACGGGTTCGGCTGCCGCGTCGCCCTGGAGTACACCGCCGGGCACGGCGAGCGCGTCACCGGGCTCGCGCTGCTCGACCCGCCGCTCTCTCCGCCGGTCGACCGCATCCTCGCCCTGGCCGAGGCCGAACGGGCCGGGGGCGTGTTCGCGAGCGCCGACGCCGCGATCGAAGCCTGGCCCGGCTATGCCGGCCGCCTGCACACGCCGCGTGTCCTGGTCGAGGAGGACGTGGCCGAGCACCTCGTGGTCGACAACGACGGACGCCTGCGGTTCCGCTACAGCCACGCGGCGGCGGCAGAGGCGCTCGAGTCGCTGGCCGAGCCGGTCGGGAGTCTGAAGGAGATCGTCTGCCCGGTGCTGATCGTCCGGGGCGATCGCTCCGATGTTCTCAGCGCTGCCGATGCCGAGCGCGCCGCTGCCGAGCTGCGCCGATGCCGGGTCGAGGTCGTGCCGGGCGGCCACATCCCGCTGTGGGACGCGCTCGCCGAGACCGGCGCGCACGTGAAGAGCTTCGTCGCGGCCCGCACCCGCGCCTGATCGGGCTCAGCGCACGAGGGCGTAGACGATCACGCCCACGAGCACCAGCACGAGCACCCCGATCGGCACCCATGAGGAGCCGCTGCGCAGATCGGTGACGCGATCGCCCGGCTCGGGCACCGGGTACATCGGCTCGTCGCCCACCGCGATCCGGTGCGCCAGCGCCTGGGCGCCGTCGGCCTTGACGAGCGCCGCGGCCACCTCCGGCTCGACCTCGAGCTGGGCGGCGATCTCGTCCTCGCCGGCACCCGCGTCGTGCAGCTCGATGAACCGCCGCACCTGCGCGTCGGTCATCGCGAAGTCGGTCGCGTCCTGGGCCGCGAACCGCAGGGCCAGGAAGCGGCTATCCGGCGACGGGGACGGCAAGCTCGGCCCAGCGCTCGAACATCGTGCGGCCGGTCGTGCGCATGCCGGCCTGCGCCGCGTCAAAGTCGGCCAAGAGGCGCGCCATGCCGCCGTCGCCGAGCACGCGGTCGGCATACCCGGCGTACTCCGGCACCGTCGCCCATTCCCGGGCCATGTCGGGCAGCACCTCGATGTGGAACTGGATGCCGTAGGCGGTCCGGCCGTACCGGAAGGCCTGGTTCGGGTAGGCCGGCGAGGAGGCCAGGAGCGTCGCGCCGTCCGGCAGGTCGAACGTGTCGCCGTGCCACTGCAGCGTCGGGAATGAGCGCGGCAGGCCGGCGAAGAGGGCATCGGCGGCGCCCTCGTCGGTCAGCGTCACCGGCAGCACGCCGACCTCGGGATCCGGGCCGGCGTAGACCCGCGCACCGAGGCTCGCGGCGAGCAGCTGCACGCCCAGGCAGGCGCCGAAGTAGGGCATGCCCGCCCGCACCGCCTCGCCGATGGCGCGCTTCTCGGCGGTCAGCCACGGCAGCTCGGCGTCGTCGTTCACGCTCATCGGGCCGCCCATGGCGACGATCGCGTCGAAGTCGGCGAACGGCGGCAGCGGCTCACCCTCGTCGAGCTCGACCCGGTGCAGGCTCGCCCCGCGTTCCCGCAGCACCGTCTCGTACTCGCCCGGGGGCTCGCAGGCGATGTGCTGCAGGACGAGGACATCCATGCTCACGCCTCGCCCGTGTTGCTGCCGTGCGCCATCGCGTGCAGATCGAGCGCCTTGTCCAGGATCTCCTCCGACACGCCATGCTCGCGAGCGACCTCGCGCAGCGAGCGGCCCGAGCCGGCGGCGTCCTTCACGATCGCGGTCGCAGCGTCGTAGCCGATGTAGGGGTTGAGCGCTGTCGCGACCGCGAGCGACGCCTCGGCGTGGTGCTCGTTCTGCTCGAGGTTCGCCTGGATCCCGCGCACGCAGCGCTCGTCGAGCAGCCGGCAGGCCGAGGCGAGCAGGTGGATCGACTGGAGCAGATTGCGCGCCATGAGCGGGATCTGCACGTTCAGCTCGAAGTTGCCCTGCAGGCCGCCGACGGCGATCGCGGCATCGTTTCCGATCACCTGTGCCGCCACCTGGCAGGCCACCTCGGGGATGACCGGGTTCACCTTGCCCGGCATGATCGAGCTGCCCTTCTGCAGCTCCGGCAGGATCAGCTCGGCCAGGCCGGCGCGGGGGCCGGAGCCCATCCAGCGCAGGTCGTTCGCGATCTTCGTCAGCGAGACGGCGACCGACCGCAGCGCCCCGGAGGCCTCGACGAGGCCGTCACGGTTGGCCTGGGCCTCGAACGGGTCGGCGGGCGGGTGGATCGCAAGGCCCGTGGCGGCAGTCAGGCGCGCACGCACGCGCTCGGCGAACTCGGGATGCGTGTTCAGGCCGGTGCCGACGGCGGTGCCGCCGAGCGGGATCTTGCCGAGCCGCTCGAGCGTCCCAGCGACGCGGGCGCGGCTCTCGCGCATCTGGGCCGCGTAGCCGCCGAACTCCTGCCCCAGGGTGACCGGGACGGCATCCATCAGGTGGGTGCGGCCCGACTTGACGACGTCTGCGAACTCCACCGCCTTGGCCGCGAGCGCCTCCGCCAGCACCTCGAGGGCCGGGTCGAGATCGTGGACGATCCGGTCGAGGGCGGCGAGGTGCACCGCCGAGGGGAACACGTCGTTCGACGACTGGCCCATGTTCACGTGGTCGTTCGGGTGGACGCCCTCGCCGGCGAGGTTTGCGATCACCTCGTTCGCGTTCATGTTCGACGACGTCCCCGAGCCGGTCTGGAAGACGTCGATCGGGAACTGGTCGTCGTAACCGCCCTCGCCCACCTGGTCGGCGGCGGCGGCGATCCGGGCCGCGAGGTCGGCGTCGAGCAGTCCCAGGTCGGCGTTCACGCGCGCGGCCTCGGCCTTGATCCGGCCCAGCCAGTGGATCACGGCGGCCGGGATCGGCTCGCCGGAGACGGGGAAGTTCTCGACGGCCTTGCGCGTCTCGGCGCCCCACAGCTCTCGTGCTTCGGTCACCTCTGTCATGCGACGGAGCGTACCGCCGCGTGCCCGCTCCCGGTGGCAGCGCCGCTACGGCGGGCGGCCGAGCCAGCGGCGCTCGGAATGCCAGCGCTGGAGGGTGCGCCGGCTGGGGGAGTGAGCGGTGCAGTTATGGCACGGCCGGTCGCCCAGTTGCGACGGATCGAGCGGCGCGGCGCCTGCCGCGTATCGCGCCTCCAGGCGGCGGCGCAGCTCCGGCCACGCATAGCTTCCCGGCCGCGGACGGTCCGGGTGTGCCCGCAGTTGCGCCAGGTGCGCATCGAGCGCTCGGTGCCGCGCGGCCGTCATGCACCCGTTCGCCTGCCACACCCCCATCAGCGTCCGCACGAAGTCGCGCCCACCCCGCTTCGTCTGGAACGCCTGCGCCGCATGGCCCGGGCACAGCCAGACGGTGACGCGATACCCCAGCCGCACCTCCTCGGTTCGCCCACGCGTCCGATCCACGCAGATCGCACACACCGGCCGCTTCAACGGCAGGTTCCGGGCCTTGCAGAGGGTGGGGAGCGCATACATCGCGGATCCAGTGTGGCGGGACAGATGTCACGCGTGGGTGACGGGGTGTTACGGCGGTGTCGGGGAACTCCAACTGACACATGCCGGCGGCGCCAACCGACAGCTCTGGTTTTTTCCGAGGCCGGCCGGCGCGCCCTCAGCAAGCGCAGGCCGGCTGGCCTCGGGCGGCCCGGAGGGCCGCGCCGGGCGCGGTTTGGCGCTGTGCCAAGGCTGGAACAGATCCCTGGACGCGCATAACTCGGAGACGGCCGCGGGGTCGTCGGCAGCTGCCACTGCGGGCCGCCCGCCGCAGCTCCGCCAGCTTTTGACGGAGCACGGCGCTGCGGCGGAATCCAAGCCCGCATGCGAGAGCGAGGTGTCGCAGAACCGTGGCGAACTGCCAATGACACAGCCGACGGCGCCAACTGTCGATCACAGGCGACATCACCACTGCGCCCAGCCGCGGCCGTCGCACCCGCGCACATGCAGTTCGGCGTGAACACCGACTTCGGCGGCGCACCCCTCGCTGCCCATCACTCAGATGGGAGCCTCTCGCTGGTCGACGCGTCGTCCTGATCGGGTCGGGCAACCCACAAGCCCGACGCCCTACTCGGTCGAGTACTTGGGCTGGGCCTTCTCGCCGCGGATGCGGGCGACGGCGTGGTTGGCGGCGAGGGCCGCCTCGGCGAATCCGACCGTGATCAGCGTGATCTTGCCGTCGAAGCCGGCCACGTCGCCGGCGGCGTAGATCCCCGGCAGGTTCGTCTCGCAGGTCTGGTTGACCTTGATCTGGCGCTTGTTCTCGAACTCGAGCCCCCAGTTGGCGATCGGGCCCAGGTGCGAGACGAAGCCGAGCAGGGTCACGAGCTCGTCGCAGGCGACGTCGATCATCTCGCCGCTTTCGGTGTTCTCGACCGTGATCTGCTCGAGGCGGCCGTTGCCGGCGGCGGCGCGCACCTCGCACGGCACCATGATGTCGACGCGGCCCTCGGTCGCAAGGCGCCGCACCTCGTTCACGGACGACTCGAGGCCGCGGAAGCGGTCGCGGCGGTGGATCAGTGTGATCGGAGCCGCGGCGGTGTCCTGCAGGCCGAGCGCCCAGTCCAGAGCCGAGTCGCCGCCGCCGACGAGCACGACCCGCCGCCCGGCGAACGCCTCCTTGCGCTTGACGAAGTAGTGCAGCCCGTTGCCCTCCCACCGGTCGAGGTCGGGCAGGTCGAGCTTGCGCGGATTGAAGGCGCCGTGGCCGGCGGTGATGATCATCGTGCGCGTGAGCAGCGTCTCGCCCGTGGCGGTGTGCAGCTCGATCACCTCGTCGTCGCGGTGGGCGACCGTCTCGATCACCTCGCCCAGGCGCACCTCGGGCTCGTACTGCATCGCCTGGTCGGTCAGGCGGTCGATCAGCACCTGGCCGTTGATCTTGGGATAGCCGGCGACGTCGAAGATGTGCTTCTCCGGATAGACCGCCGACACCTGGCCGCCGAGCTGCTCCAGGCTCTCCACGATCCGCACGCTCGCGTCGCGATGGCCGCCGTAGTAGGCGGCGGCGAGGCCGGTGGGGCCGCCTCCGATGATGGTGATGTCGACGATCTGCTCGGAACTCACGGTCACTCCACGGGCGCTTCGGGCAGTCTAGTCGCCACAGATTGTGACAGCCGCCACCCCGCCGGAACCCGCACGATTATGCCGATCACGCCGGGCCGGTGGCTGACCTTGTGCCCGGTGCTATAGTCGCCCTCGGTGCTCGGCGACTGGGCAGCTCTGCTGGTGTTCGCGGCGATCGCATTCGTGATCCCGTTCAGCCTGCTGATCGCCACATTCACCCTCTCCACGCGCACGTCGCGCCACGCGGGTGACAAGAGCATCCCGTTCGAGTCGGGCGTCTCGTCGCACACGTTCACGCCGGGCCGGTTCACGATCAGCTACTACATGACCGCGATGCTCTTCATCGTGTTCGACATCGAGATCGTGTTCCTCTATCCGCTCGCGCTCGAGCTGCACTCGCTCAAGTGGTTCGGCCTGGCCGAGATGGTCACGTTCGTTGTCCTGCTCGTGGTGGCATACGTCTACGTCTGGCGGAGGGGGGCCCTGGAATGGCGGTGACGCCCGTCCACATCGACCGCGCGGTGCGCTCGGAGGATCTCGAGCAGTACGTCATGCTGACGACCGTCGAGAAGGCGCTCGCCTGGGCGCAGACGAGGTCGATGTGGCCCGACACGTTCGGGCTCGCCTG
>DASXZF010000142.1:0-5111 GCA_036502065.1 Gaiellales bacterium
GACAACGCGACGGTCCGCAACGTGTTCGTGATCGGTCCGGACAAGAAGATCAAGCTGATCCTCGTCTACCCGATGACCACGGGCCGCAACTTCGACGAGGTGCTGCGCGTGCTCGACTCGCTGCAGCTCACCGCCAAGCACAAGGTGGCCACGCCGGTGAACTGGAACAAGGGCGAGGATGTGGTCATCGCCGGCTCGGTCAACAACGACCAGGCGAAGGAGATCTTCGGCACCTGGGACGAGCCGAAGCCGTACATCCGCATCGTGCCCGACCCGAGCAAGTAGCCTTAGGGCTTCGCCGTGGGGGCGCGTCTCGCCACGCACCCCCACGGCGGAACCTCACCGCGGTGCTTGACAGCGACTCGTATGTGCGCATAAGATATGCGCACATACGAACTGAGAGGAGCTGTCATGTTGTGGAGCACCGAGCACGCGCACGAGACCGACGCAGCACCCGCGGCCGTCTTCGCCCTGTGGGCGGACGTCGAGGGGTGGCCCGAGTGGGACGCGAGCCTGATCGCGACAACGCTCGCCGGGCCGTTCGCCGCCGGGTCGACCGGTACGCTGCACCCGGAGGGGATGCCCGAGCCGATCGCGTTCACGCTCACGTCCGTCGACGACGGCGCCGGGTTCGCCGACGAGACGCGGCTGGGCCCGCTCGCCCTGCGGTTCACACACCGCGTCGAGCCGACCGCGTCGGGGGCACGGATCGTCGTCACGGTCGAGGCCGAGGGGCCCGACGCCGACCAGGTCGGCCCGGCTGTCGCGGCCGATCTGCCCGAGAGCGTGGCCGCGCTCGCGGCCGCCGCCGGGGCGCGTACGCTCCCGGCGTGAGCTCGCAGTTCGGGTCGGCCTGGGAGAGCCCGGGGTTCCTGCTCTGGCACGCGACGATGCGCTGGCAGCGGGCGATGCGCGCGGCGCTCGCGCCGCACGGGCTCACCCACGTCCAGTTCGTGCTGCTCGCGTCGACGTGGTGGATCGGCGAGCACGGCGAGGCGCCCTCGCAGCGGGCGCTCGCCGAGCACGCGGGCACGGACGCGATGATGACCAGCCAGGTCGTGCGCGCGCTCGAGCGCGCCGGCCTGGTCGCGCGCGACCGCGACCCCGCCGACGCCCGCAGCGTCCTGGTCGCCATCACCGACGCGGGCCGCGAGCGGCTACGCGGCGCGCTCGCAGACGTCGAGGCGGCCGACGTCGCATTCTTCGCGGAGGTGCAGGACGAGGCGCTCGTCCCGCGGCTGCGGTCGTTGGCAGGGCGCGACCGCGCCAATTAACATCCGCTCGAACGGCCAAGTGGCCGGGCGAGAGCAGAGGGGGCATCATGAGTGTGGTGGGCCCATCGCAGCCGACCCGCCGCGGCACGTCCTGACCGTGTGGGCGCCCGCGGACATCGTCTCGGCGGTCTCACTTGTGGCGGCACCGATCGCGGCCACGCTGTTCGCCTGGCGGCTCGGCAGCCGAACCGGACGCGTCGCGGTGGGCCTCGGCGGAGGGTTGCTGGCCGGTTGCGTCCTGATCGCGGTCGCTGTCGCCCAGCCCTCGCCAGGGCCTGGAGCCGACGGACTGGAAGGCCTTGCGGACATCCTCGCCGGTGGCCTCGACCTCGCGCTCGTCCTGGCGGGAAGCGCGTTCGGAAGTGCATGGGCGGTGTCGTCAGCGGCGCTGCGGGCGCAGGAGCGTCTGGGTCAGTAACGGCGGGTTCGCGTGGGTTTCCACGGGCCGGGCCGCTGCGCACGGCGAACCCAATTGACATCCGCTCGAACGGCCAAGTGGCCAAAGCGGCCCGCCCCAACCCTCAACCGCCCACGACCGCCCCTCCGTCGGCCCGTGGATCTGACCCGGCCGCGAACGTGCCGTCGGCCCGAAACGCGATCGCATGCGCGTGGCCGGCCGCATCGCTTCGGGCGGGGATGACGAGCGGCGCCGGGTCGGTGCCGGGGAACGCGGCGCGGGCTCCGGCGTGGTCGGCCTCGATGCACACCTCGTCGTCCAGGCCGGCCTCGCCGACGATCATTCGCGGCGCGGCCACGGCCGCGGCCGGATCGGCGCCCGCCCGCCGGTGCAGCAGCAATTGCGCGTGGATCTGAGCCTGCGCACGGCCGCCCATCGTCCCGGCCACCCAGGCGGCGCGACCGTCGCGCTCGACGACGACCGGCATCAGCGTGTGCAGCGGCCGCTTGCCCGCGCCGAGGGCGTTCGGACTGGCCGGGTCGGGCGAGAAGCAGGCGCCCCGGTTGTGGCACAGGATGCCGGTTCGCGGCTCGAGCACCCCCGAGCCGAACCCGAAGAAGATGCTCTGGATCAGCGAGACGGCGAGGCCGGAGTCGTCGGCGGCGACCAGGGCGATCGTGTCGCCGGCCGGCCGCACGCGGGCCGGGCCTGCCCCGGCCGACGCAGCCGCCCGCGCGGCCAGCTCGGCGATGTGCGTGTCGGAGATCAGCTCCCCGACGGGCGTGCGCATCGCCGCCGGGTCGGCCAGGTGCGCGTCGCGGTCGCGGGCCGACTCACGGAAGACGGCGGCGAGCAGCCGCGCATCGGCGCCCAGTGGCCGCTCGAGCGCCAGGCGATCGACCGCCGCCATGATCTGGATCAGCGAGAACCCTTGCGAGTTCGGCCCCATCGTCAGGATCTGCTCGTCGCCCAGCCGCCCGCGCAGCGCCTCGTCGACGTCGGTGCGGTGCGCGGCGAAATCGGCTGCAGTGAGCTCGCAGCCGAGGGCGGCAAGGCCCGACACGAGCAGCTCGCCCGTCTCACCCGTGTAGAGGTCGTCCGGGCCGACGGCCGCGAGCCGCTCGAGCGTGCGCGCGAGCTGCTCCTGCACCAGCCGGTCGCCCTCGCGCAGCGCGGTGCCGCCCGGCGCGAACACCGCCCTCATCCCGGCGTCGGCCGCGATCAGCTCGCTCGCGTCTGCGAGCGATCGCGCCAGCGAAGGCGCCACGGCGACGCCCTCATGGGCGACGGCGGCGGCGCCCAGCAGCGCCCGCGAGAGCGGCCGTGTGCCCCAGCGATCGGCGAGCGTCTGCCAGGCGCGGACGGCGCCGGGCACGGTGATGGAGCCGACGCCGCGCACCGGCACGCCGCGCGCGACCGCGCCGGCCGAAAGCCCCGCCGGAGCGCGGCCGCTGCCGTTGACCGCATGCGCCCGGCCGTCGTGGACGAGGGCCATCACGTCGCCGCCGACGGCATTCATGTGCGGGTAGACGACGGTCAGCACGCAGGCGGCGGCGAGCGCGGCATCGACGGCGTTCCCGCCTGCCTCGAACGCCGTCCGCCCGGCCTCGGTCGCGGCCAGGTGCGGGGTCGCGATCGCGTAGCGGCGCGGCTCAGGCATCGCGCAGCTCCTCGGCGGCCTTGACGAGCGCATGCAGGACGCGCGTCGCCGGCACGTCGACGCCGGCGGCATCGGCGAGCTCGACCACCGCCCCGGTCAGGCAGTCGGTCTCGAGCGGCTTGCCCGCCTCGAAATCCTGCAGCATCGACGTGCGGTGGTCGCCGACCGCGATCGCGCCGTCGAGCCGCTGGTCGATCGAGAGCGGGATCTCGACGCCGAGCGCGGTCGCGACTGCGACGCACTCCTCCATCACGCCGCGCAGGAGCGCGAGCGCGTGCGGCGATCCGGCCAGGGCGCCGAGCGTCGCGCCGGTGAGCGTGGTGAAGGGGTTGAAGGCGACGTTCCCGATCAGCTTGAGCCAGATCTGCGGCCGCAGGTCGGCCTCGACCGGTGCCCGCAGCCCGGCTTCCCGAAACGCAGCCGAGACCGCGTCGACCCGCTCACTCGCCTCGCCCGACGGCGTCCCGAGCGAGAACCGCCTGCCCTCGAGGTGGCGGATCACGCCGGGGGCGGTCACCTCGGTCGCGCAGTAGAGCACGCACCCGACGGCCCGCTCGGCGCCGATGGCCGCAGTCACGATGCCTCCAGGATCCACGCTCTCGACGATGCGACCCTCGAACGGCCCGGCGCGGCCGTGGAAATACCACCAGGGGATGCCGTTCTGGGCGCAGATGACGACCGCGCCGGGGCGCAGCAGCGGGCCGATCTGCGGCGCCAGCGCCGGCAGGCTGTACGCCTTCAGCCCGACGAAGACGACGTCGGCGTCGGCGACCGCGGCGATGTCGTCGGTTGCGGCCGGATGGGTCTCGAAATCGCCGCGCGGGTCGGTCACGCGCAGGCCGTCGGCGACGATCGCGCGCAGGTGATCGCCGCGGGCGATCAGCGTCACGTCGGCGCCCGCCCGCGCGAGCGACGCGCCGACGAACCCGCCGATGGCGCCGGCGCCGAGGACCGCGAACCTCACCCGCCGTCCTCCTCGAGCCGTGCAGCCATGCGCGACCGCTGCACCTTGCCCGTCGGCGTCTTGGGGATCTCGTCGAGGATGTGGATGCGGTCGGGCACCTTGAACGCCGCGAGCGACCGGCGCGCCTGCTCGCGCACGTCGGCAGCCGTCGCCGGGCCGCGCAGCACGACCGCCGCCGCCACCGTCTGGCCGTACTTGGCATCGTCGACGCCGAAGACGACGGCTTCGGCCACCTGCGGGTGGGCCTGCAGCACCGCCTCGATCTCGTACGGCGAGATGTTCTCGCCGCCGCGGATGATCATCTCCTTGAGCCGGCCGCGCAGGTGCAGGTAGCCGTCCACGAGCGTGCCCTCGTCGCCCGTGCGGAACCAGCCGTCGAAGAACGCGTCGGCGTTTGCCTGCTCGTTGTGGAGGTAGCCGGGCGTGAGCCCCGGGCCGCGGATGGCCACCTCCCCCGGCTCGCCGGCGGCGACGTCCGCGCCGGCCACATCTACGATCCGCACCTCGGCGCCCGCCGGCACGCCCACCGAGCCGGGGATCCGCGGCGCCGGGGGCAGCGGGTTGGAGGTCATCTGGTGGGTGGCCTCGGTCATCCCGTAGGCCTCGACCATCGGCACGCCGTAGCGCCGTTCGGCCTCGCGCATCAGCTCTGGAGCCAGGGCCGAGCTGCACGAGCGGGTGAACCGAAGCGTCGCGGGCGCGTCGCCCGGGTGGTCGAGGATCATTCGATGCAGTGTGGGACCGGCCGAGATCCACGTGACGCCGAGCTCTGCCGCCTGGGCCCAGAAGCGGCGCGGGCCGAACCGGCGGGGGACG
>DASXZF010000143.1:0-30033 GCA_036502065.1 Gaiellales bacterium
ACGAGCAGGTTCCCTGCCCCGGCCGCCCGGGCCGACTGCAGTCGGCCGGCGTCCAGCAGCCCGACGCACATCGCGTTCACCAGGCAGTTGTGCTCGTAGGGCGCCTCGAACTCCACCTCGCCGCCGACATTGGCGACGCCGACGCAGTTGCCGTAGTGGCCGACGCCTTCGACGACGCGGGCGAACAGGTGCCGCTGGCGCTCGGAGTCGAGCTCGCCGAAGCGCAGCGAGTCGAGGATCGCGATCGGCCGCGCGCCCATCGCGAAGATGTCGCGCAGGATCCCGCCGACGCCCGTGGCCGCTCCCTGGAACGGCTCGACCGCCGACGGATGGTTGTGGCTCTCGACCTTGAGCGCCACGGCCAGGCCGTCGCCGACGTCGATGACGCCCGCGTTCTCGCCGGGACCCTGCAGGACGCGAGCGCCCTCGGTGGGCAGCGCGGCGAGCAGCTTGCGGGAGTGCTTGTAGGCGCAGTGCTCGCTCCAGAGCAGCGAGAACACGGCGAGCTCGAAGTCGTTCGGCTCGCGCTCGAGCAGCTCGCCGATGCGGCCGAACTCGGCGTCGGTCAGTCCGAGAGAGCGGTGCAGCGGCGTGTGGGCGACCGTGCTCACCACAGGCATCCTAGGCGGGCACCCCGGCGGCCGCCTGCACGAGCAGCCCGTGGAGGAGGATCCGTCCGTCGGCCGATCCGAGCAGCGGGTCGACGGCGTGCTCGGGATGCGGCATCAGGCCGGCCACGTTACCCGCCGCGTTGGTGATGCACGCGATCGACTCGATCGAGCCGTTCGGGTTGCGCACATAGCGCAGCAGCACCTGCCCGCTCGCGTCAAGCTCCTCGAGCTGCTGCGGCGTCGCGAAGTAGCAGCCGTCGTGGTGCTTCACGGGGATGTCGATCACGTCCCCCGCGACCAGGCCGGGCAGCCAGAGCGACTCGCGCTGCACCCGCAGGCCGACGTCCTCGCAGCGGAACTGCAGGTGCGCGTTCGGCCGCAGCACACCCGGCAGGAGACCCGCCTCGGTGAGCACCTGGAAGCCGTTGCAGACCCCGAGCACGGGGCCGCCGGCCGCGGCCAGCTCGCGCACCGCCGTCATCGCCGGCGAGAGCGCCGCCAGCGCGCCGGGGCGCAGGTAGTCGCCATAGCTGAACCCTCCCGGGACGATCACGGCCGCGGCGCCCCCAAGGTCGGAGTCGGCGTGCCAGACGCGCACCGGCTCGGCGCCGACGAGCTCGACGGCGCGCAGCGCGTCACGGTCGTCGCACGACCCCGGGAAGGCGAGCACCGCGACGCGTGCGCTCACGCGTGCACCGGCTCGGGTGCGTGCACCTCGAACTCCTCGATCAGCGGGTTCGAGAGCACCCGCTCGGCGATCTGGGCGGCCAGCCGCAGCGCCTCGCGCTCGTCGGTTGCCGCGAGCTCGAGGTCGAACACCTTGCCGGCGCGGACGTCGGAGGCTGCGTACCCGAGCCCCTGCAGCGATCGCCGCAGGGCCTCGCCCTGGGGGTCAAGGATGCCGGCGCGCGGCCGCACCGTGACGCTCACCTTCACGACGGGCTCCCGGTCTCGTCCAGGTAGGCCTGGAACGGGCGGCCGGTGATCTTCTCGTAGGCCTCGACGTAGCGGTTGCGCGTCCCCGCGACGACGTCGGCGGGGATCTCGGGGCCGGGCGGGGTCTTGTCCCAGTCGAGCGTCTCGAGCCAGTTGCGCACGTACTGCTTGTCATACGACGGCGGCGAGCCGCCCGGGGCGTACTCGTCGACCGGCCAGAACCGCGACGAGTCGGGAGTCAGCACCTCATCGCCGACGACGATGCGGCCGTCGGCGTCCTCGCCGAACTCGAACTTCGTGTCGGCGATGATGATGCCGCGCTCGAGCGCGTAGTCGGCCGCGGCGCGGTAGAGCGCGATCGAGAGCCGCTCGATCTCGGCGAAGCGCTGCTCGCCGACAAGGGCGACGCCTGCGGCCCGGTCGATGTTCGCGTCGTGGCCCTCGGTCGCCTTCGTCGAGGGCGTGAAGAGCGGCTCCGGCAGGCGGTCTGCCTCGCGCAGCCCGGCCGGGAGCGCGTGCCCGCACACCGAGCCGGTGGCGCGGTAGTCCTTCCATCCCGACCCGACCAGGTAGCCGCGCACGACGCACTCGATCGGCAGCATCTGCAGGCGCTTGGCGAGCATCGCGCGGCCCGCGAGGTCGGGCATCCCCTGGGCCTCCTGGGGGAAGTCGGCGACGTCGACGCTGATCATGTGGTTGGGCACGAGCTCACCCGTGCGCTCGAACCAGAACCGCGAGAGCGCGGTCAGCACCCTGCCCTTGTCGGGGATCGGCGTCGGCAGGACGACGTCGAACGCCGACATGCGGTCGGACGCGACCAGCAGCAGCCGGTCGCCGAAGCCGTAGAGCTCGCGCACCTTGCCGGAGGCTTCGTGCAGGTGGGACAGGGTGTCAGGCATGGGCAACCTCCGGTCGTCGTAGCGTGCGGTCGAAGATCTCGTCCACGTGGACGAGCAGTGAGTCGAGGTCGAAGATGCGGTCGAGCTCGGCCGCGTCGAGCACGGCGGCCACGTCGGCATCGGCCTCGAGCAGGCCGCGCAGTGGCACCTCGCGATCCCAGGCGGCCATCGCGTTTCGCTGGATCAGCGCGTAGGCCTGCTCGCGGCCCACGCCGAGCTCGACGAGGCGCAGAAGCGCCCGGCCCGAGAACACGAGCCCGTGCGAGGCCTCGAGGTTTCGCAGCATCCGCCCGGGGTCGACGACGAGGCCCTCGATCAGCCAGCGCGCGCGGTCGAGCATGTAGTCGAGGGCGATGGTCGAGTCGGGCAGGACGACCCGTTCGGCCGAAGAGTGCGAGATGTCGCGCTCGTGCCACAGGGCGACGTCCTCGAGGCCGACGTGGGCATTCGCGCGCAGCACGCGGGCGAGGCCGCAGATGCGCTCGGACACGATCGGGTTGCGCTTGTGCGGCATCGCCGAGCTGCCCTTCTGGCCCGGGGCGAACGGCTCGAGCGCCTCGCGCACCTCCGTGCGCTGCAGGTGGCGCACCTCGAGCGCGAACCGCTCGAGCGATGCACCGGCGCCTGCGATCGCCGAGAGCAGCGCGGCGTGGCGGTCGCGCGGGACGACCTGGGTGGCGACGTCCTCGCGCTCGAGGCCGAGCTCGTGCAGGGCGAGCGCCTCCATGCGCGGATCGGAGTTGGCGTAGGCGCCGACGGCTCCCGAGAGCTTGCCGACGCGGACGCCGTCGAACGCCTCGCCGAGGCGTACGCGCTGACGGCGCATCTCGGTCACCCAGCCGAGCAGCTTCAGACCGAAGGTGGTCGGCTCGGCGTGGACGCCGTGGGTGCGGCCGATGATGGGCGTGTGCCGGAACTCCTCGGCGCGGAGCGCCGCGGCCTGCTCGACCGCCTCGATGCCCGGCAGGAGCAGCTCGCCCGCGTCACGCAGCTGCAGGGCGAGGGCGGTGTCGACGACATCGGAGGACGTGAGGCCGTAGTGGAACCAGCGCGCCTGCTCGCCGACGAGCTCGGCCACCGACTCGGTGAACGCGAGCACGTCGTGGTGCGTGCGGCGCTCGATCTCACCGATCCGGGCGACGTCGACGGCGGCGCGGGCGCGAACGGCTTCGACCGCCTCGGCTGGGACGACGCCGAGCTCGGCCCAGGCGGCCATCGCTGCGACCTCCACGTCCAGCCACCGCTGGAACCTGCGCTCGTCCGACCACACGGCGCCGATGGCGGGGCGGGTATAGCGAGAGATCAAGCCGGAATCGTCGCCTTCGGGTCGGAGGGGCGTCCGGGTTCAGTCTACAGGAGGGGGTGACGGGAGCCCGCCGGGCCGGCGTCGTCAGGGCGACCGTGCCAGCCACCGCCGTTGGGCATGCCAGCGCTGCAGCGTGCGCCGGCTGGGCGGACGGGCCGGGTAGGGCTCGAGGCGGGCATGGACGGCCGGGTGCAGCTCGGCCGGCGCAGCGCCCGCCGCGTAGCGCGCCTCGAGCGCCCGGCGCAGATCGGGCCAGGTGTAGCTTCCGGGGCGCGGACGCTCGGGATGCTCGCGCAGGCTCGCCAGATGCGCGTCGAGCGCACGGCCGCGGGCGAGCGTCAGGCAGTCGTTCGCGCGCCACACCCCCATCAGCGTGCGCACGAAGTCGCGCCCGCCCCGCCGCGTCTGGAACCCGCGGCTCGCGTGCGCTTCACACAGGTGCACGCTCACCCGGTTCGTGAGCGTCACCCTGCGCGTCCGACCCCTCGTCCGGTCGACACAGATCGCGCACACCGGACTCTTCAGCGGCAACCCCCGGGCCTTGTACAGGGTCGGAATCGGGGCGAACGGCATGTCTCTGAGTGTGCCGTGGATCGTGTGACGGGTGGGCGGCTGGGTGTGTCGAGGGTGTGCCGGAACTGCAATTGACATGTGTACGCGACGACAAGTGGCGCGTACCCGCCAAGTCCGGCGCTCCCTCGGCGGTCGACCTCGCACCCTCGCTGCCAGGGGCGGATGTCAGCCGCCGGGCGGCGAGAAGCGGCGCAAGGCCGGTCGCATCCGGGGGTTGTGGAGGTGGCGCAGGAGTCGAACCGTGTCAGTGTGCGGCGACGGTCGAGGCGGCCGGCGATCACCGCAGAGCGCGAGCGGGCGGAGATCGCCCAGGCAGTGGCAGACGGCGTGCGCACCGTCGAGCCGCTCACGATGCGGATTGACCGTCGTGCCCGCCGGGCTCGCGGTGTCGAGGACGCCTGCGGCCGGATGGGTCGCCGGCGTCAGCCGCCCGCGCGCTCCGCCAATGTGCGCGTGGACGGGCCGGATCCGGCCGAAGCGGGATAGAGCTCGCCCACCGCCCAAACGCCGCCGGGCGCCGCGGCGACCCCCTCGAGGTTGCTCTCGCCGGACGGCCGCACCGGGGCGATCGCCTGCCAGGCAGAGCCGGTCCAGCGCTCGGTGATGCCGATCACGCCGGTCGGCGTGATCGCCGAGCCGACGGCCCAGAGCGTCGTCGTCCCGGGAACCCGGATGATGCTCTGGAGCCAGTCGTTCCCGGAAGGGTTGGGCGTCGGCACGACCGACCAGCTCGTTCCGTCCCAATGCTCGGCGAGCGTCCGCGATTCACCGGTCATCGCCGTCGTCGATCCGACCGCCCACACGTCGGAGCCGGAAACGGGCGTGATCGACTGCAGCAGGCTCTGCGCCGGGGCGTTGGCCGCGGCGCTCGACCACGCGCCGCCCGACGACTGCTCGATCACGGCCTGGGTGGAGGTGCCGTCGGCGTTCAGGCAGAAGCCGACCGCGAACCGCTTCGGCGAGCCGGGCACCGCCGCGAGCGAGGTGAACGTCGCCTGGCACCCGGTCGGATCGGTGCCCGCGCTGGCCGACCACACGTGGCCGTTCCAGTGCTCGATCAGTGGGCCGCCCTCGGCGGTCGACGAGAACCAGGTCCCAACGGCGGTCACGTCCGTGGCCGAGAAGGCGCGCACCGAGATCAGCGTGCCCCCGTCGGCACCGGCCGGAAGGGGCGGCGGCGTCCGCTGCCAGGCCGCGCCGTCCCAGGTGAAGATCAGCGGCAGCGAGCCGTGCACGAACGTTCCGCCGACCGCCCACGCGTGCGCCGGCGACACGGCGGCGACGCCGTTCAGCTGCTCGAACAGTCCCGGCCGCGGAATCGCAGAGACGGCGAACGCTGCGCCGTTGGAATGCTCGATCAGGCTGTGGTCGGGCCCGGCGTTGTCGAGCGTGTAGCCCACCGACCAGAGCTGGTTCGTGCCGGGTACATGCGCGACCGAGAGCAGGAAGTTCTTGTACCCGTTCGGGCTCGCGCTCCCCACGAGCTGCCACACCGCAGCGTTCGCAGTCCCCGTGAGCATGACCGCCCACGCGAACGCCGCCGCCACCACACCAAGCACACGACGAGCCATCATCTCGTCACCCCCCTCTCGACCCGGACCCTCCTTGCCGTGGCCAGTTTGGCACGGATCGGCCCGCCGCGCCACCGGCTCGTCGCCGGCGCGGCCCTAGAACTCTGCCGACTGCGGGATCGTGCCCTGGGCCAGGATCTTGGCGGCGAAGATGGCGGCGTTGCGCGCGCCGTTGATCGCCATGCAGGCCACGGGGACTCCCGGCGGCATCTGCACGATCGAGAGCAGCGAGTCCATCCCGCCCAGGTCGGAGGTGCGGATCGGCACGCCGATCACCGGCAGCTCGGTGTAGGCCGCGACCACCCCGGGCAGCGCGGCCGCCTTGCCCGCGCCGGCGATGATCACGCGCACGCCTCGCAGCGCCGCCGTCGATGCGTACTCGGCCACGCCGCGCGGGTCGCGATGCGCCGAGAGGGCCTGCATCTCGTAGGTGATGGCGCGCTCGGCGAGCTCGGTCGCCGCCGCCTCCATCACCTGGCGGTCGGACTCGGAGCCCATCAGGATCCCGACCTGGGGCCCGTCGGTCTCGAGCTCGGCCCACAGGTGCTTCACCTCGGGCGCGGGGGTGGGCTGCTCAGACATGCACGTGCTCCGTCTCCCGGGCGGTGCGCCCGATGTCGCTGCGATGGTGGGCTCCGTCGATGCGGATCGCGTCGACGCCGGCGTAGGCGCGACGGCTGGCGGTCGTGAAGTCCGGCCCGACCGCGGTCACGTTCAGCACCCTGCCGCCCGATGTCTCGAGGCCGGCGTTGCCGTACGTCGTGCCCGCGTGGAAGACGGTCACCCCGTCGACCTCCTCCGCCGCGTCGATGCCGGCAATCGCGTCGCCAAGCTCGGGCGCGTCGGGATAGCCGCGGGAGGCGACGACCACGCTCACACACGCGCCCGCACCGATCTCGACCTCGCACCCGGCCAGGTTGCCGGCCGCCGCGCGGGCGAGCAGCGCGAGCATGTCTCCCCCCGTCCGCGGCAGGATGGCCTGCGTCTCGGGATCGCCGAAGCGCGCATTGAACTCGATCACGCGGGCGCCGTCTGCGGTCAGAATCAGACCGGCGTAGAGGCAGCCGCGATAGGGCGATCCCCGCCGGGCGAGCTCGTTGATGACAGGCTTGTGCACCTGGGCGACGATGTCGCGGACGATGTCCGCGCCGATGCCGGGCACCGGCGAGATGCACCCCATACCGCCCGTGTTCGGGCCGAGATCGTCGTCGCCCACGCGCTTGTAGTCGCGCGCCGGCGCGAGCGGCAGGATGTGCTCGCCGTCGCAGAGCGCGAGCAGCGAGAGCTCCTCGCCGTCGAGCCGCTCCTCGATCAGCACCCTCCGGCCCGCGACCCCGAAGCGATCCTCGACGAGCGCGGCGGCGACCGCCGCGTGGGCCTCGGCCGTCGACGAGCACACGACGACGCCCTTGCCGGCGGCCAGGCCGTCGGCCTTGACGACGACGTCGCCGTCGGCCTCGGCGATGGCCGCGTGGGCGGCCGAAACCGTGTCGCATATCGAGAACCGGGCAGTGGGGACGCCGGCGGCATCCATCACCGACTTCGCAAACGCTTTCGAGCCCTCGAGCTGGGCCGCCGCGGCGGACGGGCCGAACACGGCGATCCCCGCGGCCGCCAGGCGGTCGGCCAGCCCGGCCACGAGCGGCGCTTCGGGCCCGATCACGACGAGGTCGGCCGAGAGCTCGACCGCAAGGCGGGTCAGGCCCTCGAGATCGGAGACCGGCACGGCATGCAGCCGCGCGAGCGTGCCGATGCCCGGGTTGCCGGGCGCGGCGTGCAGCTCACCGAGAAGCGGCGAGCGCGCGAGCGACCACGCCAGCGCGTGCTCACGACCGCCGGATCCGACCAGGAGGACTCGCATCGTCTGGCGGCGAGTCTACCTCGCCCGTGCGACCGCTCGCCCGCGGCTGCTCGGGGTGTGAATAGTGGGTGCCTGGCACCGGGTATTCATGAAGGGGTGTCCGGGTCGTCGACGCGGACGAGGTACACCGGCACGCGCGAGCGGTGGGAGACGCGGTAGGGCTCCTGCGACCACATGAAGTCGCCCAGCTTGCCACGGTCGCGGTCGGCTCCCATCACGATCGCGTCGGCCTTGAACAAGGTGGCCTCGGCCAGGATGCGCTTGGCGGCCCGGCGGGTGCCGATGACGTGCCCGGACGCGTCGAACCCCGCCTTCTCGATCGCGTCGCGAGCCTCACGCACCAGCAGGCGCTGGGTGTCCCACTCGCGCTTGGTCGGGTTGAGGCCCGGATTCGGGAAGCCGAGCGAGGTGCCCCACACCCGCGCGATCGAGATCACGAGCACCGACGCCTTCGCGGGCCGGGCGAGCTCGAACGCGCGCTGCAGCACGTTCCACGCGATCGGCCGGCCTTCGGAGGCGACCACCAGCCGCTCGATGCGCAGTGTGGCGGGATCGGGTGGGGGCGATGCCCGGCGGAACATCGCTCCCACCCGCGATTCCGTGCTCAGTCGCCGGCTGCCATCTGCTGCGCCTCCGCCGCGCCCTGGGCCGCGTACTTCGGGTCTTCGACCTTGACGCGGTACCAGTAGAGCGGCAGGTAGGACAGCAGGATCGCCCAGCCGATGAAGAAGTAGATGCGCGTGTTCGACCCGCCGAGGCTCGCGTTCGGGAGCCCGGTGTAGACGATGCCGCCGTACAGCCAGATCACGAAGTAGCCCGCTGCCATGATCAGGGCGATGTACTTGAAGAACTCGGGCAGGCGCACCGGCCGGTTCATGTCGGGCCGGTCGCGGCGCAGCAGGTAGTAGGCGACCAGCACCGGGATGAACGAGGCCAGGTAGCCGACGTTGGAGAGGCTGTAGATCTCGACGGCGCCGCCGGTGAAGATGAGCGCGATCGAGCAGACCACGTTGAAGCCCATCGAGAAGCCGGGCACGCCGTGCTTGTTGACGCTCGCGAAGATGCGCGGGAAATCGCCGTCGATCGCCATCTGGTAGATGGCGCGGCCCGATCCCATGAGCGCGTTCAGCACCGAGAGCGAGAGCGCGATCACGAGCATCGTCGCAATCGTCCAGTCGAGCCATGACGCCCCCGTCCCGAACACCGCCGTCGCAAACGTCGAGAAGATCGTCCGCGGATCAGCCAGCAGGGGGTTCGAGAGCTTGCTCGCGCCGAGCACCACCACGAACGCGATCGGGATCATCGTGTAGATGAAGAGGCCGTAGAGGCCCTCGAGGTTCATCGCGATCTTGGCGTCCTTCTCGGGGTCGCGGCACTCGCCGATGTAGCAGGCGGCCGCCTCCATCGCGATCACGTTCCAGGTCAGAAGGAACGAGAAGGCGATGTAGATCACGAGCCAGTTGTGACCCAGGGCGCTCGAGAAGAACCCGCTGCCGTCGAGGTGCTTGAAGCCGGAGAGCTGGCCCCAGTGAGCCGCGGACGGGTGCAGGAACGGCATCACCGCGAGCAGCGTCAGCGGGATCATCGAGAGCAGTCCGAGCACCGTGGCGAACATCGCGCCGAGGCGAATCCCGAGCCACGCGGGGATGAAGATCAGGAGGATGCCGACGACCGAGATCACGATCGTCCAGTAGGCGATCGGCGTGTGGATCGGGGTGAAGCCCTTCTGGGACAGGTTGAACTTCTCGGTGATGTAGAACGACGCCAGGATCATGTTCAGCGGCGCCACCGGGAACCAGCCGAGCCAGTACGCCCAGGCCGTGAACCCGTTCACGTGCCGCGCGAACCGCGGCCACCGGTCCTTGAACCCGACGTACGCGTAGGACGGAGAGCCACCCGTCCGCTCGGGCATCATCGCCGACATCTCGGCGAGGAACAGGCAGAGAAGATACCCGGTGATCGTGATCACGATCATGACCGGGATGGCCGACGCGCCGAGGGAGGTCACCATGACGGGGGCGATACCGGTGACGAGGATCGTCCCCGCCAGACCGATCACGAAGGCGCCCCACCAATTGGTCTCCTTGCTCAGCCCACCGCCCTCATAGTCGGGACTGCCGCTATCGACCGATGCCATGAGACCTCCTTCGTCGAACAGGGGTTTGCCGGGCTAGTGAATCAGGTCGATCGGCCGGAGTAAAGGTATGCGCCGAAAACGTGTCCGCTGCTACATGCCCAGGGGAACGAACCTGGCGAGCGCGCGCTGTGCCTCTGCCACCTCTCTCAGGGCGCTCTTCAGCTGTGCGCGGGTGAGCGGAGCGAGGTCGGCGGGCGCGATCCGGTTCGTCGGCGCCTGCCCCGCCTCCACCTCGGCCGCCTGGTGCTCGAGCCGCAGCCGCGTCACGAGCTCGAACGCCTCCTCGAGCGCGGCGGCCCGCTCGCCCTCGATCGCGCCGGCCTCGGCTGCAGCGCGCAGGCGCCCGATCGTCGCCGACACGGTCACCCCCGAGCGGATGGCGTGGAACCGGGCCAGGTTCGCGATCGGGACGACCCCGCCGCGCTTGATGTCGATGCGGCCGTCCTCGTCGAGGGTGAGCTTGCCGCGGAACCCGAGCGGCGGCTCGAAGTCGGTGGCGGTGCGGGCGAGGCGACGCAGGAAGTCGGGATGCGCCGGCGCCTCGCGCTCGATCTCGACGAGCGGGCGCACGATCTGCAGGCCCCCGCAGACGTGGCGGAAGTCGAAGGCGACCGCAGCGCGCGTCAGGTGCGAGCGATCCGGATGGTCGAGGCAGTCCCGGAACACGCGTCGCCAGTCGCCCTCGGACATCCGCCACTGGCGGTTGCGCGCCAGCACCTCGGCGTTGTCGGCGCCGAAGCCGCACCGCGCGAGGCCGTCGTTGACATCGCCCGCGAGCGCGGCGAACCACTCGTCGTCGCCGTCCGTCGCATACGCGAGCGCGTTGTCCTGATCGGACGCGAGCGACGCCTCGCGGCGCGCCGTCGACCCGAGCGCGAGCCACGCCCAGGCGCCTGGCGCCGATCCATGCCGGGCCAGGGCGAGGTCGATCAGCCGGGTCGTCGCGGTGTCGGACTGGAGCGCCATCACCCGGCCGATGTCGGTCGCGACGACGCCCGCCCGGATCAGCGAGACCACCACCTGCGGCAGGTGCGACGCGGCCTCCACCACCTCGTCGACCGATCCGGCGTGGGCGATCGACCGGCGCAGGGCAAACGGTGTGCGGCTCTCGAGATACATGAGGTCGGTCGCGGTGACGATCCCGATCGGCCTTCCGCCGGTCTCAACGACGGGCAGGTGGTGGATGCCGGCGTCGAGCATGTCGATCATCGCGTCGACGGCGAGCCGCTCGGGTGAGAACACGAGCGCGGGCGCCACCATCAGCTCGCGCACCGGCGTGTCGTAGCTGCGGCCCTTGGCGACGAGCTTGCGGCGCAGATCGGAGTCGGTGACGATCCCGAAGGCGTCGTCGAGGCGCACGAGCAGGCACGACACGTCCGCCTCGGCCATCAGCCGCGCCGCATCGCCGGCGGTCGTGTCGGGCGTGCACTCGACGGCCGGCCGGTGCACGAGGGCGCCCAGATGGGCGGTGCGCACCTCGGCCTGGGCGTGGGCGACCTGGCCCGTGCGCACCAGCCGCTCGCGCAGCGAGCTGGCCACGAACTCGACGCCGGAGGGGCTGCCGAGCAGCCGCCGGGCCACGGCCGCGTCGACCAGGATGCAGACGGTCGGCTCGCGGGCGCGGACGTCGAAGGCCGGCGCCATGCCGGACAGCAGCGATGGATGGCCGAACACCTCGCCCGGGGCGAGCACATCGATCACCTCGTCCTCGTGGACAAGCTCGACCGACCCGGTGCGCACGACGAACAGGTGGTGGGCGGGGGTGCCGTCCTCGACCAGCACGAGCTCGCCCTCGGCGTAGCTGCGCTCGCCCACGGCCGGTCCGGCCGCGTCGAGCTCGCCCGCGGGGAGCGCGTCGAAAGGCGCGTACCGGCGCAGGAATGCGGTCGCAGGCTCGCTCGCCGCCATGGCGAGATCGTAGATCGCCGGCGTCAGCCCGGATAGACGCGCACGAGCCGGGTGGTCGTCGCGTCGAACACCCACGCGCCGCGGCCATCGGTGACGATGGCGGTCGGGTCGGCGCCGACCGCGATCCGGCGGCCGATGGCAAGCCCGCTCGCAGCGTCGAGCAGCCGCACGGCGCCGCGGTGGGCGCGGGTGCGGGTGATCACCCAGATCCCGCCGCTGCCCGCCGCGATCGTGCCGCCGGGCGCCGCGGTCACCTTCGTCGTCCCGACGACGGCGCTCGACGCCGGGTCGATGCGCGTCACGCGCCCGCGCTCGTAGGCCCACACGAATCCGCCGTAGACGGTGATCTGCGTCGGCGCCCGCACGGTCGAACGCGGCAGCGGGATCGTGCCGGTCTGGCGCAGCCCGGCCTTCGTGACGGCGTAGCGGCCGATCGACTGGTCGACGCTGTCGGTCACCCAGGCCAGGCCGTTTGCGACCGTGAGCGCGCTCGGCGCCGGACCCGCCGGCGCCTGGGCGACGACGCTGCCCGTGGCCGGCGAGATGCGGACGACCCGGCCGCTGCTGCCGACGACCACGGTCGCCCAGATCGACCCGGCCGCATCGGTGAGCGTCGTCGCCGGACCGGGCAGACGGCCGCTGAACGCGATCCCGCCGCCGGTCGGGTCGATCCGCCAGAGGCGAGCGCCCGAAGCGAGCCAGACGCCGTCTGGTCCGACGGCCAGCAGGTACGGCTGATCGACGGGCGGCAGCGGCAGCGGCTGACCCACGCGCCGGCCCGTCGTCGTGTCCACCATGATGAGCGAGCCGAGCAGGCCCGGGCCGGGCTGGACGGCGCACCAGAGCGTGCCCGTCGCGTAGGCGAGCGCCGCCGGCCCGCCCAGCTCGATGCCGTGGGTGGGATGCGCGTGGACGGTCGGGGGAGACGGGGGAGCGGGCGACGTCACCCGGTGCAGACGCACGGTGTGGCCGCCGTCCTCGATGTGCAGCCCCGCGCTCGCGCCGCAGGCCGAGCACCCGGCGGCGAGGGCGGCGAGCGCGAGCGCCGTGCGTGCCCTCACAGCGGATGCTCCGTCGCCGGGCTGCGATCGCTGAGCTCGACCGTCACCTGTGCGCCGCCCTCGGGCCGGTTGGCAACGGTCAGCGCCCCGTCGAGCACACGCGCCTGGGCGGCGGCGATGGCGAGGCCCAGGCCGATGCCGCCTCCGCGCGCGGTGTCGCCGGTCGCGAACCGCTGCGTCGCCCGGTCGAGGATCTCCGGCGCGAAGCCCGGGCCGGAGTCGCTCACGACGATCGCGCGCCCGCGCACCGAGACGACGACCGGCGGCGCGCCGTGCCGGGCGGCGTTGTCGAGCAGGTTGTCGACGATCCGCTCGAGCCGGCGGGGATCGGTGAACGCCCGCGCCGGCTCGGGCGCGTCGACCGAGACGCCGGCGTGGCGGGCGACGAGGCTGCGCACGAACGCATCCACCTCGACCCAGCGCAGGTCGGCGGTGACCGCCCCGTTCTCGAGCCGCGAGATCTCGAGCAGGTCCTCGACCAGCGTGTGCAGGCGGGCGACGCGCTCGCGCACCACCGTCCCCACGCGATCGGGCTCGAGCAGGCTCGCGGCCGCCACCAGGCCCGTGACCGGGGTGCGCAGGTCGTGGGCAACGTTGGCGACGAACCGCTGCTCGTGCTCGATCCGCTCCTGCAGCGAGTCGGCCATCCTGTCCATGGCGGCACCGAGGGCGGCGACCTCGTCCGAGCCGCGGGCGTTCACCCGCGCCGACAGCGATCCGGCCGTGACCCGCTCGGCGGCGGCCGCGGCCACGCGCAGCCGGCGCGACAGCCGCCACGCGAGCGCAAGCCCCAGGAGCGCCCCGCCGGCGGCGCCGGCGAGACCCACCTCGACGAGCGTGCGGCGCAGGTCGTCGATCGTCGCCTGATCGGCGGCGAACGACAGGCGCACGTAGACGCCGTTCGGAGCGCGTGACGACGGCACCCCCGCCCAGATCACGGGCGCGCCGTGCTGCTCGGTCTTGAACGTGGCCACGTGGCGCGTGGCCACCGCCCGCAGGAGCAGCGGCGGAATCCCATGCCCGGCCGACACCACCGAGCCGGGCGAGAGCACGGCGTAGCGGTCGTAGAAGGACGCCGCCGACCGCGCCGATTGCACCGCCTTGGCGCGGCCACGGTCGAGCAGATCCTGCTGGGTGAGCTCGTACACCACCACTCCCACCACCGCGGCGACCAGGCCCGCCAGCAGCGCGAAGGCGAGCGCCAGCCGGACGCGCAGGCTCATCCCGGCCGCACCAGCTTGTACCCGGCTCCCCGCACCGTCTCGATCGCGTCCGGGCCGATCTTGCCGCGCAGCCGGCGCACGTGCATGTCGACGAGGCGCGTGTCGCCCGACCACACGTAGCCCCACACGTTCTCGAGCAGCTGCTCGCGCGAGAGCACGATGCCGACGTGCTCGGCCAGCTCGAGCAGCAGCCGGTACTCGGTCGGCGTGAGCGAGAGCACGAGCCCGTCACGCGTCACGACCATGCCCTTGGGGTCGATCTCGAGGTCGCCGAAGCGCATGCGCGCGCCCTCGGCCAGGCGCGTGGCCCGGCGCAGGACCGCCCGCAGCCGCGCCGACAGGATCGGGGGCTCGAAAGGCTTCGTGACGTAGTCGTCCGCGCCGGCCTCGAGGCCGAGCACGACATCGATCGGGTCGGTGCGGGCCGAGAGCATCACGATCGGAACGACGCTGCGGGCGCGGATGCGCCGGCAGACGGTGACACCGTCCATGCCGGGCAGCATGACGTCGAGCAGCACGACGTCGGGCGTCACCCGGTCGAAGGCGTCGAGGCCGGCCTGGCCGTCGCCCGCAGTGTCGACGACGAACCCGTCGCGCTCGAGCGTCATCCGCGTCATCTCGCGGATCGTGGCGTCGTCCTCGACGATCAGCACCCTGTTCATGCACCAATCATCGCCGGTGCACCGGCGGCTGTCACGCCGATGCGGCCGCCGTTACCCAGCCGATACCGGCTCGCGCATTGCCAGACGCGGGATCCGGGTCATCAGGATCGGAACAGCAAGAGCAGCCCTGGCCCGAGCGTGTTCGCTCCGCGCTGCATCTTGATGTTGTCCACGGCTCCGACGAGCATCCAGTGATTGTTCTCGGCTGCCTCGAACACCCGGTTCAGGTCGCCCTCGTCGATGACGCCGTGGCCGTCGTGCGGGATGAACCCGTTCGCGTACTTCCAGCTCGGGATCTGGGCATTGCCTGGGTCGTGGACGGTCGCCATTTCGAGCCTCCTGGTCGCGTTCTGGTCGCGGGATCCTATGCCCGCAGTAACGCGATCCCTCAGCGGTCTTCGCGATCGCCCTCGTACCGCGGCGGCACCGGCGACCCGGGCAGCTGGCCGCGCTCGCTCGTCGCGGCGCGGCCGAGGCGCCGGAACCGCGGCGTGCGCACCGGCGCGTCGACGACCTCGACCTCACGCGTCGTGCCGAGCATCAGGCCGAACAGGCCGAACATGACCGCGAGCGCAGCAGGGAGGCCGAACGCGATCGAGAACGGGTTGGACGCGCTGCCCGTGACGAGCCGCGCGCCCACGGCGTACTCGGCGCCGAACCCGACGAGCCAGCCAACGACGAGACCTGCGAAAAGGCCGGCGTGCTGACGCCGGCGGCGCCGCTCGCGGCCCCGCGGCGCCTCTTCCCGAAGCGACTCCCGCGGCGGTTGGGTATCGGTTGCCATGCCACCTGCCTACCCGCCCGCGGGGGCGCCGAAACGCCGCCGTCAGCCGCGGTCTGCGTGCGCGTATGACTCGACGGCCCGCTCGCGGGCGCGGGTCGCGCAGGCGAGGCCGGGACGCAGCCGCTCGAGATGCGCGTCGGCCAGGGCGTGGCGCGAGAGCATGCTCACGTTCAGCTGGGCGAGCGTTGCCGCGGCCCGCGCGGACGCCTCGGCCAGAACCGCTCCCGTGATCGCGTCGCCCTCGAGGTTGCGGTTGCCGCGCGCGGCCACGTCGGCGGCGAGCGTCGCCACCTCGGCCGCGATCTCGAGGATCGCCATGGGGCACTCGATCGCCCCGGCGACCGCCGCATCGAGCCGCTGGGTGCGATCGAGACCGGCCGGCATCCGCAGCGCCTCGAGCACACCGGCGTAGGCGCGTCCATCGGCCGCGGCCAGCGCGGCCGCCCGGCCGCGCAGCTCGTGGGCGCGCGCGCCCACGACGTCGAGCGCGCCGCTGCCCTCGAACGCCGCCGCCATCTCGACCAGCCCGGCCGCCATCGCGCAGGTGATGGACGCCACCGATCCGCCGCCCGGCGCGGGCGTGCGAGCCGCGAGCTGGTCGAGGAAGCCGGCGATCGACGCCGACAGGTAGGGGTCGGAGCCGGCGTCCGCCTCGGGCGAGACAGCGGCTGTCGCGCCGTCGCCGCTAGAAGAGTCCAACCGTCTTCCCGCTTTCGTCGATGTCGACATTGAATCCGGCGGGCGTCTTGCCCAGACCGGGCATCTGCATGATGTCGCCGCAGAGCGGCGTCAGGAACCCAGCGCCAGTGTACGGGCGGATGTCGCGGACGGGAATCCGGAAACCCGTGGGCGCATTGACGAGCGCCGGATCGGACGAGAGCGACAGGTGGGTCTTGGCCATGCAGATCGAGAGGCCGGTCAGGCCGTCGCGGGTGAACTGCTCGATCTTCTGCCGGGCGACGGGCAGGAAGTCGACCCCGTCGGCCTGGTAGACCTCCTTCGCGATCTTCTCGATCTTCACGTCGATCGGGTCGGAGTCCGCGAACGTGAAGGCGAACGTGTTCGGCTGCTCGCAGGCGTCGGCGACGGCTTCGGCCATCTCGGCCGCGCCGGCGCCGCCCTTCGAGAAGCCCTCGTTCAGCACCGCGGCATGTGCGCCGTGGTCGAGGGCGAGCTTCTGCACGAGCGCGACCTCGTCATCGGTGTCGCCCGGGAAGCGGTTGGCGGCAACGACGCACGGCACGCCGAAGTGCTTCACGTTCTGGATGTGGCGGGCGAGGTTGGCCGAGCCCACCTCGATCGCCTTCAAGTTGTCGGACGCCGAGTTGCGCGGGTCGTCCTCGAGCCCGGCGTGGTGCTTGAGCGCCTTGGCGGTCGCGACGATCACGACGGCGCTCGGCGCAAAGCCGCCGGCGCGGCAGACGATGTCCATGAACTTCTGCATGCCGAGGTCGCTGCCGAAGCCCGCCTCGGTGATCAGGTAGTCGCCCAGCTTGCGGCCGACGAGGTCGGCGACGATCGAGCTGTTGCCGTGAGCGATGTTCCCGAACGGGCCGATGTGCATGAAGCACGGCTGGCCCTCGAGCGTCTGGATCAGGTTCGGCTTGAGCGCGTCCTTCAGGAGCACCGTCATCGCGCCGGCGCAGCCCATCTGCTCGGCGTTCACGGGCTTCCCGTGCACGTCGTAGGCGACGGTGATGCGGCCGATCCGCTTGCGCAGATCCTGCAGCGACGTGGCCATGCCCATGATCGCCATCACCTCGGACGCGGCGACGATGTCGAAGCCGGTCTCGCGAGGGATGCCGTGGGTGGCGCCGCCGAGGCCCGTGATGATGTTGCGCAGGTGGCGGTCGTTCATGTCGATCGCCCGCCGCCACGTGACCTGGTGCGGATCGATGTTGCACTCGTTGCCGTAGAACAGGTGCCGGTCGACGAACGCCGCCAGCATGTTGTTCGCCGCGGCGATGGCGTGGAAGTCGCCCGTGAAGTGCAGGTTCAGGTCTTCCATCGGCACGACCTGGGTCAGGCCGCCGCCGGCGGCGCCGCCCTTGATGCCGAAGATCGGCCCGAGCGAGGGCTCGCGCAGACACAGCACCGGCCGCTTGCCGATGTACCCGAACCCCTGCGTCAGCGAGACCGACGTCGTCGTCTTGCCCTCACCGGCCTTCGTGGGGCTGATCGCCGAGACGCAGACCACCTTGGCGTCGGGCACGCCCGCGAGCCGGTCGAGGGCGCTCAGGCTGACCTTGGCCTTGTACTTCCCGTACAGGTCGACCTCATCCTCCTCGAGGCCGGCCTCACGGGCGATGTCCATGATCGGGCGGAGGGTCGCTTCCTGTGCGATCTCGAGGCTGGACTTCAACGCGGTCTCCTTGGAATTCGGGGTAGGGATCTAGTGCGACACGGCGGCCGCGCCGCGCTCGGACACGAGCTCGTTCTCGTAGAAGCGGGCGAGCCGGAAGGGGGCGATCAGTTCGGGCGTGCGACCGGTGGCGGCGAGCTGCGCCATCGTCTTGCCGACGATCGGCGAGGCCTTGAACCCGTAGGTGCCCCAGCCGGCGTCGATGAGAAAGCCGTCGGCCTCGGTCAGGCCCATGATCGGAGCGTAGTCCGGCGAGACGTCGCAGAGCCCCGTCCACTGGCGCAGGATGCGGGCCCGGCCGAGCATCGGCAGGAGCTCGACCATGTGCATCGCCAGGTCCTCGATGAACCGGAACGTGCCCTGGTTCGAGTAGCCGGAGTAGGGCTCGATCTCGGAGCCCATCACGAACTCGCCGCGATCGGACTGGGAGATGTAGATGTGCAGCGTCCCCGAGACGATGATCTTGCGCAGCAGGGGCTTCACGGGCTCGGTCACGCAGGCCTGCAGGATGTGGGTCGTGATCGGCACCTCGATCCCGGCGAGGCGGCCGACGAGCGACGACCACCCCGACGTGCACGAGATGACCGTGCCGGCCGAGATCGCGCCGCGGTTGGTCTCGATGCCGGTGACGCGGCCGTTCTGGCGGGTGATGCCGGTCACCTGCGTGTAGGGGTGGATCTCGACCCCGAGCCGGTCGGCCTCCTTCGCGTAGCCCCACACCACGGCGTCGTGGCGGATGATGCCGCCCGGCGGGTGATAGAGGGCGGCGAGGATCGGGAACGTCGGATGGTCGGAGACGTCGAGCATCGGCTCGAGATCCTTGATCTCGTCCGGGTAGATCACTCGCGAGTCGACTCCGAGCAGCCGGTTCACCTCGGCCCGCTCCATCATCGTGTTCACCGACCGGTCGGAGTGGGCCAGCGTCAGGTGGCCGTGCTGCGAGAAGAGCATGTTGAAGTTCAGATCCTGCGAGAGCGTCTTGTAGAGCTGGACGCTGGCCTCGTAGAAGCGCGTGCCCTCCGGCGTCAGGTAGTTCGAGCGGATGATGGTCGTGTTGCGGCCCGACGCGCCCGCGCCGATGTAGCTCTGCTCGACCACCGCCACGTTCTTCATGCCGTGATCCTTGGCCAGGTAGTAGGCCGTCGCCATGCCGTGGGCGCCGCCGCCGATCACGATCGCGTCGTAGCTCGCCCGCAGCGGATGCGAGCGGAAGAAGCGGTGCTTGCGCAGGAGCCCGATCATGCGGTCGCCTCCTCCGCCTGCTCGGGCGCGGCGGCCGGCACCGCGCTCGCCCGGGCGATCCCGACCGTCTCGCCGGCGTCCAGGATGGCGTCGTAGAAGTACTCGCCGTACTCCCACGCGACGAACATGAGGAAGTCCTCGCCGCGGTTGAGCACGAGCGTCGGCACCCGCATCACCGAACCGGCCATGCACCGGTTCGGACCGAACGTCGCCTCGCGCACGTCAAGCCCGGAGGATCGGTTGAAGACGTCGCGGCGGCGGGCGCCGCCGAGGGCAACCGCGGCCAGGCCGGAGCTGACGTCGATCGCGGCCGCGCCGATCCGGTCGCGCAGCGCTCCGACGCGCGGGAACGGGGCGAGCACGTAGCCGTGGGTGGGCGTGAGCCGAAGCGTCCACACGCCGTCGTCGCTTCGGGCCGCGCCGGTGGCGAGGCCGGCGGTGAGCGCGTCGAGCTGCTCGGCGCCGCCGCGCACGTCGAGCTTGCCGAGGTGGGAGAGGTCGCTCACCCAGGCGTCGGCGTCGGCGGGCGGGTAGGCGGCCACGCGCCAGCCCTCGAGCTCGGTGAGCTCCGCGCCGGCCGCCAGGTGCGCCCGCTCGATGGGCGTGCGCAGACCGACGCCGGCAGCGGCCGTCGCGGGCGAGAGGAATGCGTAGGGGTCGCGCTCGCTCACGAGCGCAGCCGCTCCTGGTCGGGGTCGTAGAAGGCCTTCAGCGTGACCCGGGCCGGGATCGACGAGCCGGACGGGTCAGACAGCGTGATGGCCGTTCCCTCCTCGGCCAGGTCGGACGGCAGCCAGGCGATGCCGATCGCCTTGCCCAGCCGGCGCGAGAACCGCGACGAGGTCACCCGGCCGACCGGGGCGCCGCCCACGACGACCTGCGCGCCCTCCTTCGGCACCGTGCCGTTCGCGCCCTCGAAGCCGACCAGCGAGGCGCGGTTGCCGCGGCCCTGGTACCACTCGATCGAGTAGCGCCCGATCCAGTCGTTCTCCTTGTCGAGCTTGACGATCCAGGGCATGCCGGCCTCGAGCGGCTGCGACTCGGCGTTCGTGTCCTGGCCGACGATCACGTGCGCCTTCTCGAGGCGCAGGACGCGCTGGGGCTCGAGGCCGAACGGCTTCACCGAGAACTGCTCGCCGGCGGCCATCAGCGCCTCCCACAGGTGCTCGCCGGCCGCCGCGGGGCAGTGGATCTCGTAGCCGAGCTCGCCCACGAACCCGATCCGCAGCAGCAGGCAGGGCACGCCGGCCACCTCGGCGTGGCCCGCGCCGAGATACGGGAAGGCCTCGTTTGCGAGGTCGAACGGCGTCAGGCCCGTGAGCGCCGTGCGCGCGTTCGGCCCGGCCAGGTTGAACGCGGCGACCGAGGATGTGACGTTCACGATCTGGCAGTCCATCCCCCACACCGCGTTCCACCACGTGAACCACTGCTCCATCCCGCCCGCGCCGGACGAGGTGGTCGTGACGTAGAACTCGGTCTCGGACAGGCGTGCGACGGTGCCGTCGTCGAGGATCGAGCCGTCGTCGCCGCACACGATCCCGTAGCGCACCCGGGCGAGCTTCATGTCGCCGTAGCGGTTCGGGTAGATGCGCTCGAGGAAGGCGGCGGCGTCGGGGCCGCGCACGATCAGCTTGCCGAGCGTCGAGACGTCGATCAGGCCGAGCGACTCGTGCACGGCGGCCGTCTCGGAGTCGGGGTCGCCGTAGTCGTAGGGCCGCTTCCAGTCGCCGGCCCAGAGCATCTTGCCGCCGCGCTCGGCGTGCCAGTGGTGGACGGAGGTGCGCTTCACCGGCTCGTAGCCGCGACCGGCCAGGAGCGAGAAGCTGGTCGGGTTGTGCGGCGGCCGGGCGGTGGTCACCCCGACCCGCTGCTCGTCGGGGTCGACGCCCAGCTCGCGCGCCATCACGAGGCCGGAGTTGCGATGGCACATCTTGCCCTGGCACGGCCCCATCGTCACGGTCGTGTAGCGCTTGGAGAGCTCGAGCGAGGCGAAGCCCTCGGCCACCGAGAGGTGCACGTCCTTGGTGGTGACGTCCTCGCAGTAGCAGACGAATTGCTTGGCCTTGGCGGTCTCGGCGGATGCGGGCACCGCCGCGGCCGTGCCGACCGGCTCGCCCGCCACCCGCACGCCGTCGGGGACGTGGTCGGCGATGTAGACCCGCCGGCCCTCGTCGTAGCGCACCGAGCCGCCGGCCTGCACGAGCGTCCCGAACTGGGCGACCGTGCCGCCGCTCATCACGACGAGGTCGGCCGAGAGCGTGCGCCGCTCGCCGCCGCGGGCGACCACGACGCCGGTGACGTGGCTCGATCCGCGCGCCTCGACGGGGGCGAACCCGCGCAGGTGCTCGATGCCCGCCACGCCGAGGCGCTCGTCGGGGTCGCCCTCGCGCGTGTCCACCACGGCGGCGACATGGATGCCGGCCTCGGCCAGGTCGCAGGCGGTCTCGATGCCGAGGTCGTCGACCGTCAGCACGACGGCCTCCTCGCCCGGGGCGATCCGGTACTGGTTCACGAGCCGGCGCACGCCCGAGCCGAGCATGATCCCCGGCAGGTCGTTCTTGCCGAACACGAGCGGCTGCTCGATGGTGCCGGTCGCAAGCACGATCTCGCCGGCCCGGAAGCGGTACATCGTGTCGCCCTGGTAGACCGGCACGAGGTTGCCCTCGTAGACGCCGCCGGCCCAGGCGGGCTGCAGGATCTCGACGCCGGCCTCGCGGGCGGCGGCTTCGAGCTCGGCTGCCCGTGTGGCGGCCGCGATCCCGGAGAACGCCAGCCGGCCGCCGAGGGCAAGGCCCTCCTCGACCAGCGCCGTGTCGCGGCCGTCGCGTGCGCTTGCAAGCGCGGCTTCGAGCCCCGCCTCGCCGCCGCCGATCACGAGCACGTCGACGTGCCGGTGCACCTTCTCGTAGCGGCGGTCGCGGCGGTGCGCGGGATCGAGCTTGCCAAGGCCCGCGGCCGTGCGCAGGAACTTCTCGTAGTACTTCCACGCCCACCGCGGGCGCATGAACGTCTTGTAGTAGAAGCCGACCTGCATCCCGAACGCGGGCGTGGCGGAGGCGAGCGCGTGCAGGGCGTCGCGCTCGAGCGACGGCCACGCGTTGATGTGCTCGACGGCCATGCCGTCGGCGATCGGCGTCATGCACGCCCGCACGGCGGGGTCGCCGTCGACCTGCACCAGGCAGTTCGGGCACTGGCCCGAGCAGCACAGAAGGCCGCGGGGACGGTGGTACTTGAACGAGCGCGAGAACACGCGCACGCCGTCGGCGTAGAGCGCCGAGGCGATCGTGTCGCCCGCGAGGCCCGACACGGCGCGGCCCTCCCACGAGAACGAGACCGTGCCCTCGCGGTCGATCAGCTCGCCCTTGCGCCGGCCGAGCCGCTTCACGCCAGCCCTCCCGGGGGCGCGACCTGCAGCACCTCGTTCGAGCGCGTGTCGCGCTCGGCCTGGAACCACTCGCGGCAGCCCGACGAGTGGAACCACCACTCGCGCTGGTGGCCGGCCTCGTTCCTCTTGAAGTACAGATAGGAGAAGAGCGCCCGCGTGTCCTCGGACGACGTCGGCCGCACGGTCACCTCGCCGCCGTAGGCGTACTCATCCACCGGCCGCCGGCCGCAGTTCGGGCACTCCAGCAAAAAGCTCATCTAGTGATGGGCTCCGTGGGGCGTCACGTGACCGTTGGTGGATGCCGCCGCCATCGCCTCGACGACGGCCTGGGCGAAGCTCTCGGGCCGGAAGGCGAAGTTCGTGCCGACGAGGGGGATGCCGGTGATGGCGGAGGCCTCGATTGTCATCGCCCGCAGGTCCTCGGGCTCGAGATCGTGCACCGCCGACTTGCCGCACGCCCGCGCGAACATCTGCATCTCCTGGGTCATCGAGTGCAGGAAGCCCTCGACGCGGTCGGCGGCCTCTGGCACCGGCAGCCGCGCGATCAGATCCTCGTCCTGCGTGGCGATGCCGACGGGGCACAGGCCCGTGTGGCAGTGGTGGCATGCGCCCGGCTCGGTGCCCATGCGGGCGTAGTCCTCGACGTGGACGTTGCGGTTGCAGTTGAGCGCGATCATCGCCGCGGTGCCGATCGAGACGGCGTCGGCTCCGAGCGCAAGCGCCTTGGCGGCGTCGATGCCGTTTCGGATCCCGCCGGAGACGATCAGGTTCACGACCCCCTCGAGCCGCATCTCGCGGATCGCCGCGACCGCCTCGACCGTCGCCGCCAGGGTCGGGATGCCCGTGTGATCCATGAGCGAGTCGGGCGAGGCGCCCGTGCCGCCCTCGAGGCCGTCGATGACGATCACGTCGGCGCCGGCCTTGCAGGCGAGCTTGACGTCGTCGGGCACGCGGCAGGCGCCGATCTTCACGTAGATGGGGATGCTGCCGTCGGTCGCCTCGCGCAGCTCCTCGATCTTGATCTGCAGGTCGTCGGGGCCGACGAAGTCGGGGTGCCGGCAGGGCGAGCGCTGGTCGACGCCCGGCGGCAGCGTGCGCGCCTCGGCGATGATCTCAGACACCTTCGCACCCAGGAGCACGCCGCCCGTGCCGGGCTTGGCGCCCTGGCCGATCACGATCTCGGCGGCGTTCGCGATCCGCAGGTGGTGCGGGTTGAAGCCGTAGCGGCTCGGCAGCACCTGGTAGACGAGCTGGTCGGACGCCTCGCGCTCGAGGTCGAGCATGCCGCCGTCGCCCGTCGTCGTCGAGATGCCGACGCGCGTTGCCGCCGTCCCGAGCGCCGCCTTGGCGTTGCGCGAGAGCGCGCCGTAGCTCATCCCCGCGATCGTGATCGGGGTGCGCAGGCGGATGGGCTTCGCCCCGTGGCGGGCGCCGATCTCGATGTCGGTGCGGCACGTCTCGCGGTAGCCCTCGAGCGGCACGCGCGAAAGCGTGCACGGCACGAAGGTCAGGTCTTCGAAGTGCGGCGTGCGCCGCGTCGTTCCGAGCGCGCGGTTGGTGTAGCGGCCGAGCTCGGCCTTCGTCTGGATGTCCTGGATCGTCTCGGGCGACCACACCCACAGCTTCTGCAGCACATGGCCGTCCGCACCGCGTGGCACGAACTCGCTCACAGCGCCCCCCTCCAGGCGTCGTACTCGTGCCGCGAGAAGTTCCAGAGCTTTCTCCCGGCGACGAGCTTCTTCCAGTCCTTCGCCGAGGAGTCGATCCCCTGCGGGCCGAGCTCGCGGGCAAGCAGCTCGCGGTCGTCGTCACCGAGCTCGGCCTCGATGCAGTCGGCGCCGAGCGACGCGATCTCACCGCCGACGTAGACGGTGCCCTCGTACATCGAGTCGCCGATCCCGTCGGCGGCGTCGCCGCACACGATCATCGTGCCGCGCTGCATCATGAAGCCGGACATGTAGCCGACGGAGCCGCCGACGACGAGCGTGCCGCCCTTCATCGAGATCCCGGCCCGGGCGCCCGTGTCGCCCGCGACGAAGATGCGCCCGCCGCGAATCGTGGCGGCGGTGGACGAACCCGAGTTGCCGTGCACGCTGATCGAGCCGGACATCAGGTTCTCGCCCACGCTCCAGCCGCAGTTCCCGTGCACCGTGATGCGGGCGCCGTCGCACATGCCGCCGCAGAACCAGCCCACCGGCCCGTCGAAGACGATGTCGATCGGCTGCATCACGGCCACGGCCAGGCAGTGGCGGGCGGTGGGGTTGGCGAGGTGGATCTCGGGCACGCCGTCGGCGGCCGCGAGCTTGATCGCCTGGTTGATCTCGCGCGTCGTGTGGCGCGAGCAGTCGATGTCGGAGGTCAACGTAGCCACCAGCGCACCTCCCCGGCCGCGAGCTCGCGCGGGACGAGCTTCGTGTCGGCGTCGACCGCGCGGATCGAGACCTCCTCGGAGGCGATCAGCGCCGCCTCGTCGGACTCGGCGAAGAGCAGCGGCTTGAGCGCGAACGGGTCGCGGGCGACGCCGATCCCGTCCGGCGTCGAGATCAGGTAGGCGAAGGTGCCGTCGAGGTCGGACACCGACGCGCGCAGCGCGTCCTCGAGGCTCTCGCCGCGCTCGAGCTTGTCGGCGATGTAGACCGCGATCACCTCGGAGTCGTTGCCGGTGGCGAAGCGGTGGCCCTGGTTCTCGAGCCGGCGGCGCAGCTTGTGGTAGTTCGTGATGTGGCCGTTGTGCACGACCGAGATGTCGGGGAACGGGCGCGCCCAGAACGGGTGGCTGTGGGCGACGTCGACGAGCGACTCGGTCGCCATGCGGGTATGGCCGATGGCGTGGCTGCCCTCGAAGCCGGCGTACGGGTCGGCGGCCTCGACGGCGTCGGCGTCGCCGACCTCCTTGACGATCTCCATCGCCCGGCCGATCGAGAACACCTCGACGTCGGGCTCGGCTTCGATCGCGTCGGTCAGGTCGCCCAGGTCGCCGGAGTACTCGATCCGAGCCCGCAGATTCGGGCCGGTCTGCGTGTGCTCGCTGACCGTGCCCGCGCCCTCGAGGGCCGCGACGACGCGCTCGGGCGTGCCGTGGTTCGCATCGATGCGGGCCCGCACGATGTAGGAGCCCGGCTGCGGCGCGCCGTAGAGGGCAATGCCGGTCGAGTCGGTGCCACGGCGGGCCATCGGCCCGAGCATCGCGTGCAGCGTCCGCCCCACGGGCCCCACGCGTTCCGAATCCTTATAGAGAAACCCACACAAGCCGCACACGGGCGCAGACCTCCGGCAGACGTGCGAGATCCTAGACCCCGAGCGGGTCTGGCGTGAATGCCAGGCGGCAACCAATTCACCCGAGGCGTATGTCCGACCCGGACACCCTGCCGCGCGGCAGGGGCCAGGCCCCGCGTCACGCGGGGCCTGGCCCCGATTTGTGCCTAGAACAACGTCAGGTAGGTCTTGACCTCCCACGGCGTGACCTGCTCGTGGTAGGCCTTCCACTCGTCCTGCTTCGTCTGGACGTAGTAGTCGATGTAGTCCTCGGTGGCGGTCTTGCCGAGCGCCTCGCGCAGCACCGTGTCCTTCGCCAGGTTGCGGGTGGCGTCGAGCAGGTTCGCGGGCAGGAGCTCGATGCCGCGCTGCTTGAGCTCGTCCGCCGTGAGCGTGTACAGGTTCTCGTCGTTGTGGGGGCCCGGATCGATGCCCTTCTCGATCCCGTCGAGGCCCGCGGCCAGGATCACGGCCGCCGCCAGGTACGGGTTGCACGAGCCGTCCACCGTGCGGTCCTCGACATGGCCGCCCGGCAGGCGCAGCATCTGGGTGCGGTTGTTGGCGCCGTGGGTGATGAAGATCGGCGACCAAGTCGCGCCCGACGTCGGGGTGCCGGCCGTCGTCGTCAGCCGCTTGTAGCTGTTCACGGTCGGCGCGGTCACGGCGATGTAGGCGCTCGCGTGCGTCTTCAGGCCGCCGGTGAACTGGTAGGCCAGCTGCGAGAGGCCGAGCCCGTTGGGGTCGTCGTCCGAGGCGAACAGGTCGCGCTCGCCGCTCTCGTCCCAGAGCGACATGTGGAAGTGGCCGCCGTTGCCGGTCAGGTGCCCGAACGGCTTGGGCATGAACGTCGCCATCATCCCCTCCGCCTGCGCCATGGCGTGCACCATGTAGCGGAAGAAGATCGCCCGGTCGCAGGTCGTGAGCGCGTCTGCGAACTCGAAGTTCGACTCGAACTGGCCGTTCGCGTCCTCGTGGTCGTTGGCGTAGCTGCCCCAGCCGAGCTCGTTCACGTAGGTCGAGAGCCGGCTCAGGAACTCGTAATGGCGCGTGAGCCCCTTCATGTCGTAGCAGGGCTGGTCGAGGCGGTCGAGCGGATCGGCCAGCTCGAGGCCGCCGTCGGCGGTCTCGCGCAGCAGGAAGAACTCGAGCTCCATGCCGATCTTGAACGTGTAGCCGAGGCTCTTGGCCCGCTCGATCTGGCGCCGCAGGATCGTGCGCGGGCAGTACGGCCACTCCTTGCCCTCGACGTAGATGTCGCACGCGAACCGGGCCAGGTTCGACTTGAACGGCACCCGCGTGTAGCTGTCGAGATCGGGAATCGCCATCATGTCCGGCGACGCCGGCGTCTGGCCGATCGGCCCCGCGGCGAACCCGGCGAAACCCGCCCCCTCCGACACGAGCGCGTCGAAGTTGGACATCGGCACGAGCTTTGCCGAAGGCTTGGCGTTCATGTCGACGAACTGCGCGAAGAAGAACTCGACCCCGTCCTTCTCGGCGCGCTTCTTGATCGCTTCGGCGGCCGGCCTGGCCATGGTTGTCGCCATCGGTGGGGCTCCTTGTCGCTGGTTCAGGACCGTGAACCCTCGCATGAATGATGGTCGATTTCCACTTGGGATGGGTGATTTCACCCATGCCGCAGGACGTCGCCTATGCTTCGGGAATACGACAACTGTGCTTGATGCGCGCGGCATGGGGCCGCGGCGGCGAGGGTGATCGAGTAGCTCCGAGGCCTTCCGGCACTGCAGATGCGGACGATGGCGTCCGATAGAGGAGTAATTCGATGACCGACAGTTTCTCAGCCCTCGGCGTGAGCGAGGACGTGACGTCCGCGCTCGCCGTGCTCGGGATCACCGAGCCGTTCGCCGTTCAGCGCATGTGTATCCCTTCCGCGCTCGAGGGCGCGGACGTGATCGCCAAGAGCCCCACCGGCAGCGGCAAGACGCTCGCCTTCGGCCTTCCGCTCGTGATGCAGGCCGATCCCGCAGGAACGGCGCCCGCGGCGCTCGTCCTGTGCCCGACGCGCGAGCTGGCGCAGCAGATCGGCGCCGACCTGGAGCCGCTCGCCAACGCGCGTGGCGTGCGCGTGGCCGTCTGCTACGGCGGCGCCGGGCTGCCCCAGCAGGCCAAGCAGGCATCCGCGAGCCAGATCATCGTCGCAACGCCCGGCCGCCTGATCGACCTGTCGCAGCGGCGGATGGTGAACCTGTCGGGCGTCACGCGGCTCGTCCTCGATGAGGCCGACCGGATGGTCGACATGGGCTTTCTGCCCCAGGTCGAGCGGATCCTGCCGATGCTCGCCCGCGAGCGCCAGACGCTCTTCTTCTCGGCCACCGTCGAGGGCGCGGCCGGAGTCGCCGCCCGCCGATTCACCAAGAACCCCGTGCGAATCGACGCCACGAGCCACGTGACGATCGAGCGCGGCGAGGTCGACCACGCATTCATCTCGGTCACCGAGGTCGAGAAGTACGCCAAGCTTTCCAGCCTGCTCGCCGACGCCGAGGGGCTGACCCTGGTCTTCTGCGAGACGAAGTACGGCTGCGCCTGGCTGGCGCGCCGGCTCGAGGGCAACGGCTTCAAGGTCGAGGCCATCCACGGCGACCGCAGCCAGGCCGAGCGCAACCGCGCGATGTCGCGCTTCGCGAGCGGCGAGGTGCAGGTGCTGATCGCAACCGACGTTGCCGCCCGCGGCATCGACCTCGAGGGCATCGAGCTGGTCGTGAACTACGACGCCCCCAACGGTGCGGACGACTACACCCACCGGGTCGGGCGCACCGCCCGCGCCGGGGCGGCCGGCAAGGCCATCACGCTCGTCACGCGCGACCAGCAGGCCGACGTCAGCCGGTTCGCAACCCGGCTCGAGATCGCCGACGAGTTCCGCTCGGCGGGCATGACCGTCTCGCCGCCGCGCCTGGTCTACTCGAGCCGCCGCCGCGGTGGCGGGGGCGGCCGGCGCAAGTTCTAGAGCCGAGAACCGGGGACTGTCCCCTCGGGGACAGTCCCCACTGCCACCGCCGGTCGGATCGCTAGCCCGAGCGCCCGAGCGCCCTTTCGAGGCGCAGCAGCTTCAGCTCGATCTCGATCATCAGCCAGTCCTCGTTCTGCACGTCGAGCTCGGTGAGGTCCTGGATCCGGCGCAGGCGCTGGCGCAGGGTGTTCGGATGCACGAAGAGCGTCTGTGCGGCGGCGGCGATGTTGCCGCGCCGCTTCAGGTACTCCTCGAGCGTCGCCAGCAGCTGTGAGCGGTGGCGGCGGTCGTAGGCCTCGAGCTTCTGCAGCGCGTCGCCGCGATGGTCGCGGGTGCGGCCGTCCTGGGAGACGCGCAGGAGGTACTTGTAGGCGCCGAGCTCGTCGAAGCTGACGACGCCCGGCTCGGGGCTGATCACCGCCGCGGCGGTGACCGCCTGCTGGGCCTCCTCGAAGCCGGTGGCGAAGCTGGCCGCTCCCTCGCACCGGTGTGAGAGCCCGATCGCGAGCGGGTGATTGCGGTTGAGGCCCACATGCATCTCGCGCAGGCGCACGATGGCGCCGGCCTCGTCGCCCGAGCCGAGCCGCACCAGGCCGCGCACGGCCCCGTCGCGGCGATCGAAGAGCGACCCGGGGAACGCGCGGGCGGCGCTCGCCTCGAGCGCGCGGGCGACGTCCTCCCAGGTCTGCGTCCCGCCGCCCGAGCGCGGCGCAGCCTGGAGCACGAGGTGGGGCCGGCTGAGATCACAGCCGAGCGCGCGGCCGCGGTCGGCCAGGCCGGCGGCCGCCGGACGCCCGCGGGACAGATCCTCGAGGAAGTCCTTGATCGCGTTGTGCTCGGTCAGGCGCTCGATCAGCTGCAGGTTCTTGACCGCGATCGCGGCCTGGCCGGCGATCGACGCCGCCACCTCGCGCGCCTCGGGATCGGCCGGACGGTCGCCGGGGAAGCGGAGGGTCAGGAACCCGAGCAGCTCGTCGGCGGCCACCATCGGCGCGACCAGCGCCGCGGCGGTGACGTCGCCCCACAAGAGCTCGGCCAGCCGGCGGCTGTCGTCGGTGCGGCCGCGGGCGAGGACGACACCGAGCTCGGCGGAGGTCGGCGGGCGGTCGCGCGGCTCGGCCGCCGGCGCGGCGGCCCCGAGCTCGAGCGCGCCGTCGGGGCTCGCGACGTACACCTCGCACGCGGCCGCGCCGAGCAGCCGCTGCGCCCGCCGCGCGACGGCCGGAAGCAGCTGGTCGAGCGTCGAGGCCGACGAGACGGCCCGGGCCAGGTCGGCCATGCCCTCGACCAGG
>DASXZF010000144.1:0-10154 GCA_036502065.1 Gaiellales bacterium
TCGGGCTCGCCCGGCGGGCGGGGCTCGAGCCGACCCGCACCGCCGCCGCCTTCGCCACGACCTGCGCCGAAGTCATCGCCGCGCGGTGGGAGGTGGCGTGACCCTCCTTCGCGACATCGCGGCCGCGTCCGAGGATGTCCGCGCCGAGCCGGGCCGAAGCGCCAAGATCGCACGGCTCGCGGCCTGTCTGGCGGCCCTCGCACCCGAGGAGGTGCCCGCGGCGGTCGCGTTCCTCTCGGGCCGGCTCCTGCAGCGCCAGACGGGCGCGGGCTGGGCCGCCCTGCGCGACCTGCCGCCCGCGGCAGCCGAGCCGTCCCTGACGGTGCTCGAGGTCGACGCGGCGTTCGCGCGCATGGCGGCGATCGCGGGATCGGGCTCGGCTGGCACGCGCAGATCGCTCCTGCACGACCTCTTCGCCCGCGCGACCGAGCCGGAGCAGCGGCTTCTGCGCGGGCTCGTCGCCGGCGAGCTGCGCCAGGGTGCGCAGGAGGGGGTGATGGTCGCAGCGGCCGCCCGGGCGGCGGCGGTGCCGGTGGCCGAGCTGCGGCGGGCGCTCATGCTGCGCGGCGATCTGGGCGACGTCACCGCCACCGCGCTTCGCGACGGCGCCGCCGGGCTTGCCGGCTACCGGCTCGAGGTCGGCCGCCCGATCCTGCCGATGCTCGCCCAGACGGCGGGCAGCGTCGCCGCCGCGCTCGCACGCGTCGGGCCGGCGGCCGTCGAGTGGAAGCTCGACGGCGCGCGCATCCAGGTGCACCGCTCGGGCGGCGAGGTGGCCGTCTTCACGCGCACGCTCGACGAGATCACGCCGCGCGTGCCCGAGATCATCGAGGCCGTGCTGCGGCTGCCCGTCGAGGCCGCGGTGCTCGACGGCGAGGCGATCGCCCTTGCCGCCGACGGCCGGCCGCTGCCGTTCCAGGTGACGGCGGCGCGCATCGCCGGCCGCCGCAACGTCGAGGCGCTGCGCGGCGAGGTGCCGCTCTCGGCCGTCGTCTTCGACCTCCTGCACCTGGACGGTGACGATCTGCTCGACCGGCCCGGGTCGGAGCGATTCGCGGCGCTCGCCGAGGCGGCGCCCGAGCTGATGGTGGAGCGGCTGGCCGACCCCGACGCCGCGGCGGCCGAGGCCTTCGCCGCCGACGCGCTTGCACGCGGGCACGAGGGCGTGATGGTCAAGGCGCTCGCCGATCCCTACGAGGCCGGCCGCCGTGGTGCGGGCTGGCTGAAGGTGAAGCCGGTGCACACGCTCGACCTGGTCGTGCTCGCGGCCGAATGGGGGCACGGGCGGCGCCACGGCGTGCTCTCGAACCTCCACCTCGGCGCGCGCGATCCCGAAGGCGGGTTCGTCATGCTCGGAAAGACGTTCAAGGGCCTGACCGACGAGATGCTGCGCTGGCAGACCGAGCGCCTGCTCGAGCTCGAGAGCGGCCGTGAGGGCCACGTGGTCCACGTGCGGCCCGAGCTCGTGGTCGAGATCGCGTTCGACGGCATTCAGCGCAGCCCGCGCTATCCCGGGGGCGTCGCCCTGCGCTTCGCCCGCGTGAAGCGCCACCGCCCCGACAAGCGCGCGCAGGATGCCGACACGATCGCGGCGGTGCTCGCGATCCATGCGGCTGCGAGCGGCGCGGTCAGCCCGCAGCCGGGGCCGGATCGGACATAACGGCGCCGTTTGCGGCGGCTGCCGGCCGCGCCAGCAGGTCGAGCAGCACGTCCTCCCGGGCGTAATGCCCCACGGCGTCGAAGCCCTGCCGCGAGCGGAGGCCGGTGCGCAGGTCGCAGTCGTGGATCAGCATTCCCTCGCCGCCGTAGAGCGGACCGGCGACCACGGCGCCGCTGCCCGCCTCGACGATGACGCTGCCGCCGCGCGAGAACTCGTCCGGGCGATCGGCGGGCAGCTCGACCGGCAGGTCGGCGGGGAACTGCGACCGGTGCTGATATTGGGTGACGCCGATCACCCAGGCGCCCGACTCGAACGCGATCGTGCGCATGAGGGCGATCCAGATGTCGCGGTCGTCCATCGTCGGCGCGACCCAGATCTGCGGCCCCTGGCGATAGAGCGCGTACCGCGCGAGCGGCATGAAGTTCTCCCAGCAGATCAGGCCGCCGATGCGCCCGATCGGCGTGTCGCAGACGCCGAGGTCGTCGCCGGCGCCGATGCCGTGGAAGAGGCGCTCGTGGTGGGTCGGCATGAGCTTGCGATGCCGGTGCAGAAGGCCGCCGGGGCCGAACACGAGCAGCGTGTTGTAGAGCGTGCCGGGCCGGTCGCTCTCGCGCTCGTTCACACCGATCGCAAGGTGCAGCCCAAGCTCGGCGCAGGCGGCGGCCAGGCGGTCGGTGTGCGGCCCGGGCACGTCGACGGCGTGCATCCACATGCGCTCCCAGAGGTCGGTCTGGCCGCCGTCCCAGTCGGAATGCGTCAGCCACGACTTCGGGTAGAACGGCACGAAGCACTCGGGCAGCACCACGAGCTGCGCGCCCTCCGCCGCCGCCGCGCGCATGTGCTCGATCGCGCGCTCGATGCACGCATCGCCGTCGATCATCACCGGCGTCGCCTGCACGGCGGCGACGCGCACCTTGGGGAAGCCGGACACGCGGCCACCGTACCGGCCGCGCCCACGCCGATCAAGCCGGCCCGGGTATGCTCGCCCGCATGTCCCTGTGGGAGCAGCTCGCCGACCTGCCGCTCGAGCTCGACGGCTACGGCACCGAGCGCGCGTCGGTCGACGTCTCGACCGGCTTCACCCGCGTGACCACGACGGCCGTCTTCCGCGGCGGCGGCATGGAGGGCCGGGGCGAGGACGTGACCTACACGCCCGCGGATCACGCCGGCTTCCCGACGGAACTGCCGCTGGCGGGGGCACGGACACTGCGCGAGCTCTCGGCCCGTCTCGACGCCGCGGAGCTGTGGGACCACGAGCCGGCGATGCACGCCGAGCGCGACTACCGCCGGTGGGCGTTCGAGAGCGCCGGGCTCGATCTCGCGCTGCGCCAGGCCGGTATGTCGCTCGCCACCGCGGTGGGGCGCGAGGCGCAGCCGGTGCGCTTCGTCGTCTCGACCAGGGGCGATGTCCAGGGCTGGATGGCCGTGGACCCGAGCCTCGAGTTCAAGCTCGACCCGGAACCCGATTCGTGGGACGCGAACACGATCGCGGGCCTTTCCGCCACCGGCCGCGTGCGCGTGCTCGACCTGAAGGCCTACTACCGGGGCACGGCGGTCGAGACACCCGCCGAGCCCGGCTTCTACCGCGCGATCGTGGCCGGCTTCCCCGACGCCGTGATCGAGGACGCCTGGCTCGAGGGTGACGTTCGCGACGCGCTGCGCGGGGCCGAGGAGCGCCTGAGCTTCGACGCTCCGGTGCACTCGCTGGCGGATGTGGACGCCCTCGCCGTGAGCCCGCGCTGGCTGAACATCAAGCCGTCGCGCTTCGGCAGCATCGAGCGCCTGCTCGAGTGCATCGAGGCGTGCGACGCGCGCGGCGTGCGCATGTACGGCGGCGGGCAGTTCGAGCTCGGCGTCGGCCGCCGCCAGATCCAGGTGCTCGCGAGCGTCTTTTACCCCGACACGCCGAACGACGTCGCGCCGGGCCAGTACAACGAGGGCGATCCGCGTCCCGGCCTGCCGCGCAGCCCCCTGCCGGCGCAGGACGCGGTCGGCTTCTAGCGCGGGCCGGAGCCGGCCCGCCACGGCAGGCTCGCATCGTCGGGCCGGCCGCGGACCGAGTCGGGGAAGCCGGCGTAGGCCTCGGCCGGAGAGCGCGTCTCGCGCTCGACGCCCGCGCGATGCCCGAGCGCGAGCTCCGAGCGCGGGTAGACGACCTCCTCGTCGGGGCGCGCGCCGATCATCAGAACGACGCACGGCGCCTCGGCGCCGACGAAGACGTGCTCCGTCCACGCCGGGCAGTGGACGAAGTCCCACGCCCGCAGCCGCCGCTCCTGGCCCTCGATCAGCAGCAGGCACTCGCCCTGGAGGACGAGAAAGTCCTCCTGAACGTCCTCGCCGTGGTACATGCAGTTGGGCTTCCCGGGCTCGACCACACGCAGCGAGTAGGCGATCTGCGGGAACCGCCGCTCACGCGACTCGAACGGGCAGCTGGCCCCGAACGCCTCGTCCCGCCACCAGCTCGCCTCGTCGGCGTTCACGACGAACCAGCCCTCGCCGGACGGCTCGAGGCCGCCGGCCGTCTGCGTCATCGCCGCCTCCGGAACTCCCGCCACGGCTAGAGCGCGCCTCCGGCGGCCGCGGGCGCGGTGGCGTCGGCCGCCTCACCGGTCGCCTCACGGACGAGGTACTCCTCGGCCAGGAGCGGGTTCTCGCGTGCGCGCTCGACGACGCGCAGAAGGTCGGACATGCTCGAGACCTCCTCCACCTGCTCCTTGATGAACCAGAGCATGAACTGCTCGCCGGCGTAGTCGTTGACCTCCCGAGCCGCTGCCGCCAGGGCATTGATCTGCGCCGTGACCCGCCGCTCCTGCGCGAGCGCGAGCGCAACCGGCTCGACCGTGTCGCCGAACGCGGTCTTGGGCGCCTCGACGCCGGGAATCGTCACCCGCTCGCCGGCGTCCATGAGGTACTGCACCATCATCATCGCGTGGTTTCGCTCCTCGAGCGCCTGGCGGTAGAAGAAGGCGGCCAGCCGCGGCAGCGTCTCGGCGTCGTAGTGGATGGCGATGGCGGTGTACTGCTGGCTCGCGCCGAACTCGTACGCGATCTGCTCGTTCAGCGCCGTCACGAAACGGCTCTCTGGCATGGGACCTCCTGCGAAGGGCGAGCTAGTACCCTACCGACGACCGATGAGCGCAGTCGAGCCCTTCCGCAACCATCTGCCGGTCAAGATCCGCTTCGGCGAGGGCGTCTCGAACGACCTCGCGACCGTCCTGCGCGACGAGGGCGCGACCCACCCTCTGATCGTCATCGACGAGGGCCTGGCCGGGCTCGTGCCGCGCGTCGGCGAGGCGCTCGCCAAGGTCGACGGTGCGCACATGTTCGAGAAGGCCCCGGGAGAGCCCACCGTCGAGCTCGTCGAGCGGACGGCGGCAGCGCTCGCCGATGCCGGCTGCGACGCGGTGGTCGCGATCGGCGGCGGGTCGGCGATGGACACGGCCAAGGCGGCCCGGCTCGTCGTCGGCCAGGGCGGCCCCTACATGCGCTTCGCGGACGGCAGCGTCACGTACGAGCCGCCGCAGATCCCGCTCGTCTGCGTGCCGACGACCGCCGGCACGGGATCGGAGGTGTCCGGCGGAGCCGTGATCACCGACGAGGGCACGCACGTGAAGGCGGGCATCGCGAGCCCGCACCTGCGCGCCCAGCACGCGCTCGTCGACCCGGCCCTGACCTGGGGCCTGCCGCCGGGAGTCACCGCACATACCGGCATCGACGCGCTCGCCCAGGCGATCGCCGGCATGGTCGTGACGGCCCGCACCCCGATCGGCGACGGCATCGCCCTCGAGGCGATCCGGCTGGCCGGCGGCGCACTCGTGCCTGTCGTGCGCGACGGCTCCGACCACGATGCCCGCTCGCGCATGGCATGCGCGAGCCTGATGGCCGGCCTGACGATGAACATCTCCGACTGCGGCGCCGAGCACTCGCTCGCCCAGGCGCTCGGGGGCCGCTTCGGCCTGCCGCACGGCCTGACGATCGGGCTGGTCCTGGCCGAGACGATGGACCGCGACCGCGCTCACGTGCCCCGGCAGTTCGAGCGCATCGCAGACGCGCTCGGCGAGCCCGGCGACGGCAGCGCCGACGGGTCGCGCGCCGTGCGCGCGGTGCGCCGCATCCTGACGGAGCTCGAGTTCCCCACGCTCGCAAGCGTCGGGGTCACCGACGCCGACCTCGACGATCTGGCCGAAGGAGCGCTCAAGGACTACTTCATCTCGGTTGCGCCGGCGCCGTGGTCGGCCGCCGAAGTCCGCGCCGCCTACGCCGAGGGGCTCGCGATCGGTGATCGCTAGAGGTCCGAGGCGATGGTGGGGCCTGCTCGAGCGGCGGATCGGTGACGCCTCCCGGCCCGCGATGCTGCGCTGGGAGGCGTTGCCCGGCCAGGTGCAGGTGTTCATCACCTACCCCGTGATGGTCGCGCTGCTCTTCCCGTTCCACGTGATCGTGTTCAACCTGGCCGCGTTCCGCTCGTTCTTCTACGCCCTTTTCTGGGGCATCCCTGCGACCGCGATCGTCTATGTCGCCACCCGCGCCGAGGCGGCCAAGCGGCAGCAGGCCGCCCACCGCGAGCCGCCCCCCGGCGACCGCACCGGCGCCGGCCGAAGGTGATCGGCGCCGACGCGCGGTAGGCTTCCGCAGATGGCGACGCGTACAACGACCGAGCTGCACTGGACCACCGACCCCGAGGCGAACCGGCTGATCGCCACCGATCCGAACGCGCTTCTGATCGGTTTCGCGCTCGATCAGCAGGTGCCCGTGCCCAAGGCCTTCTCGGGTCCGATGGAGCTGAAGCGGCGGCTGGGCCACCTCGATCCCGGCCGGATCGCCGCCACCGACCCAGACGAGCTGGTCGAGGTGTTCGTGCGCCGGCCGGCGATCCATCGCTTCCCGGCGTCGATGGCCAAGCGCGTGCAGGACCTCTGTGCCGCGATCGAGCGCGACTACAGCGGCGACGGCGCGCGGGTGTGGACCGAGGCAACCGACGCCGCCGACCTGAAGGCGCGGCTGGGACGCCTGCCGGGGATCGGCGACATGAAGGTGCGCTCGCTCTTCGCGACGCTCGTCAAGCTCCTCGACGTGAAGCCGAGCGGATGGCAGGACGCGCTCCCCGACCATCCCACGCTCGGCGACGTCGACAGCGCCGAGGCGCTCGCCTCCTACCAGGCGGCCAAGCGCGCCCACAAGGCCGCCATGCGCGCGGCCCGCGACTCGTGATCCTCGAGCGCAGCATGCACCCGGGGTGGCTCTCGAACTCCTATCTGGTCGGCGACGAGACTGGCGGCACCGGCGTCATCATCGACGCCGGCGGCCCCGTGGCGCCGCTCCTTGACGCCGCCGACATCGAGCGGCTGACGGTCACCCACCTCCTCATCACCCACGCCGACGGCGATCACATCGACGAGGCGGGCGTCGTGATCGAGCGCTTCCGGCCGGCCGTGCTCGCCCACGAGATCGAGGCGAAGCGGATGTCCGGGGTCACCGGCCTGCTCGCCCACGGCGACGTGGTCACCACCGGCGGCCTCGAGATCACCGCGCTCTTCACCCCCGGGCACAGCCCCGGTCACCTGTCGTTCCTGATCGACGACTGCTGCTTCACCGCCGATGTGCTCTTCAAGGACACTGTCGGCGGCACGATGCGCGACAGCTACGAGAGCCTGCACCGGTCGATCATGCAGGTGCTGATGGAGCTGCCGCACTCGACGCGCGTTTTGCCGGGTCACACCGATGCGACGACGATCGGCGCCGAGTGGGAGCAAAACCCCTTCGTCCGCGTGTGGAGGGGTGCGGACGAGCCCGGCGACGAGCCGTGCACCGTATCCGGCCGACCGGCCACCCTGCTGCTCTTTGCAGGCGACTACGACGGCGGCCACAAGGGCTGGGTGCGCTGGGAGGACGGCTCCTACGACATCGTCCCCGGCAGCCGGGTCGAGCGAACCTGACCGCGGTCAGGCCCGAAAGGACTTCGAGATGACGGCTGAGGCGCACGACACCCCCATCCCCGAGCGGGGACGCAACATCGCCATGATCGTGATCACGGTGCTGCCGTTCATCGGCCTCGTCGCCGCGATCGCCGAGCTCTGGAACCGTGCCGTCGGCTGGACCGACCTGGCGCTGTTCCTCGGCCTGTACGTGATCTGCGGCTTCGGGATCACGATCGGCTTCCACCGCATGCTCACCCACCGCGCGTTCGAGGCGATCGCGCCGCTCAAAGCGGCCCTTCTCATCGCGGGCTCGCTGGCGATCCAGGGGCCGGCGATTGACTGGGCCGTCGACCACCGCACCCACCACGCATTCTCCGACAAGGAGGGCGATCCGCACAGCCCCCACCACGGGTTCTCGACCTCGATCTGGGGTCGGCTGCGCGGGCTGGGCCACGCCCACGTCGGCTGGATGTTCGACCACAGCCGAAGCGACCGCGAGCGCTACGCGAAGGATCTGCTGCAGGATCGGCTGATCGTGGCGATCTCGCGCTTGTTCCCGCTCTGGGTGGTGCTCTCGTTCGCGATCCCCTTCGCCATCGGCGGCCTGGTCACCGGCACCTGGAAGGGCGCGATCACCGGCCTCGTGTGGGGCGGCCTCGTGCGGCTCTTCTTCAACCACCACATCACCTGGAGCGTGAACTCGATCTGCCATGTGTTCGGCCGCCGGCCGTTCACCGCGGCCGACCGCTCGACGAACAACTGGCTCCTCGCCCTGCCCTCGCTCGGCGAGGCCTGGCACCACAACCACCACGTCTTCCCCACCTCGGCGTTCCACGGCCTCGGATGGCGTCAGGTCGACCTTTCGGGCCTCGTGATCGCAGGGTGGGAGAAGGTCGGTCTCGTGCGCAACGTGCGCCGGCCGTCGGCCGAGCAGATCGGCCGCAAGCGCACCGCCCCGGCAGGCGTGTAGCCGCGGCCTCGCAACGGACGTAGACTCACTCCCGGGCAGGGCTCGCAGGGGGAGATCCGTTGCGCGGTCGTCGTATCGTCGTTTCGCTCGCCGCCGCCGTCGCGGTCGGCGTGCTCGCGCTCGCCCTGGCCGACCGTCCGGCGCCGGCCGCGCATCCCACCGGGCAGGTGCCGATCGCCCAAAACGCCCTGCAGATGCGCGACTTTCCGGTGCCCGTGCCGCTTCCGCACCACCGCTTCCACGGGCCGCGGCTGCGGACGGCGGTGCCGGTACTGATGTACCACGCGATCGGCGTTCCCCCCGTGGGCGCGCCCTACCCCGAGCTCTTCGTCTCGCGGCCGATCTTCGCCGCCCAGATGTCAGCGCTCGCCACCGCCGGCTACCACCCCGTCACGCTCGACCAGGTGTGGGCGGCCTGGCACGGCCGGGCGCCGCTGCCGGAAAAGCCGATCGTGCTCACGTTCGACGACGGCTACCGCGGCGACTACGGCGCGGCGATGCCGATCCTGCACCGGCGCGGCTGGCCGGCGGTGCTCGACCTGCTCGTGGCCAACCTGCACCGGCGGGGCTGGGGCCTGAAGACGTGGATGGTCACGCGCATGGTGCGCGACGGCTGGGAGATCGCGTCCCACACGCTCACCCATCCCGACCTCACCACGGTCACGGCGGGGCAGCTGCAACGCGAGGTGGGCCGCGCGCGCGTGGTCCTGCAGCGGCTCTTCCACGTGCCGGTGAACTTCTTCTGCTATCCGGCGGGAGCGTTCGACGCGACGGTGATCGCCGCCGTGCGGCGGGCGGGCTACCTCGACGCCACCACCGAGCTGCCGGGCGACGCCCGGCCGTCGCAGCGGTTCACCCTGCACCGGATCCGCGTCGACGGCGGCGAGCCGCCGGCCGCGCTGCTGGCATCGCTGACGCCGTCCTGAGCCGGCCTCCGACCGTTGTCGTGGTCATGCTACGGCCGTGGACGACCTGATCCTGCTCGGCGACAACCTGGACATCCTCCCGCGCTTCGGCGACGGCGCGTTTCGGATGATCTACCTCGACCCGCCGTTCAACACGGGCCGGGCGCAGACCGCGCGACCGCTGCGCGCCGTCGCAGTCGCCGACGCCGACGGCGATCGCACGGGATTCGGCGGCCGCCGCTACCGCAGCGAGCCGCTCGAACGCTCGTCATACCGCGACAGCTTCGACGACTACCTGGGCTTCCTCGAGCCGCGTCTGCGGCACGCACGCCGGCTGCTCGACGACCAGGGCACGCTCTACCTGCACCTCGACTACCGCGAGGCGCACTACGTCAAGGTGCTCTGCGACGAGCTGTTCGGCCGCGAGTGCTTCCTGAACGAGATCGTGTGGGCGTACGACTACGGCGGCAAGCCGCGCCGGCGCTGGCCGGCCAAGCACGACACGATCCTCGTCTACGTGCGCGACCCGGAGCGCTACTGGTTCGACTCCGAGGCCGTCGAGCGCGAGCCGTACATGGCCCCCGGGCTGGTCACGCCCGAGAAGGCGGCGCGGGGCAAGCTCCCGACCGACTGCTGGTGGCACACGATCGTGCCGACCGCCGGCCGCGAGCGCACCGGCTACCCCACCCAGAAGCCCGAGG
>DASXZF010000145.1:0-7406 GCA_036502065.1 Gaiellales bacterium
GTCCGGTCGGCCCGCCGCCAGACGCCGGCAGTGGCGATGTAGCGGCAGCCGAGGGCGAAGCCCGCCATGACGAGGGCCATGGCCCGGAAGCCGAGGTGGTCGACGAGCAGGCCGCCGGCGACCAGCCCCACCCCGCCGCCGGCGGCGCCGAAGTAGGTGCGCATGCCGACGACGCTCACCCGCTCGGCGCTCGAGCGGGCCACCTCGGGCAGCAGCGCCTGGAAGGGGCCGCCGCTCAGCGTCGAGAACACCGATCCGAGCTCGAGCACTGCCACGAGGTAGGCGGCCGTGACGGCGGTGCCCGAGCGCGGCGGCGTGAACAGGAGCAGTGCGAACAGCGCCCAGAGCGGCGTCGCGAGCACGATGTAGGGCAGCCGCCGGCCGAGCCGCGAGCGCGTGCGGTCGCTCCAGTAGCTGATGATCGGGTTGTAGAGCGCTCCGATCACGCCGTTGATCGAGATCAGGGCGCCGGCGAGGCCGAGCGGCAGGAGCCGGTGCAGGTCGGCGCTGCGCGGCGGGGCGTAGAAGTAGAGCAGCCACGCGCCACGGCTCTGCGTGAGCGCCTCGCTGCCGAGGCTGCTGCACGAGTAGAGCAGCCTCGTGTGCACGGGAAGTGCGGGACGTTCCATCGGCGCGACCGAACGGCATCTTCCCACCGCCGCCCGGACGCGTGATGATCCGGCCCATGCCCCCGTCCGCCTACGCCCGGATCTCGGCGCAGCGGCGGCTCCTGGTCGCCGTCGCCGCCACATCGCGCCGACCCCTGCTCGGGCACGACGAGGTCGAGATCGCGGGGATCCCGGCCACGCTCAACCGGCCGCGCCGCCCCCGCCACCTGCCGGCGTTCGTGTTCGTGAACGGCGTGACCGCGCCCGGGCGCCGGCATCCCGATGTCCAGCGGCTGGCGTCCACCCTCGCGCGGGCCGGGCACGCCGTGCTCGTGCCCGACCCGACGGGGCTCGCACAGGGCGCGATCACCGTCGCGACGGCACAGAGCCTGATCGCGGCGGTCGATGCGTTCGCCCGCAGCCCGGACGCGCCCGGCGGTCGAGTGCGCCTGCTGGGCGTCTCGCTCGGGACGACGCTGGCGCTGCTCGCGGCGCAGGATCCGCGCCTGCGCGACCGCGTCGATCTCGTGGCCGGGATCGCGCCGTACACCGACGCGACCAACGTGATCCGGCTTGCGACCACCGAGCACCACCTCGTCGCCGGCGCGCTCGTCCCCTATCCCGTGCCAGACTTTCTGCGGCTCGTGGCCGCCCGCACGCTGGTGGCCTGGCTCGACGACGGGCCCGATCGCGACCTGCTCGGCGCGGCGCTCGCAGCGGTCGGCGACGACGACCCCGACCCGCTCGCCGCCGTCCGGGCGCTCCCCCTCGCGGGCCTCGGCGGCGACACCCGCAGCCTGGTCGACGTGCTCCTGAACACCGACCCCGGCCGCTTCGAGGCCCTCTTCGCGCGCGTCCCGGCTCGGGTCAGACGGTCGGCCGCGGCGCTCTCGCCGATCCGGGCGGCCGGAAGCCTGCACGCGCCGGTGCTGCTCGTCTCCGCGCCGCGCGACCGGTACTTCCCGATCGAGGAGTCGCAGGCCCTGGTGCGCCTCGCACCGCACGCCCGGCTCATCGTCACCACGGCCCTTCGCCATGCCGACCTGCGGCCCGCCCGGATCGCCGACCTCGCCCGCATCGACGCCCTCGCCGTGCGAATTCTCGCCGGCTGAGGAGAGGGTGTCGATTCCGGCCGCTCCCGTTTGTCCTAGACGCGATCATCCCCGAAGGAGGACATCGTGAAGTACATGCTCTTGATCCACCAGGGAACGACCCCGCTGCCGGGGACCGACGAGTGGAACGCGCTCTCGCAGGACGAGCAGCAGGCGGTCTATGCCGCCTACGGCGCGATCAACCAGACCCCGGGCCTCACCCCCGGCGTGCAGATGCAGCCGCCCGAGACGGCAACCACCGTGCGGGTGAAGGACGGGCAGACGCTCACCACCGACGGCCCGTTCGTCGAGCTGAAGGAGGCGGTCGGCGGCTACTGCTTCTACGAGGCCGACGACCTCGACGCCGCCATCGCGGTCGCGGCCCGGATCCCGGCCGCGAGCATGGGCGGCGCCATCGAGGTGCGACCGCTGCTGGAGCGATAGCGATCCTCGAGCAGACCTTCCGCGACCAGTGGGGACGCGTCCTCGCTACCCTGATCGGCTTCCTCGGCGACTTCGACCTCGCCGAGGAAGCCGCGCAGGAGGCCTTCGCGATCGCCGCCGAGCGCTGGCCGCGCGACGGTGTGCCGACGAGCCCCGGCGCGTGGCTCGTGACGACGGCCCGAAACCGGGCCATCAACCGCATCAACCGCGATCGCACGCTGGCCGCAAAGACCCGCCTCCTCGAGGTCACGGAGGCCGTGGAGGACGACGTGGACGAGACCACCTTTCCCGACGAGCGGCTCGAGCTGATCTTCACCTGCTGCCATCCGGCGCTTGCGACAGAGGCCCAGGTGGCGCTCACGCTGCGCACGCTCGGCGGCCTCGAGACCGGCGAGATCGCGCGCGCGTTCCTGGTGTCCGAGGCGACCATGGCGCAGCGGCTGGTGCGGGCCAAGCGCAAGATCGCGGCGGCCGGGATCCCGTTCCGGGTGCCGCCCGACGACCTGCTGCCCGACCGCCTGACCGCGGCGCTCGCCGTCGTCTACCTGATCTTCAACGAGGGCTATGGCGGCCGCGGCGACCTGGCCGCCGAGGCGATCAGGCTCGGGCGCGCGCTCGCCGAGCTCATGCCCGACGAGCCGGAGGTGCACGGGCTGCTCGCGCTGATGCTGCTGCACGACGCCCGCCGCGCGGCGCGCTTCCGCGACGGCGAGCTCGTGCTGCTCACCGACCAGGACACGGCGCTCTGGGACGCGGCCGAGATCGCGCAGGGCCGGGCAACTCTCGACCGGGCGCTCGCGCTGCACGGCCGCGGGCCCTACGTCGTGCAGGCGGCGATCGCCGCGCTGCACGCCGACCAGCCGCGCGACTGGGACGAGATCGCCGCGCTCTACGCCGAGCTCTCGCGGCTCACGGAGTCGCCGGTGGTCGAGCTCGGCCGCGCGGTCGCGGTGGCCGAGTCCGACGGACCGCAGGCGGCGCTCGAAATCGCCGACCGGCTCGAGCTCGACGATTACCGCTACCTGCACGCCACCCGCGCCGACCTGCTCGGCCGGCTGGGCCGAATCGGCGAGGCCCGCGCGGCCTACGCGCGGGCGATCGCGCTCACGCCCGACGCCGCCGAGCGGCGCCTGCTCGAGCGCCGGCTCGCCGATCTCTGATCATCTCCGATCAGTTCACGCGCTCGATCTCGTCGGCCAGGTCGCGCAGGACGCGCGCGAAGAGCGCCGCCGCCTGCTGCACCTCGAAGAGCCGGTTCCCGATGGGGACGTTGCGCATCCAGGGCGTCTCTGCGCCCCACTGCTCGATGTGCTCGGCGAGCTCGACGCACTGGTCGGCGACCGCGGTGAGCGTCGTCGGGTTGAGGCTCGTGACGCCCATTTTCGGGCCGACTCTACGCGTCCGAAAACGGGTCGCCATCCCCCTTTTGGGTCAGTTCCGGGCGAGTGTGAGCCGGTATACTCGGCGCGGGTCGGGGACGGCCTCCCGGACGGGTCAACGGGGGAGGGCATGGTGGGTGACGTCGAGCACGACACGAGCAGCGAGGAGCTCCATGACGTGCCTGCCGAGATTCGGGAGGTGTCGTTTCCGCTGGCGATGCGCGGCTACAGCTGCCGCGTCGTCGACGCCTACGTCGAGCGCGTGCACCACGTGATCGCCCAGCTCGAGTCCGACCGGTCGCCGCGTTCGGCGGTGCGCCACGCGCTCGACCGGGTCGGCGAGCAGGTCGGCGGCATCCTCCAGCGCGCCCGCGAGTCGGCCGAGGAGATCACGAAGGCTGCGCGCGACGAGGCGACCGACGTGACCGGCCGGGCCAAGGCCGAGGCGGCCGAGCTCGTCGTCCAGGCCGGCGCCGCGGCCGACCGCGACCGCGCCGAGGCCCAGGCCACGCTCGCCCGCGCCCGCGCGGCGGCCGAGGCCGTCGTCGCCCAGGCCAAGCAGGAGCTGGCCGCGCTCGAGCACCAGGCCGAGGCGCGGATGCAGGAGATCCGCGCCGACACGGACGCCGTGTGGCACGACCGCTCGCGCCTGCTCGACGCGACCCGCGAGACGGCGGCGATGCTCGAGGCGGTTGCGACCGAAGCCTCCGTGCGGTTCCCGCAGCCACCGGCGGCCGACGGCGACGAGTACGAGGACACGGTGGTCGCGGTCGAGCCCGGCGACGTCGCCGCCAAGCGCAAGCCGCGCACGGCCAGCGTGACCCGGCTGCCGGCCAAGCCGCGTAACGGCAACCGCGCCGGCTAGAGCGGCCCTAGACTGCGCGCGGGTGCGCGCCCGACGTGACCCGGCCGCGAGCGCGCGCTGCGAGGAGCGTGCAGAACGCGACCACGGCGAGTGCCTCGATGAGGCCGGCCGTCTCCTGCCACGGCCCGCGCAGCCGCTCGTGATAGCCGAACAGGCCGACGGCGACGCTCAGGAAGAACCCGGCCAGCGTCGCGACGGCGAACCCGAGCCCGGCCAGGAGCGGCGCCAGCCGGTCGCGCGCGGCCACCCAGACCGCCACGCCCGCTCCGCCCGCGGCGTTCAGCAGGAACAGTGGCCCGATCGTCGCGATGCGGTGGAAGTAGTCGAAGTACAGGTACAGGTGAACGGCGCCGGCCGCGAGCACGAGGCCGGCGCCGATCCACCGAAGCAGCGTGAGCTGCACCGTCAGGAGACGACCTTGGCCACCAGGAAGCCGGCGACGCCGTTGCCGTTCACGCTCGTGCCGGAGTCGCTGACGAAGGTGTAGAGCTTGTTGTGCCGGTAGGTGACCTGCAGGCGCCCGCTGGCGAGGCGGACGGTGCGCAGCCCCGCGATCCCCTTCGGGATGGTCTTTCCGGCGGGCATCAGGAGCGGCGGCCAGATCGACAGGCACGAGCCGGTGCAGGGACCGTTCGGGTGCTTGTAGAGCGAGCGCCCGCCGACGGTCGTCAGGATCTTGCCGAACTTGCCGCGGGTGGCCGTCTTCACCACGGTGGCGGAGCCCGCAGCGGGCGCGGCGTGGGCGCGCGCGGGCAGCAGGAGCACGGCCGCGAGCATCAGGAGCGCCGTGACCGCGGTCGCCGCCCATACCCGTGCGGTGTGCGGGTGCACCGCGCGATCGGAAGTCGTCATGGTCTGTCCCCTCGGTCGGTTGCCGGAATCGGTGTCGATCACGGACGTCCCTACGGGCGCGAGGCGGCGCCGGACCTGCGCGGTGTGACCCCGCTCACCTCGCCGGTGGCCGCGCTCAGGTGCGCGCGTCTGCGAGTGCTCGCAGCACGCTGGCCGCCGCGGCCGCGACGTGCGGCTCGACGCCGAGCTCGATCTCGAGCGCTGCCGCCGCCTCCATCTCGGCCGTACGGCGGACGGCGTGGACGGCGCTGCCCGTGACGAGGCGCTCGACGAGACCCGCGTCGGCCCCGGCCAGGATCGCCTCGACCTCGGCCCGCAGCCAGTCCTCGCATCCGGCAGAGCGCGCCGCCGCGAGGCTCTCGACGATCGCCGCCGCGATCCCTTTCATCACGACGCTTCGCAGGAGCTTGCGCCCCGCCGCGTCGCCGGGCTCGCCGCCGAGTACCTCGACCGGCATCCCGAGCGGCCCGAAGGCAGCGGCGAACCGGTCGGCGCCGGGCCCGGACGCGAGGCAGCGCGTGCGGATGCCGCCCAGGGGCACCGGGGCGAGCAGCGCGACGTCGACGAACGTGGCTCCCGTCGGGGCGACGATCGCCGCCACGCTGCGCTTCACCGCCGTGCTCGTCGTGTTCATGTCCGCGTAGAGGTGCCCCGGCGTGAGCACGGCCTGCACGGCCCGGGCCGCCCGGACGGCGGCGGCCTGCGAGTTGACGCTCACGACGATCGTGGCGGCCGCGGCGTCGCCGGCGCTCGAAACGATCGCAACCCCGGCCACCGTCCGGGCCGGATCCGGATCCCAACCCAGCACGCGCACGCCGAGTGCGACGAGGTCGGCTGCGATCGCGGCGCCGGCCTCGCCGAGCCCGAGCACCCCGACGGCCTCCGGAATCCCGGACGTCGGGCCGGAGCGGCCGATCGGCTCACCGCGGGCGTTGAAGCCGGCCACTGCAAGCGCTATGTTATCCGACCAAATGACCAAACAATATGGTCGATAACCGGACGACTGACGCCCCGGCCCCGTCCGCGCAGGCGCGCGAGCTCGTGCGCACGGCATACGACCTGCACGTGCATGTCGCCCCCGACGTCATGCGCCGGCGGATCGACGACGTCGGCCTCGCCCACCGCTTCATCGCACTCGGCCTGGCCGGATTCGCACTCAAGTCGCACTACACCTCGACGGCCGAGCGCGCCCAGGTCGTCGAGCGGGCGGTGCCCGGAATCGACGTCGTGGGCACCCTGACGCTGAACGCCGCTGTCGGCGGCCTGAACCCGCTCGCTGTCGAGATCGCCGCCCGCGAGGGCGCGCGGATCGTGTGGCTTCCGACCGTCGACGCGGTCAACGAGGCCCACGCCCGCGACGCCGTGGTGCCGGAGGGCGTGCGTCCGCCGCTGTGGGTGCAGATCCAGGCCGAGCTGCGCGAGCAGGGCCTCGAGCCGGCCCCGGTGGCGGTGCTCGACACGGCGGGCGATCCTCTGCCCGAGCTCGTCGCCGTGCTCGAGCGGGTCGCCCACCATGGCCTCGTGCTCGGCACCGGCCACCTGTCGCGCGACGAGATCTTCGCGGTGGTCGACGCGGCCGTCGCCGCCGGCGTGCGCGACATCGTCGTCACCCACCCCGAGTTCCCGGCCCAGGATCTCGGCGAGGCCGACCAGGTGGCGCTGGCCGACCGCGGCGTCGTCCTCGAGCGCTGCTTCACGACGCCGCACACCGGCAAGTGCACCTGGCGGCGGGTCTGCGACGGCATCCGCGCGACCGGCCCGGGCCGAAACCTGCTCTCGACCGACCTCGGCCAGCCCCAGAACCCGCCCGTCGAGGACGGCCTCGCCCTGTTCGCCGACCGCCTGCTCGCCGGCGGATTCGGCGAGGACGAGATCCGCACGATGACCGCCGGCAACTCGCGCCGGCTCGCGCTCGCCGAGGTGGCCGCCTGATGGCCCAGCGGCTGCTCGTGATCGGTGCCCACTCGGCCGACTTCGTGTGGCGCGCCGGTGGGGCGATCGCCGTCACGACGCGGGCGGGCGGCGCCGCACAGGTGGTCGCGCTCTCCTACGGCGAGCGGGGCGAGTCCGGCGAGCTGTGGAAGCAGGAGGGCCAGACGATCGAGAACGTCAAGCGCCTGCGCCACGCCGAGGCGGAGGCGGCTGCCGCGCACCTCGGAGCCAGCTT
>DASXZF010000146.1:0-3045 GCA_036502065.1 Gaiellales bacterium
CGGGCTCACGTCGCACATCCAGGCCGGCTCGGCGACCGCGAGCTCGTTCAGGTTGCGCACGAGGTTCGGGCCCCAGTAGCCGAGCCCGACGACGCCGATCTGCACGGGCGCGGGCTCGGCGGGCCGTGGCACCGGCTGGCCGGCCGGGATGTACGGCTTGATGGCGGCACGGGTGTCGAGCGTCATGCCGTCGCCTTCCGCTGGCGCAGCACACCGAGCGGCGTGCGCAGCAGCAGAGAGATGTCGAGCCCGAGCGACCAGCTGCGGACGTAGGCGACGTCCATCTCGAGCGCCTCGGCGAAGCTCGCATGCGCGCGCGCCGTGACCTGCCAGAGGCCGGTGATCCCGGCGGGCGTCATGAACCGCTCGTAGTGGTGGGGCGCGAAGTGCTCGGTCTCGTAGGCCAGGCACGGGCGCGGGCCGACGAGCGACATCGTCCCCCCCAGGACGTTCAGGAGCTGGGGCAGCTCGTCGAGGCTCGTCTTGCGCAGCCACCGCCCGGTGGGGGTGATCACATCGGTACGGTCGAGCTTGTACATCCCGTCCGGGCTCACGGGCTCCTCGCCGCTCATCGTCCGCTCGAGGAACTCCTGATGCGGCGCCGTATCGGCGCCCACGCGCATCGTGCGGAACTTGAGCATCGTGAACTCGCGCATGTCTGCGCCCAGGCGAGTCTGGCGGTAGAACACCGGCCCCGGCGTCTCGCGCGGGATGCGCCAGGCCGCCCACAGGAACACCGGCGCCGTGACGACCAGGCCGATGCTCGCCCCGAGAATGTCGATGAGCCGCTTCAGGCGCAGGGACAGGGCCGACGGCGTCCGTGGTGAGATGCTCAGGAGCGGGATGCCTTCGACGTCCGGCAGGCCGTGGCTCGGCCCGATGATCTCGAACATCCGCGGGACGAGATCGACGTGGACGTTGATGCCGGCGAGCGGCCGCACCTGCGCGAGCAGGTCGTGGTCGGTGCGCTCCGAGAAGGCGACGATGACGCGGTTCACCGAGAGGCGGCGCACGATCGCCACCAGATCGTCGACCGGGCCGAGCAGCGGCACGGCCTGGACGTCGCGCCGCCACCGCCGAGGGGGCGCGTCGACGAATCCGACCAGGTTCAGGCCGTATTCGGGGTGGTGCAGGAGCTTGCGCGCCACGAGCTGGCCGACCTCGCCGGCGCCGACGATGACGACGTTCTGCGAGTACGTGCGCCGGCGCCGGGCGAGCGTCCGCGACGCCTCGCGGCCGGTGGCCGCAAACGTGACGGCGAGCGCCGCGAAGACGACCAGCCTGGCCGTCCCCGGCTGCTCGCCGCGCGCCACCCACGCGATCGCGAGCATCGCCCAGGTGGCGATGACCATGAGCCGGCCGATGATCACCCACTCCTCGACGCCGCCCCCGCTCGCGCGCCGCTCGTCCAATCGGTAGAGACCGTTCATGCGGGCGCCCACGAGCCAGGCCGGCAGCGTGGCGGCGAACAGCGCCAGCCCGAGCGGATGGAACGCGGAGTGGCCCTCGACCGACGCTGCGACGACACCCGACAGCAGGAACGCCGCGGCCAGCGCGATCGCGTCGCTCACGAGCACGAAGCGGCGCAGCCCACCGCCGTCCCTGGGCGGCGCGCGGACGACGTCGGGCCCGGGTGGCATCACCGGCAGTCCGGCATGGGGAGCCGTGACCCGTGCGTCAGGCATCGGCCCGCTCCCCGGAACGTGGCGCGGTCGGATAGCCGTAGCCGTATGCGCTCGCGCCGTTGCTGCCCGTGGCGATGAACCCGAGCTTGCGCGCCGGGCAGGCGTCGAGCATGCGCCGGGTCTCGGCCAGGCTCGCTCTGCGCACCTCGTGGAGCTCGGCGATCAGGACGACGGCGTCCGCGCGGGTGGCGATCGTCATCGCGTCGCCGACTGCGAGCATCGGCGGCGTGTCGATCAGGAGCACGTCGCAGCGCTCCGCGAGCGCGGCCATCGCGTCGGTGACGAAGCGCGACGAGAGGAACTCGCCGGGATCGGCCGGGGCGACACCCACGCGCACGACCTCGAGCAGGCCGCCGTCGGCGACGGGGTGCTCCGGGTGCACGTCGACGATGCAGAGCGCTTCGCCCAGCTCGGCCTCGCCGATGGCGACGCTGGTCAGGCCGGGCTGGCCGTCGAGGTCGAAGAACGTGTCGATGCGCGGATGGCGCAGGTCGAGGTCGACCAGGATCACGTGCCGTCCCGACCGGGCCAGGATCACCGCGAGGTTGGCGACGGTCGTCGACTTGCCCTCGCCCTCGCGGGTGCTCGTGACCATGATCGAGCCGACCTCGTGCTGGAGCCGGCTGATGTCGATGCTCGTCTTCAGGATCCGGAACGCCTCGGCGCCGGCGCCGGCCGGGTCGGCCAGGGTCACGAGGGCGGGCGCCTCGCTCAGGAGCCGGTCGGGCCTGGGGACGTGCCCGAGCAGCGGCAGGTTGAGGCGCGCACCCAGCTCGTCCGCCGAGCGCACGCGTGTGTCGAAGGCCTCGCGCAGGAACGCCAGGCCGATGCCGAGCGCGATGCCGACGATCAGCCCCAGGGCGACGTTCCGGGTCGTCCGCGGCTGCACCTGCGAGGTGCTGCCCGCCGCGCCGACGACCTGCGCGCTGGTGCCCGAGGCGGCCAGGGTCTGCATGGCCTCGAGATCGCGCAGCGTCCCGTCGAGGCTGCGGGCGAGCGGCGAGCGGCTCTGGCCGGCGGCGGTGAGCGCGGCCAGGCGGCGCTGCACGTTCGCCATCGCATCGGCCACCGTGCCCGTGTCGAGCCGGCGCCGGTAGACCGTGAACGCGGTCGCATAGGCCGTGGCGAGCCGCTCGGCGACGGCCGGCACGGGGTCGGTGACCGAGAACGTCAGCAGATCGGCGTTGGGGTTTGCGCTGACGCTCGAGTTCGCGAGCAGCCCCGTCGCCGTGTGGCCGGGCACGTGCGCGTTTGTGGTCGCGAGCTGGACGACGGTGCCGACGCGCGCAAGCACGGCCTGGGTGGCGGCGTAGCGGTCGGGTGGCGACGCGGGCGTCGAGTTGATGTTGAGCGCCGGGTC
>DASXZF010000147.1:0-9946 GCA_036502065.1 Gaiellales bacterium
GCTCGAGGCCGGCGAGAGCGTCATGCTGGCCGCCGCGCGGACGTTCACGCTCGTGTACGTCGACCAGGTCGACCCGCCGACGATCCCGACGCCGAACTGGCTCGGCCGCCAGCTGCCCCTGCACGCGACCTCGGCCGGGAAGGTCTTCCTGGCCTGGCTGCCCTCGGAGGAGCGCGACGCGGTGCTGCCCTCGGTGCTCGAGCGCTACACCGAGCACACGGTGACCGACCGCGACCGCCTGTTCGCGACGCTCCCGGACGTGCGCCGCGACGGCTACGGCGTCTGCCTCGGCGAGTTCGAGGAGTTCTCGAACGGCGTCTCGGCCGCTGTGCTCGACCACCGCGCGCGGCCCGCGGTGATCCTGAACGTGTGGGGACCGAGCCAGCGGCTCACCGAGCGGCGGCTGGGCACCCTCGGCCGGATGGCGCTGCGCGCCGCCCACGAGATCTCACTCGCGCTCGAGTGACCCCTCGAGCACGCGCCTGATCACGGCCTCGTCGACAGATGGGACGAGCTCGTCGGCCGCCGCCAGCCGCTCCGGAGCCAGCGTGCGCGAGACGGCGATGCAGCGCAGGCCGGCCGCCTTGGCCGAGAGGACGCCCGCCTCGGTGTCCTCGAACGCCGTCACGTCGGCCGGGAGCAGCCCGGGCACCCGCTCGGAGAGCAGCCCGAGTGCGCGCAGGTAGCCCTCGGGGTGCGGCTTTCCCCGGGTGACGTCGTCGGCCGTCACGACCGCCGTGAAGAGCTCGGAGAGCCCCGCCGCCGCGACGACCGGTGCGATCTCGGCCGCCGCCGCGCCCGAGACGATCGCGACCGGCACCCGCGCGGCGGCGTAGGCGACCGCCTCGCGCACCGGCGGATGCACCGTCGAGCCGTCTGCGACCGCCTCGCGGTAGCGATTCACGCGCTGGTGCACGACGCCCTCGGCGTCGTCGCGGACGCCGAGCCAGCGGTGCACGATCTCGGGGTCGGACAGGCCGGCCAGCTGGTCGTAGTACTCCGCCTCGGACAGCGGCCGGCCGTGCTCGGCGAAGAGCCGGGCGTAGATCGAGTAGAGGATGGGCTCGTCGTCCGACAGCGTGCCGTTGAAGTCGAAGATGACGGCACGGCAGGGCACGGCGGGCAGACTAGCGACGCCGCCGCGCGGAGCGCGATGGGGACTGCCCCATGGGACAGTCCCCATCGCCTTCCGGGTGGCTACTCGGCGTGGCCGAACGCGGCGATCTCGGCGCGCTCCTGTGCCGAGAGCTCGCGCGGCTCATCGCCACGGGCCATCTTCTCGCTCTGCACCTGCTGGCGGATCGCGTCGACGATCTCGGGGTTGGCGAGCGTCGAGACATCGCCGACGTCGGCGAAGTTGGAGATACTCGCGATCACCCGGCGCATGATCTTGCCGGAACGGGTCTTGGGCATGTCCGCGACGATCCAGACGTTCTTGGGACGGGCGATCTTGCCGATGTCGCGCTCGATCATCAGCGACACCTTCCGGTCGACGCCGCTGCTGTCGAAGCCGGGCTTCAGCGACACGTACATCTCGACCGCCCGGCCGCGAACGTCGTCGATCACCGGCACCGCGGCCGCCTCGGCCACCTCCTCGACCTGGATCGCGGCCGACTCGAGCTCCTTCGTCCCCAGCCGGTGGCCGGCGACGTTGATCACATCGTCGATCCGGCCGAGGATCCGGTAGTAGCCGTCTTCAGCCTGAACGGCTCCGTCGCCGCACAAAAACGGCCAGTCGTGCCAGTCGGTGCTCTCGCGGTCGCGGCAGTACTTCGCGTAGTAGGTGTCGACGAACCGCTCGTCCTGTCCCCAGATGGTCAGCATCCGGCCCGGCCACGGGTTCCGCATGCAGATGTTGCCCGCCTTGCCGGAGCCCTTCGGCACCTCCTCGCCGTTCTCGTCGTAGATCACGCCGAAGAGCCCGAGCACGGTCGGGCCACAGCTGCCCGGCTTCATCTGCTCGATCCCGGGCAGCGTGGAGCCGAGGAAGCCGCCGGTCTCGGTCAGCCACCACGTGTCCGTGATCGCCGCCTCGCCCTTGCCGACCGTGTTGTAGTACCAGCGCCAGACATCGGGCTCGATCGGCTCGCCGACCGTCGTCATCGTCTTGAAGTGGTAGTCGTACTTCGCCGGCTCGTCGGGGCCCAGCTTGCGCAGCATCCGCACCGTCGTCGGCGCGGTGTGGAAGATGTTCACGCCCAGCTTCTCGGCGATCCGCCACGGCCGGCCCGCGTCCGGGTATGTCGGCACGCCCTCGTACATCACGCTGGTCGTGCCGAGCGCCAGCGGCCCGTAGACGATGTAGGAGTGGCCGGTGATCCAGCCGATGTCGGCGAAGCACCAGTACGTGTCGTCGGGGTGGATGTCCTGGTAGTACTTCGCGGTGCCGGCGACGTACGCGAGGTAGCCGCCCGTCGAATGCTGAGCTCCCTTCGGCCGGCCGGTCGTCCCGCTCGTGTACATGAGGAACAGCGTGTCCTCCGCCCGCATCGAGACGGGCTCGACCTCCTGCCCCCGATAGTCCTCGAGCAGCTCGTCGACGAAGAAGTCGCGGCCGTCGACCATGGGGCTCTCGGAGTGGTACTCGCCCGGAAGGCGCCGCCATACCAGCACCTTCTCGACCTCGATGCCCTCCTTGCGGGCAGCCTCGATCGCCGCGTCGGCCTTCACCTTGTGGTCGATCAGCTCACCGTTTCGGTAGTAGCCGTCCATCGTGACGAGGATCGTGCTGCGCGCGTCGGCCATCCGCTGGCCGCAGGCGGTCCCGCTGAACCCGCCGAACACCTCCGAGTGGATCACGCCGAGGCGCGCGCACGCGAGCATCGACACCGGGAGGTCGGGCAGCATGGGCAGATGGAAGGTGATCCGGTCGCCCGCCTCCACGCCGCAGAAGTCGCGCAGGAGCGCGGCGAACTCGTTCACACGCCGGTGGAGCTCCTGGTAGGTGACGCCGACGACCTCATCCTGCTCCGGCTCGGGCACCCAGATCAGCGCGTTCTGCGTTGCCCGCGACTCGAGGTGGCGATCGACGCAATTCACGCACGCGTTCAGCTTCCCGCCGACGAACCACTTCCAGAATGGGGGCTTGCTCGTGTCCAGGATCGTGTCCCAGCCCCGGTCCCAGGTGAGCAGATCGGCATAGTCCGTGAAGCACTCGGGGAAGTGCTCCTCGCTGAACTGCTCGCGGATGGCGGGGTCGGCCGCGTTTGCCTGGGCGACGAAGGCCGGGGGCGGCGGGTAGTACTCCTCCTCGCGCCAGTGGACGGCGATCTGCGCCTCCGACAGCCCCGATTCGGCCGCCGCTCGAGCCTCTTCTTCCACGCTCATCGCTCAACCTCCAGTGCCATGTCCGCCCCACCCGTTGGACGGGTGGGGCGGACGGTGGTTCACAAACGCCGGCGCTGCGAAGACGCGCCTAGCGCTTCAGCGGGAACACCGGCACGACGGCGCGGCCGAACGTGGCGTTCGTCACCGCCGCGAAGGACGCGTACCACGCGGCGATCGCTGTCGCCAGGCCAAACCACCCGGCCGTCTTGACCAACGTGTCGCTGCCTCTGGCATTCCCGATGCCGAGCACGAAGAAGGTGATGGCAAGCAGGAAGAACACCGTCGCAATCGCACCGGTCGTGCGCAACGACGGGATGAACATGTAGGCCGTGAAGATGCCCCAGGCGATCAGGTAGAGCCCGATGGCGTGACCCGCGTCCGCGGCCGGAACGCTCGCGGCGTAGAACTGGTTGAACGCCCAGAACGAGATCCAGAACGCTCCGAACGACGTGAAGGCGACCGCACCGAACGTGTTGCCAGTGCGGAACTCCCACATGCCGGCCAGCAGCTGGGCGATGCCGCCGTATGCAAGCGCGAGGCCGAGGACGACGCTCACGCCGGAGCGGGATACGAGGTCGGCGTTGAACATGCTGAGCACAAACGTGGTCATCGCGAACCCGGCCAGCCCCAGCGGGCCCGGATCGGCAATCGTGATCCCGCCGGCCGGACGCGAGTCCACCACCTGCGACGATCTGGCCGCGTCACGGCTGACCGCGCCTGCGGCGGTGGGATTCTGAACCGACATGGGTCTCCCTCCTTCGTCGATGTGTGCAATCTGGCACATGAAGGTATTCCCACCACCACTCGTCCGCTATCGGACATCGATGAACGGTGGCCATTGGACTGCGAGCGGCGGTTCTGAAGCGCCGAACGGACACCGCCCGGCGCAGGGTTATGCTTTCCGTCCAGGAGGAGGATCGCGCCGCTGTGGATGTGATTCTGGGATTCGTCGTCGGGCTCGGAGTGGCAGCCTCGGGCGTGGCGGCGGTGCGGCTGCTGCGCATGCCCAAGCGCGTCCTCTCGCCCGAGGGGCACGCCATGCAGGCGGCGCTCCATGCGGCCGCTGCGACGCTGCCACACCTGCGGCGCGGGCTGACGGCCGAAAGCGCATCACGGGCAGCGCCGCATCTGCTCGAGCTGACGCAGGCGGCGGCGATCGCGCTCGCAGACGACGCGCGCGTGCTCGCCTTCGTCGGCGCCGGCGAGCGCCACCACACCGCCGGAGACCCCGTCGCGGCCCTGCACGCCGGCGGCGCCGCCGACCGGGTGGAGGTCGAGCCCCGCTTCGAGTGCGGCCACCCCGACTGCCCGCTGAGGGCCGCCGTGATCGTGCCGGTCACGGTGCAGAACGCCTCGGTCGGCAGCCTGATCGCGTTCTACACGAGCCCCGGCCGGATCCGGCCCGAGGACATGCGCGTCGTGCAGGAGGCGGCCAGCCTCGTCGGCGCCCAGGTGGCGCTGGCGGCGCTCGAGACGCAGGGCGAGCTGCTCGCGCGCGCCGAGCTGCGGGCGCTCCGGGCCCAGATCTCGCCGCACTTCGTCTACAACGCGCTCACGGCGGTCGCAAACTCGATCCACACGAGCCCCGAGGAGGCGCGCGAGCTCCTCACCGAGTTCTCGGAGTTCATCCGCTACGCCTTCGCCCGCGAGCGACCCTACGTGACGCTCGCCGACGAGCTGCGCTACGTCGAGAAGTACCTGCGGCTCGAGCAGGCCCGCTTCGGCGACCGCCTGCACGTGCGCGTCCAGGTCGCACCCGAGGTGCTGCACACACGCATCCCGGCGCTCTCGGTGCAGCCCCTGGTCGAGAACGCGATTCGGCATGGCCTCGAGATGGGTATCGGAGGCAACGTGCAGATCATTGCCGCCGACTTCGACCGCGAGGTCGAGCTGCGGGTCACGGATGACGGCGCGGGCATGCCGCCCGAGCGGGCGGCGGCGGCGCTCGAGGGGCGTACGGACGGGATCGGGCTGGCCAACGTCCACCGCCGGCTGCAGACGACGTTCGGCGACCGGTACGGCCTTGAGATCGAGTCACGGCCTGGCGATGGAACCTCGGTGCTGATGACACTGCCCAAGGGCCGCGCCGGAGTGAGGGTGGCGTGAGCGAGGGCCTGTCGCTGCTCGCGGTCGACGACGAGCTGCCCGCGCTGCACGACCTCGCGCGGATGCTACGGGCCTCCGCCGCCGTGGCCCACGTCGACGCCTCGGCGAGCGGTGAGGACGCGCTCGGCAAGCTTGCGCGCCGGCGCTACGACGGCGTCTTCCTCGACGTGCGCATGCCCGGCGTCGACGGCCTCGAGCTCGCGGGAGTCGTGCGCCGGTTCGGCGACCCGCCCGCGGTGGTGTTCGTGAGCGCCTACGAGAACGCGGCCGTCGAGGCGTTCGAGCTGCACGTGCTCGACTACCTGGTGAAGCCGGTCAGCCGCCAGCGCATCGAGGAGGCCATCCGCCGCGTCGCGACCGAGACCGGACGCCGGACCGCGCCGGAAGCCGAGCCGGCCCCGAGCGCCGGCCTGATTCCCGTGTCGAACCTGCGTGGCGGCGGGACGCGGCTGCTGCCCCGGTCGGAGGTGCTCTACCTGGAGGCGCAGGGCGACTTCGTGCGCATCGTGAGCGAAGGCGGCGGCCGCTACCTGCTGCGCTCGAGCCTCGGCGATCTGGCCGCCCGGTGGGAGGCGCACGGGTTCGTGCGCGTGCACCGCCGCTATCTCGTGAACCTGCGCCGCGCCGTCGAGGTGCGGCCGCAGCTGAACGGCACGGCGACGCTCGTCCTGGCCGATTCGAGCGAGGTGCCGGTCGCCCGCCGGAACCTGCCCGACCTGCTGCGGAGCCTGCGCCTTTGAGCCAGTCGCGGCCGCGGTCGCGCACGCCCGGCGACGAGCTCGCGGACGCAACCGCGCACGGCGGCGTCTACCTGCGCCGGCTGGTGCGCGCGCAGCTTGCGCTGTCGCTCGTGGCGCTCGTGGCGTTCGGCGGCCTGCTCGGGTCGCTGCCGCTCCTGCTCCTGGCGGGCCGGCTGCAGCGGCTGACGCTCGGAGGGATCCCGGTCGCAGACCTGCTGGTGGCGGTGCCCCCGTTCCCGCTCTTCGTCGTCATCGGGTGGATCTACCGCCGCCGCGCCGACGCGATCGACGACGCCTTCCGCGAGCTGGTGCAGGGCGAATGATCGCGCTTGTGATGGTGGCCGCGGTGGTGCTCGTCGCCGTCCGCCTGAGCGTCTCGGGTGTTCGCGTGGCCCGCACGACGTCCGACCTCTTCGTGGCATCGCGGTCGGTGTCGACGTGGTGGAACGCGGGCGCGATCTCGGGCGAGTACCTGTCGGCCGCGAGCTTCCTCGGCATCGCCGGCCTGACCCTCAAGGTCGGCGCCGGCGCGTTGTGGCAGGCGGTGGGGTTTGCCGCCGGATACCTGGCGCTGCTCCTGTTCGTCGCAGCACCGCTGCGGCGGTACGGCTCCTACACGATCGCCGACTTCGCGGAGGCCCGCCTCGGCAGCCCGGCCCTGCGGCTCCTGTCCTCGGCCGTCGTGCTCGTGATCAGCGGCTTCTACCTCGTGCCGCAGCTGAAGGGCGCCGGCCTCGCTCTGGACGAGCTCACCAACCTGCCCTACTGGGTCGGTGTGGTCGTGGTGGGGGCGATCGTCCCGCTCGGCGTGGCTCTCGGCGGGATGCGCGGCATCACCTACGTGCAGGCGTTCCAGTTCTGGGTGAAGCTCACCGCGATCGCGGTGCCGGCCGTGCTGATCGTGATCCACCTCGGCGGCTTGCCCAGCGGCCCTGCCCTCTTCGGCCACTCCTATGCCCGCGCTCCGGCGAGCGGCGTGTCGCTCACCCTCACGGCGCCGACGCCGGTGCGGTTCCCGGCCGCGTCGGCCTATGTCGACGTCCACGGGGCGCACCGAGCAGGTGCGGGGGCGCACCGGACGCTGCCGGCGGGCCGGGTGCGGTTCGCCGCCGGAGCCGTGTTGCCGGCCGGCCCGGGCGTGATGGCCCAGCGTGGCATCGACTGGGCTCGGCCGGTGTCATCGAGCGGCGACTCCTCGCCGCTCTTCCTCTACTCGCTCCTGCTCGCGACGTTTCTGGGCACGATGGGCCTGCCACACATCCTGGTCCGGTTCTACACGAACCCGGACGGCCCGGCGGCGCGGCGGACGACCGTCAGCGTCCTCAGCCTGCTCGGCCTCTTCTACCTCTTCCCGGGCATCTACGGCCTGCTCGGCAGGGCGGTCACTCCCGGCCTCTACGTCACGGGCCAGACCGACGCCGTGGTGCTGCAGGTGCCGCGGGCAGCGTGGCCGGGCCTTCCGGGCGAGCTGCTCGGAGGCGTGGTCGCGGCCGGGGCGTTCGCGGCATTCATGTCGACCTCATCCGGGCTCCTCGTCTCGATCGCCGGCACGCTCTCCTACGACGTCTGGCCGCGGCTGCGTCGCACCCACGCGACCGGGGCCCGCGCACGGCAGGCGCAGTTCCGGATCGCCGCGCCGCTCGGGATCGTCATCCCGGTCGCGCTCGCGCTCGTCGCCGAGAACCTCGACATCAGCCTGCTCGTCGGTTGGGCGTTCGCGCTCGCGGCGAGCACGTTCTGCCCGCTGTTCCTGCTCGGCATCTGGTGGAGCCGGCTCACGGCGCCCGGCGCGATCGCCGGGATCGTGCTCGGCGGCACGCTCGCCACCACCGCGATCTTCCTCGACCTCGCCCACATCGGCGGCTCGGGGTCGATCGGCGCGCTGCTCGCCCAGCCGGCGGTCGTCACGGTGCCGATCGCCTTTACGACGATGGTGGCCGTGTCGCTGCTGCGCCCGCGCGGCCTCGAGGGCACCGACTCCCAGCTCCTCGCACTGCATGCCCCCGAGGAGCTCGGATTCGACGTCACCCTGCGCGACCGAAACGCGCAGGTCGGCACTGCCGGGGCGGGTTAGCCCGGCTGCCCCTCGCGGTGCCACTCGAACATCTGGTTCAGCACCCGCGGCGCCGATACGAGCCCCGTCATCTTGAGGACGTGGGTGAAGAGCGCGCGGGACGCGGCCATGCGCTCGAGATGCGCGACCGCGCCGGGGCCGGTGAAGATGAACACGACGTCCGTGTCTCCCAGGAACACCTCGTGGCGTTCGAACCCCTCGGCGTCGAGGTCGAACGGCGGCCCCTTCTCGAGCAGCCGCTCCAGATCATCACGCTTGCCAGGGCGGATCTTTGCGATGACGGAGATCTTGTCGGGCATGGAAGGCACCCCCAATCGGTGGGTTGGTGCATCCAAGCATCGCTGCATCCGGCCGCGGGAGCATCGGTGAGCCCACCGAACCGTGGCGCGGGAAAGTACGGCTAGCGGGTCTCGAGCAGTCCGGCGTCGATCGCGTAGCGGACGAGATCGGCCCGGGTCGAGAGCCGCAGCTTGGTGAGGATGTGCGCGCGATGCGCCTCGACAGTGCGCACGCTCACGACGAGCCGGTCGGCGATCTCCTGGTTCGTGTGGCCGAGTGCGAGCAGCGACAGCACCTCGCGCTCGCGATCGGACAGCGGATCGTCCGCCGGGCGGGACGAGGGCGCACCGGCGACGAGCTTGGCCCCGAGCGTCGGATGGACGTACTGCTCGCCCGCCGCGACCCGCCGGATCGCCGTGACGAGCTCCGAATCGGCCGCTTCCTTCAGCACGTAGCCGATCGCACCGTTCGTGAAGGCCTGGCGCACGTAGGAGGGGTCGTCCTGCATCGAGAGCATCAGGATGCGCGTGGACGGCACCACGTGGCGGATCTCGGCGGCGGCGTCGACGCCGGTTGCGCCGGGCATGACCACGTCCATCAGGACGACATCGGGCTCGAGCTTCTGGGCCTGGCGCAGGGCCTCCTGGGCGTCGCCGGCCTCGCCGACCGGCTCCATGTCGTCTTCCCGCTCGAGCAGCAGCCGCAACCCCGCCCGCACGACGGGGTGGTCATCCACGATCAGCACTCGGATCACAGTGGCACCTCCGCCGCGATGGTAGTCCCTCCGTCCGGACGGGACTCGACCCTGACCGTCCCCGACACCAGCTCGGCCCGCTCGAGCATCGATGCGAGGCCGAGGCCGGGGGTAATCGTCGCGGGGTCGAAGCCGGTGCCGTCGTCCTCGACCACGGCGGCGACCGAGTGCGGCCCGCGGTGCACGGTCACGCTCGCGCTGGCCGCCCCCGCGTGCTTGGCCACGTTCGTGAGGCTCTCCTGGACGATCCGGTAGAGCGCGGTCTCGACGTCCTCCGGCAGCCGCTCGGTCACGCCGGTTACGTGGACGTCGATCGCGATCCCGGTTCGCCGCGAGTACGTGTCGGCCAGGCGCTCGATCGCCGCACCGAGCCCGAAGTCGTCAAGCGCCTTGGGCCGCAGCTCGACGGCGAGCGCGCGCAGCTCCTGAATCGCGCTCGTGATCGTCTCGCGCAGGTCAGAGACGGCCGCGGCCACCTCCGGGCTCAGCTGCTCGATCAGACGCAGCCCGAGCAGCACCGACGTGAGCGCCTGGCCGGTCTCGTCGTGCAGCTCGCGGGCGATCCGGCGCCGCTCGTGCTCCTGCGCGTCGACCACCCGGCGCAGCATCTCGCGCCGCTCGGCGGCCCGCAGCTCGGCCGCCTGCAGGCGGCCCTCGGCCTCGACG
>DASXZF010000148.1:0-2698 GCA_036502065.1 Gaiellales bacterium
CCGATCCTCGAGCTGCCGAACGTGGTCGTCACCCCGCACCTGGGCGCCTCGACGCAGGAAGCGCAGGACCGGGCGGGCGTGATCGTCGCCGAGCAGGTGGCCGCGGCGCTGCGCGGCGAGCTCGTCCAAAACGCGGTCAACATCCCCCAGATCCGCGCCGAGGACATGGACGTGCTCGGCCCGCACCTGCCGGTCGCCACCCAGCTCGGGCGGCTCGCGATCGGCCTGCACGAGGGCCGGCTCGAGCGGATCGACGTCACCTACGACGGCTCGCTCGCAGAGCACGACACCCGCCTGCTCACCGCGGCGGTGATGACGGGAGCCTTCGCGTCCCTCTCGGACGAGCCCGTGAACCTCGTGAACGCGCGCGCCGTGGCCGAGAGCCGCGGGATCGCCGTGTCCGAGGGTCGCGCGCGGACTCCGGGCGACTACACGAGCCTGATCCGCGTCTCCTGCGGGGACGGCGAGACGGTCTCGGGGACGACGATCGGGCGCGAGAACCGGCCGTGGCTCGTCGAGGTCGAGGGCTACCAGGTCGAGATCGAGCTCGCCGGGCACATGATCGTGATGCTGAACGACGACCGGCCGGGCGTGATCGGCCGGGTGGGCACCACGTTCGGGCAGGACCACGTCAACATCGCCAACATGAGCGTGTCGCGCAACTTCCGCGGCCAGCGGGCGGTGATGGTGCTCGCCCTCGACGGGCCGCCGACGCCCGCGGTGATCGAGCACCTGGCGGCGCTCGAGGGCATCCACCGGGTGCGCCTGGTCAGCCTGAACGGCGCATAGTCAGCCTCAACGGCCCCTCGTAGAAGTCGCCCGCACGGCGACGGTGACGAACGGCATCGCGAAGGTTGCGCGGCCGGCCAGGTCGGGGTGCTCGTCGGCCAGCCGGGCGATGCCCGCCAGGGCGCGCTCACGCTCGTCGGGGGCCAGGATGGCGATGCGGCTGGTCGACGAGGCCCATTCCCGCAGCCGTGCGCGGTCGAACTCGACCGGGTTTGGGAACTCGCGCCGCGCGACGGCGGTGAAGCCGTCGTGCTCGAACGGCTGCCGCGCGATGCTGCGCGACTCGGTGACCACGTCGGCGGCGCCTCGCAGGGCCGCCGTCAGCTCGGCCACCCAGCCGACGCCGTCGTCGCGCAGGTTCCAGAGCAGGCCGAGCACACCGCCGGGGACGAGCACGCGGGCGATTTCGTCGAGGGCGGGGCGGGCGTCGAACCAGTGGAACGCCTGCCCGACGAACACGGCGTCGGCGCTCGCCTCGGGCAGCGGGATCCGCTCGGCGGTGCCGTCGAGCGCCTCGACCGCCGGCAGCGCCGCGGCGAGCTGGGCGCGCATGTTCGCGAGCGGCTCGACCGCGACGACGTCGGCCCCCGCCGCCACGAGCACCTGGGTCAGCTTGCCTGTGCCCGCCGCAAGGTCGACCACCCGCCGCCCGGGCGCGCTCTCGAGCACCCAGTCGACCGCGGCCCGAGGGTAGGTGGGCCGCGCCCGCTGGTAGGCATCGGCGACGCGATCGAACGACGTGGCCTGCTCGTGATCGGCGGCGGACATCGTCGACCATCGTAGTGACCGCCTGCATACCGGCCCTTCCGGTACCATCAGGCAGGCGAATCGACACCGGAAAGGACGCGTCCTTCTATGCAACCCACCGACAAGATCTGGCGCAACGGAAGCTTCGTGTCGTGGGAGGACGCCAACGTCCACATCCTCACGCACGCCCTCCATTACGGGACGGGCGTCTTCGAGGGGATCCGCGCGTATGACACCCCCAAGGGCTCGGCCGTGTTCCGGCTGACCGACCACCTCGAACGCCTGCGCCGCTCGGCATCGCTCTACCAGATGGATCTCGGCTACAGCGTGCCCGAGCTGGCCGCGGCCATCCACGAGACGGTCGCCGTGAACGGCGTGCCGTCCTGCTACGTGCGGCCGCTGGCGTTCCGCGGCGCCGGGCCGATGGGCCTCTATCCGGGCGACAACCCGGTCGAGATCGCCATCGCCGTGTGGCCGTGGGGCGCCTATCTCGGCGAGGAGGCCCTCGAGCACGGCGTGCGCTGCAAGGTGTCGAGCTTCCGCCGCATCGGGCCGAACACGCTTCCGCCCGCCGCCAAGGCGACGGGCCAGTACATCAACTCGGTGCTTGCGAAGCTCGAGTCGACGCGGGCCGGCTACGAGGAGGCCATCCTCCTGAACGAGGAGGGCTACGTCGCGGACGGCTCCGGCGAGAACGTGTTCGTGGTGAAGGACGGCGTGCTCTACACGCCGCCGACCACCGCCTCGTGCCTGCCGGGCATCACGCGCTCGACCGTGATCAGGATCGCCAACACGTTCGGATACGAGGTGCGCGAGGTGAACCTCGTGCGCACCGACCTCTACTTCGGCGACGAGGTGTTCCTGTGCGGCACCGCCGCCGAGGTGACGCCGGTCGCATCGGTGGACGACCACGAGACGGGCGGGCGGGGGCCGATCACCAAGCAGATCCAGGACACGTTCTTCGCCATCGTCGGTGGACAGGACGACCGCTTCGCCGACCTGCTCGAGTATCCGGTCAAGGCTGCGGTCTAAGTGCTCCGCCCCGGGAAGCCCACGCGCTCGGACGGCTGCAAGTCATCGCCTCGCCGCGTCCTCGGTCGGCCGGATATGACCGATATCCGGCCTCTCTGCGTCCTTGCGACACTCGACTTTCGCTCGCCCG
>DASXZF010000149.1:0-6342 GCA_036502065.1 Gaiellales bacterium
GAGGTCGTAGATCGCCATCGCGCACAGCGCCGCGGTGATGCGCTCGCCGGTCGAGAGCAGCATGTCCATCTCGCGTGGGTGCGGGCGCGGCGAGACCTGCCCCGCCAGATCGACCAGCTGATCGGTCGTGTGACCCATCGCCGAGACCACGCCGACGACGCGCCGCCCCAGCAGGTGCGCCGCCACGAGGCGGGCGGCGACCCGGCGGATCTTGTCGGCGTCCGCGACAGACGTACCGCCGAACTTCATCACCAGCACGCGTCCGGGAGCGGTCTCTGGGGCCGGCTGGGACATCAGGCCATGGTATCGAGGATGGCGGCGACGTCCGCCACGGTGGTGCGCGGGTTCACGATCGCGATCCGCGTCACCACCTCGCCGGCGATGGTCGTGGGCGTGATGAAGGCGGTGCCGTCGCGCAGCAGGCGCTCGCTCCACGTGCGGTAGTGCTGCGGCTCCCAGCCTTTCCGCCGCAGGCACAGCACCGTCAGATCGGGGTCGTTCAGGAGCTCGAGGTAGGGCCGGGCCTCGATCTCGCGGCGGGCCCCGGCCGCGACCGCGAGCGTGTGCTCGATCGCGTCGCGGTAGGCATCGGTGCCGTGGGCGGCGAGCGAGAACCAGAACGGCAGTCCGCGCGCCCGCCGCGAAAGATGGATGGCGTAGTCGGACGGGTTCCACTCGGCCCCGCCCTGCAGCGGCTCCAGGTAGCCGGCGTGCTGGGTGTGGGCCGCCCGCGCGAGCTCGGGCCGGCGGTAGAGCAGCGCGCAGCAGTCGAACGGCGCGAACAGCCACTTGTGCGGATCGACGATGAACGAGTCGCAGCGCTCGATACCGGCGAACCGCGGCCGCACCGACGGCGCGACGAGCGCGGCGCCGCCGTAGGCGCCGTCGACGTGGAACCACACGTCGCGGGCCGCGCACACATCGGCGATCCCGGCCAGGTCGTCGATCACGCCCAGGTTGGTGGTGCCCGCCGTCGCGACGACGGCGAAGAGTCCCTCGCCGGCCTGCTCGGCCAGCGCGGCCCGAAGCGCCGTGGCCGTCATCCGCCCGCGTGCGTCGGTGTGGACCCCGATAACGTCGACGTCCATCACCTGGGCGGCCGCGGTGACCGAGGAGTGCACCTCGTCGGTCGCCGCCATCTGCAGCCGGCCGGGGGGACGGCCGCCGCGAGCGGCCACGAACGCGTGCCGGGCGGCGACGAGCGCCGAGAGATTGCCGACGGTGCCGCCTTGGACGAAGCAGCCGCCCGCCTCCTGCGGCAGGCCGGCCAGGTCGGCCAGGAAGCGCAGCGCCTGGTTCTCGGCATAGATCGCCCCGGCGCCCTCGAGCCAGCTGCCGCCGTAGATCGACGAGGCCGCCACCACGAGGTCGAAGAGCGTCGCCGACTCGGTCGGCGCGCTCGGGATGAACGCCAGGTAGCGCGGGTTGTCGACCGACACGGTCGCGGTCGCGAGCGTCTCGGTGAAGAGCCGCAGGGCCGCGTCGCCGCCCATGCCGAGCGCGGTGATCGTCTCACCCGCCGCCTGGGCGAGCTCGGCGGGCGTGCGCGGCCCGTCGAGCGGGACGGGGTGCAGGCGCAGGCGGTCGCGGGCGTAGGCGAGCGCGGCCTGCGCGACCCGCTCGGTCTCGTCGGTGTACCGGTGCATGGACGTGGGATCGGGCATGACGGAGGCGGCGGTCAGCCGGCGGCGGTCACGCCATCGTGTCCAGGATGGCGGCGATGTCCGCCACGCTGGTGCGCGGGTTGAGGATGCAGATCCGGGTCATGATCTCGCCGTCGAGCTCGGTGGGCGTGACGAGGGCCACGCCATCGCTCATGAGCCGGGCGCTCCAGCTGCGGTAGTCGTCGCCCGACCAGCCGCGCCTGCGGATGCAGAGCACGGTCAGGTCGGGGTCGTTTGCGAGCTCCAGGTAGGAGCGGCGCTCGATCTCGGCGCGGGCCTCGCGCGCGACGGCCAGCGTCCCCTCGACCGCGTCGGTGTAGGCGCGGGTGCCGTGGGCGGCGAGCGAGAACCAGAACGGCAGTCCGCGGGCGCGCCGCGACAGATGGATGGCGTAGTCGGACGGATTCCAGTCGGCGCCCACCCGCGCTGCGTCGAGGTAGCCGGCGTGCTGGCGGTGGGCCGCCTGGGCGAGCTCGGGCCGGCGGTAGAGCAGCGCGCAGCTGTCGAACGGCGCGAACAGCCACTTGTGCGGGTCGACGATGAACGAGTCGCACCGCTCGATGCCGTCGAACCGCGGCCGCACCGAGGGCGCCGCGAGGGCCGCCCCGCCGTAGGCGGCGTCGACGTGCAGCCACAGGCCGCGGCGGGCGCACACGTCGGCGATGCCGGCCAGGTCGTCGATCACGCCGAGGTTGGTCGTCCCGCCGGTGGCGGCAACCGCGAACACGCCCTCGCCGCCATCGCGTTCCAGGGCCGCCTCGAGCGCCGCGCCGGTCATCCGCCCGCGCGCGTCCGGCTCGACCGTCAGCAGGCCCGCGTCCATCACCGCGAGCGCCGAGCCCACCGAGGAGTGCGCCTGGTCGGTCGCCGCCACCCGCATCTCGCCGCCGTGCCTGCCGTGCTCGGCGCGGTGGGCGTGGCGGGCGGTCACGAGCGCCGACAGGTTTCCGACGGTGCCGCCCTGCACGAAGCAGCCGCCGGCGCTGTCGGGCATGCCGGCGAGGTCGGCCAGGAACCGCAGCGCCTGGTTCTCGGCGTAGACCGAGCCGGCCGCGCTGCGCCAGCTGCCGCCGTACATCGGCGTCGCCGAGAGCGCCATGTCGAACAGCTTTGACGCGTGCGTCGGCGCGGTGGGGATGAACGCCAGGAAGCGCGGATTCTCGACCGGCACGCTGGCCGGTGCGAGCGTCTCGGTGAAGAGCCGCAGGGCCGTCTCGCCGCCCAGACCGTCCGGCGTGACCGTCTGGCCTGCCGCGGCCTGCATCTCGGCGGGCGGGCGCGGCGCCGCGAATCGCCGTGGCGTGGCATGGAGGCGCTCGCGCAGGTAGGCGAACACGCCCTCGGCGGTGCGCTCGACCTCGGGCGTGACGGTGTGCATCGCCGCCGGGTCGGCGGCGGCGGGCTCGAGTGGCTCGCGCTCTGCGCTCACATCTCCCTCCTTCCCGCGAGGGCGCGTCCAAGCGTGACCTCGTCGGCGTACTCCAGGTCTCCTCCCACCGGCAGGCCGCTCGCAAGGCGGGTGACGCGCGTGCGGTCGCGCAGGCGGTCGGCCAGATAGGCGGCGGTGGCCTCGCCGGTCATCGTCGGGTTCGTCGCGAGCAGGACCTCGGTCACGCCGCCGCGCTCGACCCGCGCGACCAGCTCGGCGATGCGCAGATGCTCGGGGTCGACGCCGTCGATCGGCGAGAGCGCTCCGCCGAGGACGTGGTAGAGGCCGCGGTACTCGTGCGTCCGCTCGAGGGCGACGAGGTCGGAGGGATCCTCGACGACGCAGATCAGCGTCTGGTCGCGGCGCGCGTCGGAGCACACCGGGCACAGGGGCTCCTCGGCCAGGTTGCCGCACTCGGTGCAGAACCCGATGCGCTCCTTCACCTCGCGGATCGCATCGGCGAGCGCCAGCGCGTCTGCCTCGGGCACCTTCAGCAGGTGGAAGGCGAGCCGCTGCGCGGTGCGCCTGCCGACGCCGGGCAGGCGCGCGAGCTGGACGATGAGGTTGTCGACCGAGGGGGCGTACACCTACATGCCGGGCAGCCCGAGTCCGCCCAGTCCGCCCGCCCCGCCGAGCTGTCCCATCATCTTCTGCTGCTGCAGCGCCTGCGCGGCGGCGATCGCGCCGTTCACGGCCGAGACGAGCAGGTCCTGCAGCATCTCCGGGTCGTCCGGGTCGATCGCCTCCGGCTTGATCGTGATGTCGGCGATCTCGAGCGCCCCCGACGCCTTCACGGTGACGGCGCCGCCGCCGGCGCTGTGCTCGACGTAGGCCGTCTTCAGCTCCTCCTGGGCCTGCGCCATCTGCTGCTGCATCTTCCCGAGCTGCGCCATCATCTTCTGGGGGTCGATCTTGGTCACCTTCGCTCCTCGATCTCGCGGGCGTCGAACTTCTCCTTGAGCTCACTCAGCAGGTCGTTCTCGTCGAGCGGCGGGGCGGGGGCGGCGGGCGCCGCGGCGACGTCGTCGTCCGGGCCGGCGGCCGCGACCTCGAGCCGCACCCGCACCGGCGAGCCGACGGCCTGGCCGAGCACCGACTCGAGCAGCTCGCGGTTGGGCTGCGAGTCGGCGGTGGTGAGCGCGAACTGGTGCGAACGGGGGAACGACAGCACGACCTCGCCGTCGCAGAGGGCCCGCGGGCTCGCGTACTGCATGAGCGACTGCAGCGGCATCGACCGGCGGCCGATCTCCGGCACGATCGCGTCGCTCCAGCTGGCGCTCAGCCGGTCGAGATCGGCGCTTGCCCCTGCGGTGTCTGCGGGCGGAGCGGCGGGTGGCGGATCCGCCGTGACCGCGGGCGCGGGAGGTGGCGGCGCCGGGACGACGGGGCGGTGCGCGGCGACGGGGGCGGGCGGCGGTGCTGCCGGCGGCGGCGGTGGCGCCGCGGCTGCGGGCGATCCGCCGAGGCGGGACTCGAGCGCGGCCAGCCGCTGCCCGAGCGCCTCGACCGAGAGCTCGGCGGCGGGGCGGCACACGCGCACGAGCGCGAGCTCGAGCGGCAGGCGCGGGTCGGCACCCTCGCGCACCTCCTCGAGCACGTCGCGCAGCATGTCGACCAGCCGATGGACGGCGGCGGCACCCGTGCGCTCGGCCTGGGCGCCGATGCGCGCGCGCTCGTCGTCGGTGAGCGGGGCGTCGTCCGGCAGGCCGTCCAGCTGCTGGTGCAGGAAGACGAAGCGCAGATGGCCGAGCAGGTCGGAGACGAGCATGCCCAGATCGGCGCCCGCGTCGGCCTGGGCGTCGACGAGGCGCAGGCACCCGGCCGCATCGCCCGCCGCGACGAGGTCGACGACGGCGAAGAGCACCTCGGCGTCGGTCGTTCCGAGCAGCTCGCGCACATCGGTCACGGTGACCACGTCGGGCGAGGCCGTGGCGAGCTGGTCGAGGGCCGACACCGCGTCGCGGAAGCTGCCCGCCGCCGAGCGCGCGATCATCGCGACGGCTGCGGGCTCGATCTCGATCGACTCGGCCCGGGCGATGCGGTGCAGCACGGTCGAGATCTCGGGCAGCCCTGGACGCGCGAACGCAAACCGCTGGCAGCGGCTTCGGATCGTCGGCAGCATCGAGGTCATCTCGGTCGTGCACAGCACGAAGACGGCGTGCGCAGGCGGCTCCTCGAGCGTCTTTAGGACGGCGTTTGACGCCTCCTTCGTCAGCATGTGGGCCTCGTCGATGATGTAGACCTTGCGGCGGCCGCGGACGGGCTGAAGCGCCACGCGGTCGCGGATCTCGCGGATGTCGTCGATGCCGCGGTGGCTGGCCGCGTCGAGCTCGATGACATCGATCGAGGTGGCGTCGTGGATCGTGCGGCACGACTCGCATTCGAGGCACGGCGTCGTGGTCGGGCCGCGCTCGCAGTTGAGCGCCTTGGCCAGGATCTTGGCCATCGACGTCTTGCCCGTCCCGCGCGGGCCGGCGAAGAGGTAGGCGTGCGCGACGCGATCCATCTCGACCGCGTTTCGCAGCGTCTGGACGACGTGCGGCTGCCCCGGCGCGAACTCGTCGAAGTCACGCGGCCGGTGCTTTCGGTAGAGAGCGGACATCTCCTTGCAGCTTACCGATGCCACGCCGGGGCGGGCCGGCGAGGCGGGGGGATGAAGCGACCGTGCACCCGCCTCCGAAGCGCCGGTCCCGGGTGGTGCTCACGCCGCAAGCTCCTGCCAGGCTCGCCCACGGCACCCGGGTGACGTTGCTTAGCGCTGCTTCCTTCCGGACCTGACGCGGTTCGCAAGCCTCCGTTGCGTGGGACCTGGCGATCAGCACCGAGCGCGCAGACCCGTTCCCGAACCCGCCGCCCCTCGGGCGGGAATTCGGCCCGGCTAGAGCGGATTGCCGGAACAGGGTACCGCTAGCTCCCCGCTTAGCACGGTCTCAATGATCGTACCAGCGCCAGCCGCTAGGCGGGCGCGCCGGCCCGCTCCTCGGTCTCGCGCAGGCGCTTGGCGAGGCTCTTGGCGATCTTCACGGCCAGCGCGGGGTGCTGCTCGAGCAGCGGCGTGAACTGCCAGGCGGTGATGCCGTAGACGCGCATCGGCGACTCGGCGACCACCGTGGCGGTGCGCCGACCGCTCTCGTCGAGCAGCGCGACCTCACCGAAGGATGCACCGGAAGCGAGCGTTGCGAGGCGGGCGCCGTGGCTCTCGACGCGGGCACTGCCGTCGGCGATCACGAAGAACCCGACGCCGCTCTC
>DASXZF010000150.1:0-1766 GCA_036502065.1 Gaiellales bacterium
CAGGTGATCGTGCCGACCTCGAGCTGCAGGTCGACGCCGCGCAGGATGTCGGCGGCGCCGTAGCCGGCACGCACGTCGCGGAGCTCGAGCACGCTCACGTGCCGAGGTAGGCGTCGAGGACGACCGGGTCGTTCTGCACCGCCGCCGGCGGCCCCTCGGCGATCTTCGACCCGTGGTCGAGGACGATCACGGGATCGCACAGCCGCATGACCGTCGGCATCGCGTGCTCGACGATCAGAAGCGTCAGCCCCCGCGCGTGCAGCTCGCGGATGTGCCGTTCCATCGTCTCGACCATCACGGGGTTCACGCCCGACGTCGGCTCGTCGAGCAGCACGAGCCGCGGCTTGCCCATCAGCACCGAGGCGAACTCGAGCAGCTTGCGCTGGCCGAACGAGAGCTGGTCGGCGCGGGTGTCGCGCAGGCCCGCGAGGCCGAACTCTTCGAGGAGCTCGGTCGCCCGCTCGCGGTGCGCTTTCGGCGCCGCGTTCTGGAAGAGGCTTCGCCGCGGCAGCTGGATCGACGCGATCAGGTTCTCGACCAGGGTCAGCGAGCCGAACACGCGGGCCTGCTGGAACGTGCGCGTGAGCCCGCGCCGGCAGAGCGTCGTCGGGTCGGGCCGGCGGACGCGCCGGCCGGCGAACGTGACCGTGCCGGCATCGGCCTTCATGTAGCCGGTGATCAGGTTGAAGAGGGTCGTCTTGCCCGAGCCGTTCGGCCCGATCAGCGCCGTCACCGTGCCCTCGATGACGCTGAGCGAGCAGCCGTCGACCGCCGCGACCCCGCCGAAGCGCTTGGTCAGGCCGTCGACCTCGAGCACGGCGCTCACCGCGCCGCCTCGGGCATCTCGGCGCGCGGGCCGCCGGTCGAGTGGGCGCCGTTCGACGAGCGGCGTGCGGCGACGATGTCGCGCAGCGACGGCAGGATGCCGCGCGGGAGCACGAGCATCACGACCAGGAAGATGGCCGCATAGGCGACCAGGTAGAGCTCGCTCGCGCCCTCGCTGAAGGCCAGGTACTGCTGGGCGGGGACAAGGATCAGCGCGCCGAGCGTCGGCCCCCAGATCGTCCCCCGGCCGCCGAGGAATGCCATCAGCACCGCGCCCACCGTGACCAGCGGGTCGACGGCGAACTGCGGATAGATGAAGCCGATGTAGTACGCCCAGATGCCGCCCGCCATGGCCGTCAGGCCGGCGCTCATCGCGAATGCGACCAGCTTCGCGTAGGTGACGTGGACGCCGAGCCCGCGGGCGCGATCCTCGTCGTCGCGGATGGTGAACAGCATCAGGCCGAGCTTGCCCGTCGCGACGTACCACGAGAGCAGCACGGCCACGGCGTACACGGCGACCATCGCCAGGTAGAACGGGCGCTCGAAGGTCGACACCGGGAACGGCGGCAGCGCCATCACGAGGCCCTGGGCGCCGTTCGTGTACGAGTGCAGGTTGAACGCGAGCTGCTGGACGATGAAGAGCATCGAGATGGTGACGATCGCGAACGTCGCGGCCCGCACGCGCACGGCCACCCATGCGATCGGCAGGGCCACGATCGCCACCCCGAGGCCGACGGCCGGCAGCACCCAGAACGGCCGGTAGCCGCCGCCGATCGACATGTGCTGGAAGAGGATCCCCTCGCCGTACGCGCCCATGCCGAAGAACGCCGCGTGCCCGAGCGACAGGTACCCGGAGAACCCGCCGAGCAGGTTCCAGGCGGTCGCGAGCGCGGCGTACATCACCGTGAAGATCGCGATGTTCACCACCCACGGCTCCGTGA
>DASXZF010000151.1:0-2493 GCA_036502065.1 Gaiellales bacterium
AGCAGGGCGGCCTCGTCGATCCCGACCCCGCGGGCGAGCACCGCCAGGTCGAACTCGGGGCCGACGACCGCCGCCAGCTCGAGCACCGAGGTGGTCGCGTCGTCGAGCCGCGCCAGCCGCTGGCTCACGACCTCGCGCACGGCGTCGGGGCTGCCGAGCTCGGCCGGCGTGCGGGTGAGCCGAGCGTGACCGTCGGCGACCACGAGCGCACCCGTCTCGACCAGCGCGCGCCACAGCTCGATCACGAGGAAGGCGTTGCCCTGGGTCAGGCCGTGGATCGCCGCTGCGAGCGCCGGCAGGTCGGCGCCGAGGTCGCCCCCGGCGGCGCGCCCGACCAGCTCGCCGATCTCGGCGGTCGAGAGCCCCGACACCCGCACCGGCACGACCCCTTCGGTGCGGCGCAGGTCGATCAGGGCCCCCGACAGCTCGGCGGGCATGTCCGCCTCGAGGTCGCGGAACGTCGCGACGAGCAGCATGCGCGCGTCGGCCGTGGCGCGGGAGAGGTGGCGCAGGAGCAGCAGCGTCGGCGTGTCCGACCAGTGGGCATCCTCGAGGATCAGGAGCATCGGCCGCCGCCGTGACGTCATCACGAGGAGCTCGGCGACGGCCTGATGGAGGCGATGGCGCTCGGTGTCCTGGTCGGCCGAGACGGGATCGGGAAGCGCGCCGATGCGCGTCGTCAGGTCCGGGATGAGCCGGCGCAGCTCCCCGCCGCCCGGGCCGAGGTCACGCCGCAGCGTGTCCGGGTCGGAGATCCGCACGAGGTGGTCGAGCGCCTCGGAGATCGGCTGGTAGGGGATGCGCACCACCGCGTCGCAGGCGCCGTAGAGCACGAGCACGCCCTCGGCCGCCGCCCGGTGGGCGAACTCGCGCACGAGCCGGCTCTTGCCCGAGCCCGCCTCGCCGCCCACGAGCGCGATGCGGCGGCCCTCGCCGCCGGCTCGGGGCATGAGCGAGCCGAGCAGGGCCAGCTCGCGCGGGCGCCCGACGAACGGGAACGACGGGGTGAGCCGCAGGGCGCCGGGAAGCTCGGCTGCGGGGTCGAGCATCGCCATAGTCAGATCTGATCATCCCACGGCCGGCCGTGCTCGTCGAGTGTGGGTCAATCCGGGTCATGCGCGTCGTTCGCGGCGGTCGTACCGTGCTCGAGGCACGCAACGATCACCCATCTTGGAGGAGCGGACATGGCGGGAACAGCAACACTGGCAGACACCGCGGAACGCGAGCTCGCGGCCTTCGCGGGCGAGCTGATCGGCCCCGGCGACGAGCGCTACGCACGCGCGAAGCAGGTGCACAACGCGATGATCGACCGGCGGCCGGCACTGATCGCCCGCTGCGCATCGCCGGACGACGTGGCGGCGGCGATCGCCTTCGCGCGCCACCACGACGCCGTGCTGGCGGTGCGCGGCGCCGGCCACAACGGCGGCGGCCTCGGCAGCGTCGACGACGGCGTGGTCGTCGACCTCGGACTGATGCGCGGCATCACCGTCGACGCCGACGCCCGCAAGGTGCGGGTCGAGGGCGGCGCCACCTGGGCCGAGGTCGACAAGGCCACCCACGCGGTCGGCATGGCGACGCCGAGCGGCATCATCGGCACCACCGGCGTCGGCGGGCTGACGCTCGGCGGCGGCATCGGCTACCTCGCCCGGCGCCACGGGCTCACCATCGACAACCTGCTCGAGGCCGAGGTCGTGCTCGCGGACGGGTCGCGCGCCCGGGCGAGCGCGAACGAGAACCCGGACCTGTTCTGGGCGGTCCGCGGCGGCGGCGGCAACTTCGGCGTCGTCACGGCGTTCACGTTCCGGCTGCACCCCGTGAGCACGGTCATCGCCGGGCCGACGTTCTGGCCGATCGAGCAGTCCGGCGAGGTGCTGCGCGCCTACCGCGACTTCATCCCCGCCGCCGATCGCGACACGAACGGGTTCTTCCTGTTCGGGTTCGTCCCGCCGGCGCCGCCGTTCCCCGAGGAGCTGCACGGGCGGCAGGTGTGCGGCATCGTCTGGTGCCACCTCGGGTCGGAGGAGGCTGCGGCGAAGGCGATGGCGCCGATGCTCGCCGTCGGGACGCCGCTCATGCACGGGGCGGGACCGCTCCCGTTCCCGGCGATCCAGGGCGCGTTCGACGGCCTCTATCCGGCCGGGCTGCAGTGGTACTGGCGGGCCGACTTCGTCCGTGAGCTCTCGGACGCCGCGGTCGACACGCACGTCGAGTGGGGCGCGAAGACGCCGACCGGCCACTCGACCATGCACCTCTACCCGATCGACGGCGCCGTGCAGGACGTGGCCGCCGGCGACACCCCGTTCAGCTACCGCGACGTGAAGTGGGCCGAGGTGCTCGTGGGCGTCGACCCCGATCCGGCCAACGCCGGGCTGATCACCTCGTGGACGAAGGACTACTGGGAGGCCACCCACCCCTTCTCGGCGGGCGGCGCCTACGTGAACTTCCTGATGGACGAGGGCCAGGAGCGCGTGCGCGCGACGTATCAGGGCAACT
>DASXZF010000152.1:0-19155 GCA_036502065.1 Gaiellales bacterium
CCGTGACGCCCGGTCGCCGCAGCGCGGCTTCGAGCGCCGCGGCGGTCGCCTCGAGCCGCTCGTAGGCGGTCGGCTCGCGCAGCAGGGCGAGCGTCGCGAGGCCGGCGGCCATCGCGAGCGGGTTCCCCGACAAGGTGCCGGCCTGGTACACGTCGCCCTCCGGCGCCAGCCGCGCCATCACATCCGAGCGGCCGCCGAACGCGGCGGCGGGCAGGCCGCCGCCGATGATCTTGCCGAGGCACGTGAGATCGCCCCGCACGGCCAGCCGCTCCTGCGCGCCGCCGTAGCCGACCCGGAAGCCGGTGATCACCTCGTCCATCACGAGCAGCGCCCCGGTGCCGTTGCAGACCGTGCGCAGGCCCTCGAGGAAGCCGGGCGCGGCCGCGACGACTCCCATGTTCCCGGCCACGGGCTCGACGATGATCGCGGCCAGATCGTCGCCGTGCCGCTCGGCCGCCGCCCGCACTCCAGCCAGGTCGTTGTACTCGCACACGAGCGTGTCGGCGGCGACCGCGGCGGGCACGCCGGGGCTCGACGGGATGCCGAGCGTCGCCAGGCCCGACCCGGCCTGGGCCAGGAGCGCGTCGGAGTGGCCGTGATAGCCGCCCGCGAACTTGATCAGCTTCGAGCGTCCGGTGTGGGCGCGGGCGAGCCGGATCGCGCTCATCACCGCCTCGGTGCCCGACGACACGAACCGCACCTGCGCCAGCGTCGGAACGGCCGCGCACAGCTCGCGCGCAAGCTCGAGCTCGAGCTCGGTGGGCGCGCCGAACGACGTGCCCCGGGCCGCGGCCGCCGTCACCGCCGCGATGACGTCCGGCTGGGCGTGACCGGCGATCAGCGGCCCCCACGACTGCACCCAGTCGACGTAGCGGTTGCCGTCGACGTCGAACACCTCGCCGCCCGATCCCCGCGCGAGGAAGAGCGGGTAGTCGCGGCCGACCGAGCGCATGGCCCGCACGGGGCTCGAGACGCCGCCCGGGATCAGCCGGCGCGCCTCCTCGAACAGCCGCGCCGAGGCCGTGTCCGCTACGAGAGCCACCCGGCGGCCTCGGCCGCGTAGTAGCTGATCACGAGGTCGGCTCCCGCCCGGCGGATCGCCGTCAGCGACTCGAGCGCAGCCGCCCGCCGGTCGACCATCCCGCGCGCGGCGGCGGCCTCGAGCATCGCGTACTCGCCGCTCACCTGATAGGCGGCCAGCGGCACGAGCGTCTCGGAGCGCAGCCGCTGCAGCACGTCCAGGTACGGCATTGCGGGCTTGACCATGATGACGTCGGCGCCCTCGTCGATGTCGAGCAGCGCCTCGCGGACGGCCTCGCGGCCGTTGGCCGGATCCATCTGGTAGCCCCTGCGGTCGCCCTCGGACGGGGTCGAGTGGGCGGCGTCGCGGAACGGCCCGTAGAACGCCGACGCGAACTTGGCGCTGTAGGCCAGGATGGCGGTGTCGGTCAGGCCCTCGTTGTCGAGCGAGGCGCGGATCGCGCCGACGCGGCCGTCCATCATGTCCGACGGGGCGACCATGTCGGCCCCGGCGGCGGCATGCGAGAGCGCGGTGTCGGCGATCAGCTCGAGGCTGATGTCGTTCTCGACGACGCCGTCGCGCAGGACGCCGCAGTGCCCGTGCGAGGTGTACTGGCACAGGCACACGTCGGTGATCACGATCATGTCGGGCAGCTCGGCCTTGATCGCGCGGACGCCGAGCTGGACGATGCCCTCGGGGTCATACGCCTCGCTCCCGGCCTCGTCCTTGCGCGCCGGCAGGCCGAACAGCAACACCGCGGGCACCCCCGCCGCCTGCACCGCGGCCGTCGCCGCGACGAGGCCGTCGATGCCGTGGTGGTGCTGGCCGGGCATCGACTCGATCTCGTCCGACGGGCCGCCGCCGTGGCGGACGAACAGCGGCTGCACCATGTCCGCAGGGGCGAGGCGCGTCTCGCGCAGCATCTCGCGGATGCCGCTCGTGCGCCGCAAACGGCGCATCCGGGTGATCGGGAAGGGCATGTGCAGAGTGTAATCCTCGCTTGCCGCACCCCTGCCGGTGCAGTACGATTGCCAAGATTCGACTGATTCGAGGCCGGGAAGGTCAAGGGATGGACGTCTCCGAGCTGCACGACGGCGAGTATTCGAACGAGTCCCTGCGCAAGCTCGGGGCGCGCGTGCGCCACCTGCGCCGCAAGCGCGGCATGACGCAGCGCGACCTCTCGTTCGACGGCTGCTCGTACAGCTACCTGGCCCGGATCGAAGCCGGCGACCGCCGGCCCAGCCCGCGCGTGCTGATGGAGATCGCCCGCCGTCTCGGCGTCACCACCGAGGAGCTCACGGGCGAGACCTCGCCGCAGCAGCGGCCGCGCTCGCTCGAGCTGCTCGACGCGATGGTGCTCGCCCGCATGGGCCGCCTCGACGAGTCCGAGGAGCTCCTGCGCGGCGTCCTGCGCGAGGCCGAGGTGAACGGCGACGGCGACCGGATGAGCGAGGCCTGCGAAGGGCTCGGGATCGTGGCCGCCGAACGCGGCGACGACCGCCAGGCGGTGCGGCTGCTCGAGCACGCGCTCGAGGTGGGCGCGCCGCCCGACCCGGCCCAGCGCGTGCAGCTCTACGGCCGCCTGCAGCTGCTCTACCGCCGCTCCGGCGATGTCGCGCGCGCGCTCGCGCTGCTCCAGGACTGCATCGCCCGCATCGAGCACGACGTCCCCGCCGACCAGACGAAGCTTGTGCGCTACTCGCTCTGGCTGTCGGAGGCCTACGCCGAGGCGGGCGCGTTCGCCCGCTCGGCCGAGGCGCTGTCCGATGCGCTCGCCGACCGCTCCCAGGCCGTCGACCTGGCATCGCGGGCGCAGGCGCAGTACGCCATCTCGCGCAACCACGCCGCCTCCGGCGCACTCGATCAGGCCATCCGGTTCTCCGACCGCGCGCTCGCCCTGTACGAGCTCTCCGACGACAACCGGGCGCTCGGCGAAGCCCACCTGGCCTTCGCGCAGCGGCTCCTCGACCAGAACGAGACCGACGCTGCCGCCACGCACCTGCGCGCCGCCCGCGAGGTCTTCGGGCCGGCGGTCGAGCCTGTCGAGCGCGGTCGTCTGCTGGTCGAAGAGGCCCGGCAAGCGCTCCAGGCCGGACACGGTGACGAGGCGATCGCCCGCGCGACCGACGCTGTCGCGACGCTCGAGGCAGCCGCGGATGCGGGCCACGTCGGCGATGCCCACCTCGTGCTCGCCCGCGTGCAGGACGAGCTCGGCGAGCTCGAGCGAGCCGACACGGCCTACAGCGCAGCGATCGCGGCGCTCCAGCAGCAGTCCGACGCCGCACCCGCTCTGGCGCGGGCCTACCGCCACTACGGCAAGTTTCTGAAGCGGCTCGGCCGGGCCGAGGCAGCCCTCGAGGCGTTCGAGCTCGCGGCCGATCTGGCGCCGTCCAACCAGGACGCGCTCGCGCCGCTTCCGACCGCTGAGATCCGGCTCCCGTCCGACCTCTGAGGCGCGTCCGCCGGACCGGATCTTGACGGACCTCGACGATCCCGCCGCAGTCCCGAGCCGGCAGATCTCCGAGGCGATGATGCTGGTCGCGCTCGATCGCCTCGACGAGGCCGAGGAGCTGCTCCGGCGCGGGCTGCGCGCGACCGAGACGCTCGGCGACGACGAGGGGGCCAGCCGCGCGCTCGAAGGTCTCGGGCTGATCGCGTCGCGCCGGGGCCGGTTCGGGCGCGCCGTCGAGCTGCTCGAGCAGGCGCTCGCCCGCGCCGGCGGCGCCGACCCGGAGGAGCGCTTCGAGCTCTACCGCGAGCTGGCCCGCCTGCACGGAGAGGGCACGAACCTCCCGCGCGCGATCGAGCTGCTCGAGAGCTGCCTGGCCGCCATGCGCGCCAAACCCGACCACGACCCGGCCAAGATGGTGGGCTACACCGTCTACCTGAGCTACGCGTACGCCGATCTCGGCGACTACGGCCACGCCACGGCGGTGCTCACCGGAGCGCTGCGCGAGGACGCCGAGGACATCGACAGGGCGACACGCTCGACCGCCTACCGCGCGCTGTCGCGGCTCTACGCGGTCACCGGCCAGACGCCGCTCGCGGTCGACTACGCCCGCCGCGGCCTCGAGGTGGCGCTCGAGACGCGCAACGAGTGGGAGCACGCAAACGCGCATCTCCTGCTCGCGCACGTGCTGCTCGACGACGGCCAGGCCGATGCGGCCGGCCGCGAGCTCGAGGCAGCGCGACGGTCATACGGCGACCGCATGAGCGGCATGGACGAGGGCTTCGTCGCGGTCGAGGAGGGCCGCCGGGCGCTGCAAAGCGGCGATCCGCAGGGCGCCGCCGACCGCGCCCGCGAGGCGATCGAGCTGCTCGGCAGCCTCTCGGTGCCGGGGCAGCTCGGCGACGCCTATCTGGTGCTCGCACGCAGCTACGACGAAACGGGCCGGGCCGACCGCGCCGAGGCCGCCTACGCAACGGCGATCGACGCCCTGCGGCGGCAGAACGGATGGCACTGCGAGCTTGGCCGCGCATACCGCTGGTACGGCAAGTTCCTGCGCCGGGCGGGCCGCACCGAGGCGGCGATGGAGGCGTTCGAGCAGGCGGCCGACCTGGCCCCCTCCAACCACGACCGCCCGGACACGAGGTAGATGGCTGGTTCCATCTTCACGTGATGTCCAAGGTGCAAGCCGGAACGGCTTGCACCGGTCAGTGGTGATCTGCGATCACGCAGGTCGCCTCTGGGTTGCGAACCGAGCCTCGCAAGGCTACTCGCCGGCGGCGGGAACCGGCGGCTCGGGAGCGGGCTCGGGCGCCGGAGCGGGCGCGTCGGGCGCGGGCGGCCCGGCGAGGCCCACGCCGAGCGCGATCGGCCCCGCCCGCCACTGCTCGAGGCTGATCCGCTCGAGCAGGAAGGCGGCCACCTCGCGGCCGATGGCGACGAGCGGCATGGCCAGGAGCACGCCCGCAACGCCGAAGAGCTCCTCGCCCGCCAGGAGCGCGAAGATCACGAAGAGCGGATGCACCTTCACGGCCCCGCCCATCAGCTTGGGCACGATGATATGGCCCTCGATCTGGTGGATGAAGAGGAAGAGGACGGCGACGGCGATGACGGCGGTGACCGATTGGGTGGCCGCCACCGCAGCCGGCGCGAGCGCACCGATCCACGGGCCCAGGTAGGGGATGATCTCGACCGCTGCCGCCCAGGCGCCGAAGACGAGCGCGTACGTCTCCCCGCCGGGGAACAACCCCGTCACGCCGAGCACCCACAGGCCCACGCCGGCGCTGGCGCCGACCGCGAGCGAGACCATGGTCTGGCCGCGGATGTAGGCGAGCAGCGCCCGCTCGACCCGCGTCACCAGGTCGTCCTGCGGATCGGTGCCGGGGAAGACGCGCCGCAGGAAGCGCGACAGCCGGGGCGCATCGAGCAGCATGTACACCGACACGACGATCACGAGCACGAGGTTGAACAGGCTCTCGAACACCGTGATCAGGAGCGACTGCACGACCGACACCGCCTGGCCGGAGTACTTCTGCAGATGGGACACGTCGACGTGGTGCACGAGCCGCTCGCCCGGGCCGACGACGTTCACCTTCACCGGGCTCGAGCGGTTGATGAAGCGCTGCAGGTCGTGCAGCTTGCGGTCGGCCGGCGTGACGCCGTGGGAGTCGCGCTGGAACTGGTCGTTCACCCGGTTTGCGACCGATTGCACCTCGCGGGCGACGACGGTGCCGGCGATCACGCTGATGCCCCCGATCGCGACCGCAAAGCATACGTACACGAGCAGAACCGAGAGCCCGCGGGGGATGCGCATCGCGCAGAACGCGCGCACGATCGGGTTCAGCAGGATCGCGATCAGCGCGGCCACGATGAAGACGAACACCGCGCCGGTCACAGCCGAGACCAGCAGCCATCCGCCCACGACTACCAGCGGCAGGCCCACAAGCTGAATCCAGCGCGGAATCAGGATCTTCCCGGGGCCGTCGGGCGGCATCGCGGCCATCGTAGCAGCCGTCCCTCCTGGTGGCATTTTGCCGCTCTGGAGGCCGCGCGGCCCCGGCGCTGCGCGCTCGTCCCGGCCCCCGATCCGCTACCCTGGCACCCGTGACCGCGAGGCATCGCCGCCGCTATCCGCGCCGTCGCCCCGACCGCCGCCGCACCCGGCGCCGCGTCGCGCTGGCGGTCGTGCTGCTGATCGCCGTGACGGTGATCGCCACCGCGCTGCGCTCGGGGTCGTCGTCGAACAACACCGAGGCGGCGCTCGCGAGCGTGCCGCCGACGCAGCTTGCGCCGAATGCGCCGCCGGCCCCGCTGGGCCTGGCCACGGCGCCCGGCAACCTCGTCCTGGACGTGCCCGTCACGCGCCGCCGCGTGACGGCGATCGTCTACCACGGCGTCGGCACCACAGGCGTCGTCCCGCTCGTCCCGCTCGGCAGCCAGCGCAACGCCGGCATCCTGAACACGATCGCCAAGATGCTCACCGGCGCCCCGGACGGCGGCGGCGGCCCGTCGTACTACGTGGACACGTCGGGCCAGGGCCCGAGCACCGGCTCGGTGGACGTGGGCGCGGTGGCCGGCACCGACGTCTACTCGCCCGTCGACGGCAAGGTCGAGAGCATCCAGCCCTACGTGATCGACGGCTCGGCGCACGGCAACGTGATCGAGATCCAGCCCACCTCGACGCCCGCCGACGTCGTCACGCTGACGAACCTGAGCGTGACACCCGGGCTCGTCGTCGGCTCGCCCGTGCTGGCGGCGAAGACGAAGCTCGGCGCGATCGTCGACCTGTCCAAGGTGCTCTCGCAGGAGATGGCCAAGTACACGTCCGACGCCGGCAACCACGTCCACATCGAGGTCGGGCCGGCGCGCGCGACGAACGTCTTCCTCTAGGGCGGCGGGCCCTTGCGCATCCTCTTCATCGCCGACGCGTTCGCGACGCCGGGCCGCAGGATCATCGAGCAGCAGGTGCCGCGGCTGCGGGCCGAGCGCGACATCGGCTTCGTCGTCGCAAACGGCGAGAACCTGGCCGACGGCACCGGCATCACGAGCAGGCTCGCTCGCCGTCTGCACGGCGCGGGCGTCGACGTGATCACCCTCGGAAACCACGCCTTCCGCCAGCGCGAGGTGTACGAGCATCTCGGCACCGACGCGCGGATCGTGCGGCCCGCGAACTACCCGAGCACGGCCCCGGGCAGGGGCTGGTGCGTCGTCAACGCCGCCGACGGCACCCCGGTCGCGGTGCTGAACCTGCTGGGCAAGCTCTTCCTCGACCCCGCCGTCAGCCCGTTCGCCGTCGCCGAGGACATGGTGCGCCAGGCTCGCGAGGTGGCGGCGATCGTGCTCGTCGACTTCCACGCCGAGGCCACGAGCGAGAAGGTGGCGATGGGCCGCCTGCTCGACGGGCAGGCGACCGCCGTGCTCGGCACCCACACCCACGTGCAGACGAGCGACGCGCACGTCATGCGCGGAGGCACGGCGTACATCACGGACGCGGGCATGACCGGGCCGCACGACTCGGTGATCGGCGTGCGCACCGACCTGATCCTGCGCCGTTTCACGACGCAGATGCCGGTGCGGTTCGAGCCGGCCGAGGGCGGCGTCCGGCTCGAGGGCGTCCTGATCGAGTGCGACGGCGACGGCCGCGCGACGTCGATCGAGGCCCTCCGGATCGAGGAGTAGCCGGGCTCAGGCCGGCGTCGTGGAGCCGCGCGGGATGAGCAGGGCGATCATCACGGCCGGCAGCCACCAGCAGACGTACGGGTAGAACCAGTAGCTGGCGGCGACCTGGGCGGCGAGCACGACCGCCCCCGCGAACGCGGCCACCGCGGCGGCGTCCTTGCGGTGGCGGGGGAAGACGGCCAGGGCGAACACGCCCACGACGGCGACGACCTGGATGACGTGCTGGAGCGGCCGCAGGTCGTACCAGCCCGGGTGGTAGTCGCCGAGCGTCCAGATCGACATGGGCGTCACGCGGCCGAGCTGGTAGTCGAGCGTGTGGTGCCAGAAGAGCGACACGCCGTCGCGGTCGAGCGCGAGCATCGAGAGCAGAAGGAGCGCCGCCACGCCGAACCCGACCAGCGTCGCGAAGCGGTTGCGAAGCGATGCGAACAGCGGCACCATCGCAAGCGGCGCGAACTTGGTCAGCCCGGCGGCCGCGAGGAGGACGCCGCGGGCCTTGGGGAACGACAGCACCGCGAGCGTCCACGCCACCAGCGCCCCGACGAGCGCGTCGTTGGAGTTCATGTTGAGCGAGTAGAGCGTGAACGGGTCGGCCGCCCAGGCGAAGGCGAGCGCGACGCCGACGCGGCGCGACCCCAGCCGCCAGCCGGCGACGAACAGGCCGACGACCGCCAGGATGTCGAATGCCGAGGCGGCCACGTGCGCGGCGGGCAGCCGGTCCCACTTCCCGCTCCAGCCCATCGCCTCGACGGCCGGCACGTAGGCCAGGTACACGGTCGGCCCGTACGTGTCACCGCTTGCGATCGGCGACTCGCAGCGCCCGTTCGACTGGATGTAGCCGATCGGGTCGCCGTTGAAGTAGCGGCCGTCGCAGGGCTTGCTGGTCGCCTTGGGCATGTGGCCGTAGGGCAGGACGCCGTCCATCAGCGTGGCGGCGCCGGCCACGCCGGCATAGCCCACGTCGATCACGTTTGAGTCCTGGTTGTTCAGGCCGAGCCGGAACCCCATCAGGGCGAACAGGAGCCCGACCAGGACGAGCAGGTGCCGATCGCCGATGTGGATGGGGCGCGGCGTGCGCCGCCAGCCGATCCACACCATGCGGCCGATCAGGTAGAGCATCGGCGGGTAGATCAGCGGTGTCGACCAGAACACGTCGCCCTTGTTGAAGAACTCCAGCGAGGCGACGAACGAGAGCACCATCACCAGGTCGAGCGTGCGCATCGAGATTGGCCGCCGCCAGTCCATAAGGCCGGCCAGGAAGAGGGCGCAGAGCGGCCAGAGCACGTAGGCCGCGTTCGCCTTGCGGCCGTACGCCTGGGGCTGGCCGCGGGCGAGCTGCCACGCCACCTGCGGCCCCGTCCACACCTCGTAGGCCTTCTCGGTGTAGTCGGCGATGTGCACCTCGGCCACCTCGTTGCCCTTGGCGTAGTAGTCCACCGTCCAGATGCGGTGATCACCGAGCGTCGAGGAGTGGCTGACGTTCGAGTACTGCTTGATCCACGAGCGCACCCGGGCCTGGCGCGACGCGATCACGAACGCCTGCACCGAGTTCAGGCGCGGCGCGCCGAGCGTCGGCGTCACGACCACCTTCTTCACGACCTGGGTGCGATCGTCGATGGTGAAGGAGGCCAGCACGTTGTGCGCGCCGGGCGGCTCGAGCAGCACGACCCAATCGTGCGCCCTGGCGTCGTACTGCGCCTCCCAGTGCGAGCCCGGGTTGTTCAGCCGCAGCGTTTGCGCCTGGGGCTGACGCTCGGCGATGACGATCGCCGCGCGCCGCGTCAGGTGCGCGGCGGCGTGAGCCGTGCCGGCGGCGGCCAGGACGGCCACCACCACCACGACCACGGCGCTACTGAAACGTCCAGAGCTTGTTGCCAAGGAAGCTGACCGGCATCGCGACGAGGATGGCGAGCGCCGCAGCCGGCACCTTGGCCACGCCCCCCGCCTCGACAAGTGCCCGCAGGACGGCGAGATCGAGGCAGAGCGCCACGCCGCTGACGGTCAGAAAGCGCGCGTACTGGTGGTGGGGCACACCGTGACTGACGCGGAATGTCCACGCCCGGTTCAGCGAGAAGTTGCACGTTGCGGCCAGGACGAACGCGATCACGAAGGCCGCCGTGTACGGCGTGCTGCGGTCGGCGATCAGGAACGCGACCAGGTTCACCAGATAGCCGGTGCCGCCGACGATGCAGTAGCGCAGCAGCTGGCGCAGGTTGTCGGGATGCCGCGCGGCGAGGTGGAATCTGCGGGCGTGTCCTCGCGCGCGGGTCGCCGCGGACTCCAGTTGGGCCTGCTCCATCGGCCCCGGATGCTATCGGACGCCGGCAAGAACGGACGCCGCCCGGCTCACCGGCACCGGCAGCCCGAAATGGCGCCGGGCCAGCGGAGCGAGATCGGTGATCGACGGCTGGGCGCCCAGAGGTGGGCGCTCGTCGAAGCCCGCGGTGATCAGCGGCACCACGGAATCCTCGGCTCTGAGCGATCCGTGGCTGCCGCCGCCGACGTGGTGGGCGCCGCCGGAGTCGGCGAACTCCCAGCCCGGCGCGGCCGAGAGGATCACGTCGCCGGCGCTCGGGCAGGCCAGCGCGCCCTCGATCCGCTCGAGCGCGTTTGGGTGCAGCTGCGGGTGCAGCAGGTCGGCATCGCCCGCGACCGTGAAGATGTTCCCGCGGGCGTCGGCGACGCCGGGCCCGCGCCGGAAGCGCAGCTGGCCATCGCCCCGGCGCACGACCATCCAGCCGTCGTGGGCGTACATCGAGAGCTCGACGGCCGGGAGCTCGAGCATGCGCTCGGCGATGCGCGCGGCCGGCTCGCGGGCCCGCCCGAGCCGGTAGACCATCGCGGCGCGGTTGGACGCCGTCACGGCCAGCTCGCAGCGGTCGGGATCCGACCGCCGGCTCGAGCGGAAGAGCTCGGCGCCGTCGAGCGGCGCGGTGGCATCGGCCACCTTCATCACCGCGCTCTGGGAGTGGTCGGCGACGACGATCAGCGCGTAGCGGTCGAGGAACCGCTCGAGCCCGCCCGCGGCCTCGACGAGCAGGCCGAGGCCGTCGTCGGCGCCCTCGACCGCGCCCATGACGTCTCCGGCCCGGTGCTGGGCGGCGTCGGTCTCGTACAGGTAGAAGAACAGGAAGTCGAAGCCGTCCCGCGTCACGAGCCAGCGCCCGACCGCCCCCCCGTGGCGGTCGATCCCGCCGCCGAAGTTGTGCGGCGCGCCCGTGAGGTCGGTGAAGAACAGATCGCCCAGGAAGTACCGGGTCGGCCCGTACACCGCGTCGGCGATGCCGACCCGCCGGGCCAGGCGGCGCGCGACCGGCCGGGTGACGGGGTGGCGGACGCGGCCGCGGCAGACATACGTGTTGACGCCGGCGGTGACGAGGCCGGCGTCCTCGAGCGCCTCGAAGACCGTCGTCGCCTGCGGCGACATGTGGAGCAGGTTCAGGTTGACGAGGATGTCGTCCACCATCTGGCGGGTGCCCTCGGCCAGCGTCGCCGCGAACGAGGAGCCGTACTCGACCAGGCGCCGCTCGCCGCGGTGGTACCAGGTCATCCCGGGGATGTGGGAGCCGGCCGGGTGCTCGCCCGTGATCAGGGCCGACAGGCAGACGGGCGTGAGCGAGGGAAACGTCGACACGCAGTCGTCGCGGCGCTCGCCCGCGGCGGCGAGCGCCGCCATCGTGGGAGCGCGGCCGGCGGCGATGGCCCGGTCGAGCAGGTCGGGCCCGAGGCCGTCGACCACGGCCAGGATCATCTTCTTGGCCGTCCCGTCGGCCCGCACAGAGCTCATCGCAGCACGCGCAGCCCGCGGAACTTCTGGTCGTCGCGGCGGCGCAGCCGCTGCAGGAGCCACGCCGCGGCGATCGCGAGCAGGTAGCCGACGAAGGGGACGACGGCCGCGACGGCCGCAGCCAGACCGGCGCCGTCCTCGACGAGCGCCGTCCCGCGGACATCGCCGCCGGCCTTCACGGCGCCCGCGCGCAGCCGGCGCATGGCCAGGCCGACACCGGCCGCCGCCGCCGCGCCGACCACGAGCCCGACGTAGGGCACGTCGCCGCCGGCGGCGAGCTCGAAGGCGAGGCCGCCCGCGACGATCCGCCGCCCGAGCCGCAGCCCCGCCTGGGCGCCGGGCCAGAGCGCGTCGGCCACGAGCTCGACCGCGACCAGCGCCCAGGCCACTGCGACGGTGATGCCGTCGCCGGCGAAGTGCAGCGGATGCTCGAGCCAGCCCTGAGTCGCGGCCGTCGCCGCGATCGCGAGCGGGGCAGCCGCGAGCAGCCCCGCGGCGGCGGCGAGCCCGAGTCCCTGGCTGATCGCGATCACGAGGCCCATCGGCGGGCGAATGATAAACGCCGGTCAGCCGGGCGGGACGTAGACCTCGACCGCATTCGCCAGGTAGGAGAACTCCACCCGGTCGACGTGGCCCACGTACTCGCCGTCGATCTGGAAGGCCGTCGGCTCGTCGCAAGCCACCGTGAACCGGTGCATGTCGTGCAGGTATCCGACCCGGCGGCTGCCGTGGCGGGCGTGCCGGGGCCAGATCAGCGCGTAGACGGGCAGCCGCCACAGGTCGCGCGCCCGCAGCTCGCGGGTGAAGACGACATCGAGGCCGTGCGCGAAGTCGGCCCGCGGAGCGGCGCGCACCGGAAGCGGGCCGAGGAACGTGTACGGGTGCTGATTGGCGATGGCGATGTACGAGCACCGCTGCGGCGCCGCCGACAGCGTCGAGAGCGTCATCCGCTCGTGCAGCGCAAAGCCCTCGGCCCGCAGCACGCCCACCGCGGTGGCGAGCACGCGCAGGTCGCCGGGGCGCTCGTTCCCGGGCCGCTCGTGCCGGAGCTGGTCGACGATTGCGGTGGCCTCGGCGTCGAGGCCGAGGCCGGCCGCGAAGGTGAAGCGACGGCCGTCGGCGACGCCGAGCCCGACGGATCGGGTCGACCCGATGGCGATCGCCGCGGCGAGCAGGCCGGCCGCGGAGACGGTGTCGGTCGGGAATCCCAGCTGACGGGCGTACACCGACGACGCGCCGGCCGGGACCACGCCCATCAGCACGCCGGGCTGCAGGCCGTTTGCCACCTCGTTGCACGTGCCGTCGCCGCCGACGCTCACCACGGCGCCCGCGGTCACCGCGGCCGCAAGCTCCGTGGCGTGGCCGGCCCGCTCGGTGATGACCACCTCGAGCTCGGACACCCGTTCGAGCACCGCGACCACCGCATCGAGCACCTGCGTGCTGACGCCCGTGGCGACAGCGTTGACGATCAGGCGCACCCGCATGGCGCCGCTACGATATCCGCCGATGCGAGCCTCCACCGTGCGCATGTACGTCGCCGTCGCCGCCGTGCCCGCGACGCTCGTCGTGATCGCACACCTGGCCTACGTCTGGCACCAGCATCCGGCCAGCTCCGCGCGGCAGTCCTCGGCATTCAGCCACGGGGTTGGGCTCGCGGCGATCCTGGCCGCGGTGCTCGCGGCCGGGCGGCTCGCGCAATGGCTCGACGGCGACTCGCGGCGCCTCTGGCCGGGCGTCATCGGCGTGGTCGCCACGATCGCCGTCCTGGCTCACCTGGCCGACGACTGGAGCGCGGGCTCGGCCGCGGTGGGCAGCGTCCACATCCTGCTGGTACACCTGGGCCTGCTGATCGCGATCGCGCTCGTCGCCTGGATCGCGGGCCGGTTCGAGGCCGCGCGCCCGAGCGGCCGCACGACCCGCTGACCGCGCGCGGCGGACGGCCGCGGATCCCCGTCCGCCAGGCCAAATACCCGGCCAATTCGGCCCGCGTACAACTTCCGCCATGATCGCGTATGTCCGGCAGGGGGTGCTCGTGGCGACGGCGGCGGCGGTGGGAGGCGCAAGCGCCCTCGCGCTCGGCGGCACCCACTTCGCCGGCCGATCGGTCACCACCATCCGGCGCGTGATCCCGCTCCAGCCCGAGAACGTGTCATCGACGCCGACCGCGCTCGACGCCGCCCAGATCTACAAGCGCGACGCGCCGGGCGTCGTCGTCGTCAACGCCACGCTGGTCAGCCGGGTCAAGAACCCCCTCGACCCGCTCGCGCCGGGCCAGAAGGAGGCCGAGCGCGCGCTGGGATCCGGGTTCGTCATCGACCGCAGCGGCCACATCCTCACGAACGCGCACGTCGTCGCGGGCGCGCGGTCGGTCACCGTCGGCTTCCGCCGGGGCGGCACCTACCGCGCCCGGGTGCTCGGCCTTGACCGCATCGATGACGTGGCCGTGCTGGACGTTGCCAAGGCGCCGCGCTCGCTGCTCGACCCGCTGCCGCTCGGATCGGTGCGGTCGGTGCAGGTCGGCGACCCCGTCGTCGCGATCGGAAACCCGCTGGGCGAATACCGCAGCATCACCGAGGGGATCGTGTCGGCGAAGCGCCGCCAGATCAACTCGCTGAAGCCGGGGTACAAGATCTATGACGCGATCCAGACCGACGCCGCCATCAACCACGGCAACTCGGGCGGACCGCTGATCGACCGCTTCGGTGACGTCATCGGGATCACCAACCAGATCCTGACGGGGACGAACAACCCGACAAGCGGCAACATCGGGATCGGCTTCGCCGTGCCCATCGACGCCGCCCGCACGGCCGCCAGGCAGATCATCGCCACCGGTCGGGCGCTGCACACCTACCTCGGGATCGCGGGGGCGCAGCTCACGCCGAGCCTCGCCAGCGCCATCAACCTGCCCGTCAAGCGCGGCGTCCTGATCGGCCTCGTCCGGCCGGGATCACCGGCTGCGCGCGCAGGGCTTCGGGGCGGCTCGTCGTCGGCGACCGTCGACGGCCAGACGCTGACGGTCGGCGGAGACATCATCGTCTCGATCGACGGCCGGGCAGTCGTCCACTTCTCCGACCTGGCCGAGGCGATCTCGGCCCTGCGGCCGGGCAGTCACATCACTCTGGGCATCATCCGCGCCGGCACGGACATGCAGGTGCCGGTCACGCTGGGAGCCCAGTCCGGGTAGGCACAAGGTTCGCGCCTTCGGGCGCGACTCGCCGGGGCCCCACCCCACCTGCCATGGGGCCCCGGCGGCCAACTCCCGCCGGTCGCTCGGTCAGTGCACCTCGACGATGACGTCGTCGACCGCGGCGAGCTCGTCCCTGACCGCGTCCTCGACCCGGCTCGCGAGCGCGTGCGCGTCACGGACAGACATGCCGGGGTCCGTCTCGAGCGACGTCACCACGAGCAGCCGCCGGCCCTGGCGGTAGACGACCACCTCGCCGGTCGTGCCGGCCACCGACCGCACCGCCGCCTCCGCCCGGGCGCGCACCTCGGGCTCGGTGCCGCTGACGTCGTGGGCGGGCTGCGCGTCGGGCATCGAGGGCTCGACGTGGACGAACACGCGCGCGATCCCCACCTCGGCCAGGATCTCGCGCTTGAGCAGCTCGATCGCCTGGGCCGCCTGGCGTAGCGACGCGTCCTCGGGGAGCCGCATATGCAGCGTGACGGCGCGGCCCGCGTCGTCCTCGAGCACCGTGATGTTGTGCGCCTCGACGATGCCGGGCACGCGCAGGGCGGCCGCGGCGACCCGCTCGTTCGGGCGCTCCCCGGCGAGCGCCGCCGGCTCGACGTGCACCTGCACCTGGGCCCGGCCCAGAGAATCGCGCACGGCCTGCTCGACGCGGTCGGTCGTCTCGTGGGTCTTCTCGAGCCCCTCGAGCCGCGACACGCCGATCACGACATCGGCAAAGCTCTCGCCGCCGGCCTCGCGGACGCGCACCGAGCGCACCTCGGCGACGCCCGCGACGCTGCGAACGATGCGCTCGACGAGCCCGGCCAGACCCGACGGCGCCCGGTCCATGAGCACGTCCACGTTGCCGCGCCCGAGCCGCACGGCGGCGAAGAGCACGATCACCGCCACGAAGATCGCAGCCACCGAGTCGCCGCCCGGGACGCCCGCCGCAACCAGCCCGAGGCCCGCCAGGACAGCCAGGGTGCCCGCGAAGTCCGACCCGAAGTGCCACGCATTCGCGATCAGCGCGGCGTTATGCCCCCGCCGGCCCTCGCGCAGCGACACCGTCGCGCGGGCGGCATCGACGGCGAGCACGAACAGCACGACCGCGAACACGTAGGGCCGCGCGTGCACGGGCGAGCTGCCCGAGCGCAGGCGCAGCACCGCCTCGAGGGCGATCCAGACGGCTGCTCCCGACAGGAACAGGGCCTCACCGAGCGCGGCCAGATGCTGCGCCTTGCCGTGGCCGTAGGGATGCTCGCGGTCGGGCGGCCGCTCGGCCACGCCGACGGCGTAGAGGGTGAGGACGCCCGACACCGCGTCGACGCCGGAGTGGGCGGCTTCGGCGAGCACGCCGAGGCTGCCACTCGCAAACCCCACGGCAAGTTTCACCACAACCAGGACGACGGCCGCGACGAGCGAGACCAGCGCCGTGCGCCGCGCGGTCGACATGCGGGCATTGTATTGCGACCAGTGTTTTGAATTCTGATCTTTAAGTGCAATGATTCCCCCGGTCATGGGCGCAAGTGACACCGGCAACGGGCAAACCGCCGATCGCAGCCAGGTACGCTGTTTGGTCGTCGACGACCATGCCGCGGTACGTGAGGGCGTGAAGATGATCCTCACCCGCGATCGCGAGATCACGGTCATCGGCGAGAGCGGATCCGGCGACGGCGCCATCGAGATGGCCGACAAGCGCCGCCCGGATGTCATCGTGATGGATGTGCGCATGGACGGGATGGACGGCTTCGAGGCGACGCGCAAGATCATCGCCGCCCACCCCGAGATCGCCGTCATCCTGTACACGGCCCACGGCGAACGCGGCCTCCTGGCCGAGGGGCTCGACTGCGGCGCCCGCGGGTACGTGCTCAAGGATGCGCCGCCGGACGACATCGTCCGCGCGGTCAAGCGGGTGGCCGAGGGCGGCGCCTACGTCGACCCGACGCTCGCGTCCGAGCTGGTCGCGCCCAAGGCCACCGAGCGCCTGCCGGCCCTGTCCGGCCGCGAGCGCGAGATCCTGGGGCTCCTGGCCAACGGCCACTCGAACCCCGAGATCGCCCAGCGGCTGTTCATCAGCCCGGAGACGGTGCGCACGCACGTCCGCAACGCGATGACCAAGCTGGAGGCGGACACGCGCACGCAGGCGGTGGCGCTCGCGCTCCGCTATGAGTTCATCGACTGATCGTCTGCTGGCGGCGGGCGGCGCGCTCGCAGCCGCGATGGCCGTCGTCGTGCTGGTCATGGCCACCACGTCGAACTGGCTGCATGCCGTGCTGCTGCTGCTCGCCGTGGTCATCGCCTGGTATGCGATCGACCGCGCGCTGCGCACGACCCAGACCCTGGCGGCGCGGGGCCGCGACCAGGGCGAGCTGTTCGATCAGATGCTGCGCACCATCGACGACGAGCGGGCGGCGCTCGCGGCCCGGCTGCACGACGGCCCGCAGCAGACGATGACCGCGGTGCGCCTGATGTGCGATGTGATCGGCGACTCGATCCGGACCGGCGATGTCGCCCGTGCCACCGAGGTGCTGGATCGCCTCGAGCACGTGGCGTCGGCCGCCGCCGACGACCTTCGCCGCACGGTGGCGCGGCTGTATCCGGTCGTGATGGAGCAGCAGGGCCTGATCCAGGCGCTCGGCTCGCTGGCCGAGACCGTGCAGGAGGAGTACGGCGTGGACGCGAGCTTCACGCGGCCGTCGGTGACCTGGGACGCCGACAACGAGCGCGACACCGCCATCTTCCAGATCGCACGCGAGGCGGCCAACAACGCCGCGCGGCACGGGCAGCCGCCCGTCACGATCAGCCTCGAGCGCGAGAACGGCCGGATCTTCCTGGCCGTCGAGGACACGGGCGGCATGTTGCCCACAGCGGCGAAAGGCGGCATCGGCCTGCGCATGATGCGCGAGCGGGCGTCACGGATCGGTGCCAACATCACGCTCGCAGCCGATCCGGGCCGCTCGGCGGTGCAGCTCGAGATCACCGCGCCGAACGGCGCCACGCCGCCGCCGTCGTGATCGGGCTGATCGGCCACACCGTCGTCGACACGGTCATCGGCGCCGACGGCGCCGAGAGCACCCGGCTCGGCGGCACCCCGCTCTATGCACGGCGGGCGCTCCACGCCGCGGGGGCCGAATGCATCGTCGTCACGCGCGGCCCCGATCCGGGCGACGCCGTGGTCGTCCCCGGCGGTCCCGCCTACGACTCCCGCCTCGACCATCGCGACGGCACCCTTCAGGTGCTCGCGGCCATCGGCCGTCCCTTCACGCCCGAGGACGCCCGCGAATACATCCTGCCGGCTGTCCACCGCTGCGAGTGGCTGCTGCTGGGAGGACAGTCGGCCGTCGACTTCCCGCCCGAGACGCTGGCGGTGCTCGCGGCGGCCGGCCACATGCTCTGCCTCGACGGCCAGGGCCTCGCCCGCGGCGCCGAGGCCGGCCCGGTGCGCCTGCGCATGTTCCCGGCCACGGCAACGGCGGGCGCCGCGATCCTGAAGCTGAACCGCGCCGAGGCCCTCGCTGCGACCGGCGGACGACTCGACCGCGGCGCGCTCATGAGCCTGGGAGCGCCCGAGGTGGTGGTGACGATGTCCGGCGACGGCGTGCTCGTGGCCACGGACGATCGGCTCAGCGATGTCCCGGGAACCGGTGCCGGGATCTACGCCGATCCGACGGGCGCCGGCGACTGCTTCACGGCCGCCTACGTGCTGGAACGGGCGCGCGGCTCCGGGCCGGTGATCGCCGCGGCCGAGGCCCAGCTGCACACCGATCGCCTGTTTCTGGAATCGCCGCACACGGCGACGCCGCCTGCGGGTACTCTTTCGGGCATGCAGGCCGACGGCATCCGGATCCTGATCGCCGAGGACAATGCTCTTCTGCGCGGCGTGCTCCGAGACGCGCTCGAGGAGGCGGGGATGACCGTGGTCGGCGAGGCCTCCGACGGGGCCGAGGCGGTGACCGTCGCCGAGCGCACGCTCCCCGACGTGGTGGTCATGGACATGCGCATGCCGAACGTCGACGGCATCGAGGCGACCGAGCAGATCGCGGCCGCCGAGTGGGCGATGCCGGTGGTCGTGCTCTCGGCCTACGACGAGCCGCAGATGATCGACGCGGCGCTGAACGCGGGCGCCGCGAACTGCCTCAAGAAGGGCGTCGGGCTCGACGAGCTGATCGACGCGATCCGCTCAGCGACCGTGGCCTAGCCTCACGTCGCGGCCGGCGGAAGCCGATAACCACGTCATGTTCGCGTGGAGTCCGCGTACGCTCGAGTCGCTCGAGCACGAGCCGACGCACATACGCCGCTCGGCGCAGGACTCGTTCCGGATCCTGCGGATCACGGACGCCGACGCCCTCTGGCCACGCATCGTCGCCGATGTCGGCGAATGGCTCGAGCCGAGCGCCGTGCGCGCGTTCCAGCTCGGCGCCGACGGCGTGCCGACGCTGACTGCCGCCTCAGGCGCAGATCCGATCCCGTTCGCCGCCCTGCAGATGGAGCTCGCCCTCATGGGGCGGTCGCTCGCGCGCGGCCGGTCGCTGATCTCCAACCATCCAGCT
>DASXZF010000153.1:0-20592 GCA_036502065.1 Gaiellales bacterium
AGGCGGCGCTTGTACGGCGAGCCGACCATGATCAGCTGCGCACCGTGGTCGACGGCGGCGTCGACGACCAGCCTGCCCGGGCTGCGCGTGCGCGAGACGACCGCCTTGTACTCGACGCCGAACTCGGAGGCGAGCGAGGCCGCGAGCGCCTGCACCTCCCCCACCTCGCGCTCGCGATCGGGCATCGGCAGATCGATCGGCTCCTTCACAGGCACGAAGATCGCGCTCACGCCGACGACGACCGCGTGCGAGTCGACCGCAAGGCGGCAGGCCGCCGCCATCGTCTCCTCGGCGATCGCGTCCAGACGTTCCAGCGGGACGACGATCGTCGAGTATGCAAGGTCGGTCATCTCGGCCGGCGGCGCCGCGCCGAGGTCGACGCTCTCGATGATCGGAAGGCCCGCGCGCACGCGCACGACGACGTACATCGCAAGGCCGGCGACCATCCATAGCGGCCCGACGACCCGCGCGCCCGGATGGGTGCCGAGCGCGACCACCCAGGCGACGAACGCGAGCACCGTCCCGACGACCGACGTGATCGGGATCAGCCGGCCCCGGATCCACACGTTGCCCTTCATCATGAACGGCCGCGGCATGTCTGGCGCGACGATGCGCAGCCACACCACCGACGCCTGCGTCAGCATGAACGCGATCAGGATCCCGAAGCTGTAGAGCGAGGCCAGCGTCAGCTCCTCCTGGCCCCGGTAGAGGGCGCCGACGACGATGAACCCGATCGCGAGCAGGCCGACGCCGAGGATGGCCGCGGGCGGGTGGAGCAGGCGGCGGCTGGTGCGCCCGAACACGGCCGGAAGCTGATCGTGGCGGCCCATCGCCTCGGCCAGCCGGCCGCAGCCCGAGAAGCTGGTCGAGATCGCCATCAGCATGATGGCGCAGGCCGTGACGCCCACGCCGAAGCGCAGCGCGATCGCGAACCAGTGCGGGCCGTGGGAGCCGATCCGCTCGGCCAGGCCGAGCATCGGCGCGTTCACCCACTTCGTCCCGAGCAGGGTCGTGCCGCCCGCGGTGGTATGCGCGGGGTGCGTCGGGAACGCCGACGCGGCGGCGGTCGCGACGGCCGCGTAGACGATCACGACCGTGAACACCGACGAGCGCACGCTGTCGGGCACCGACCGCTCGGGATCCTTCGCGTAGGCGGCGACGCTGCCGACCTTTTCGAGGCCCGTGTAGCCGATCATCGCGATCGGGAACGAGAAGGCCAGCGAGTTCCAGGTCGGGACGGTGCCGACATGGATGTTGCGCGTGAGCGCGCTCCACGAGAAGAGCAGCGCCAGCCCGAGCACCGCCAGGCTCACCTGCACCATCAGGTCGAGCGCCGCGACCACGACGCCGGCGGTGTAGATCTCGGTGCGCCGCGCGAGCCGCACGAGCGTCACGGCGGCCAGGACGGCCACGGCCAGAGCGGCCGCCTGCCGGACGGAGAAGGCGTTCTCGTACCCGAACGCCCCGGCGACGTAGTGCGGCAGGAAGAGCGCCGAAAGCGAGATGGCGATCACGAAGTCGAGCACCGTCGCCCAGCCGGCGATGAACCCGGCCAGGTCGCCCCACGCCCGCCGCGCCAGCGCCGAGGAGCCGCCCGGGCCCGGGATCGTCGCGCCGCCCTCGGCGTAGGCCGCGGCCGCGAGTGCGAACAGGAGCCCGGCCGCCAGGAACACGATCGGCGTCAGCGAGAGCGCATAGACCGCCGTGATGCCGAGGGCGTAGTAGAGCGACGAGGAGATCTCGCCGTATGCCATCGCATACAGGGACGGCGCGCCCAGGAACCGGCCCAGAGACGGGATCTTGCGCGCCATTGCGCGGAGAATAGTGGCCGCGGCGCCCGGCGGTACATCCGACGCGGACTGCGCACCAAAAGGGGTCTGACCCCTTTTGGTGCGCTCAGCCCAGCGCGCGCTGCATCTCGGCGCAGCGGCGCTCCAGGAACTCTCGCTCGGCCGCGCCGGGCGCGAGCTCGAGCGCGCGGGTGTAGGCGAGCAGCGCATCCGCCGGGCGGTCGAGCCGGCGCAGCATGTCGGCACGGGCGGCGTAGAGCAGGTGGTAGCGGTCGAGCTCGCCGCCTGCCTCCAGATGCGCGAGCAGCTCCAGGCCGCGCTGCGGCCCCTCGGCCATCGACACGGCGGCGGCGTGGTTCAGGTCGACGACGGGCGAGGGCACGACCGCCGCGAGCTCGGCGTACAGGCGGGCGACGGCCGGCCAGTCGGTGGCGGCGAAGCTCGCGGCTCGCGCGTGCTGCTCGGCGATGGCCGCCTGGAGCTGGTAGGGCCCGCGCCCACCGGCCCGCTCGGCCCGCCGAAGCGCCGCCGACCCGGCCCGGATCATGCCCGTGTCCCAGCGGCTGCGGTCCTGATGCTCGAGCAGCACGATCCCGCCCGTGGGCGCCGTCCGCGTCGCGGCGCGCGCATGGTGCAGCAGCATCAGCGCGAGCAGGCCGTGAGCCTCGGGCTCGGACGGGAGCTGCGCGACCAGCAGCCGGGCGAGCCGGATCGACTCGTCGCACAGGTCGCGGCGCACCACGTCCTGGCCCGACGAGGCGGAGTAGCCCTCGTTGAAGACGAGGTAGAGCACCGCCGCCGTGTGATCGAGCCGGTCGGCCAGGAGATGGCCCGGCGGGCGCCCGAAGGGGATGCCGGCCAGCCGGATCTTCGCCTTGGCCCGCACCAGCCGCTGCGCCATCGCCGCCTCGGGGACGAGGAACGCGCGTGCGATCTCGCCTGTCGAGAGGCCGGCCACCAGCCGCAGCGTGAGCGCGACGCTGGCCTCGGCCGAGAGCGCCGGGTGGCAGCACGTGAAGATCAGCTCGAGGCGCTCGTCGGGCACCGCGTCGTCCTCCTCCAGAGGGTCGGGATCAGGTGGCAGAGGCTCGGCGGCCAGGGCCGGCAGCCGCGCCTGCAGCGCCCGCTCGCGCCGGATCCGGTCGACGGCGACGTTTCCCGCCGTCGCCACGATCCAGCCGATCGGCGAGGCGGGCACGCCGTCGATCGGCCAGCGCGCGGCGGCGCGGCCGAACGCCTCCTGCACCGACTCCTCGGCGAGGTCGGCATCACCGAAGCGGCGCATGAGCGCCGCCACCGCGCGCCCCCAGTGCTCCTGGAACGCGGCGGCGGCGGCCTCCCGCGCGCCTACCGCTCCACCAATGGCCGCACCTCGATCGAGCCGTGGCGGGCGGTCGGCAGCTTCCCGGCCGCCTCGATGGCCGCGTCGATCGTGTCGCACTCGACGACGAAGTAGCCGCCGAGCTGCTCCTTGGTCTCGGCGAACGGGCCGTCCGTGACGAGCGTGCGCCCGTCGCGCATCCGCACGGTCGTGGCCGCCGTCGTCGGACGCAGCTCTGCGCCGTCGATCAGCATCCCCGCCCGGCCCAGGTCCTCGGACACCTGGGCGTACTCCTCGTACATCGCCTGGCGAGCGGCGTCCGTCAGCTCGGACCACTCGGCCTCGTCGGCGTAGATCGCAAGCAGATATTTCATCGTCGTCCCCCTTCGTCGCGCCGGCGCCGTGCCGGCCGTGTGTGCATCGAGGACGAACGGCCGGCCGCGAATTCGACACCCGCCGCCGTCACGGCCTCGGCGCCCTCGTCGCCCGCCGGCGCAGGATGCCCAGGGCGATGAACACCCCGCCGGCCAGGTATCCGACCTGGAACCCGGGCTTGCCGCCCAGCAGGGCCGTCTCGATCAGGAGCGCGACGCCGATCACGACGAAGGCGAACGAGAGGATCCGGTTCACGAGCAGCATCGGCTCACCCCGTGGGCTGCGTGCCGACCATGACCCGGCAGTCGGCGTTTCGCAGCACGTAGTCGATCACCCGTCCGAACATCCGCTCGCCGCCGCGCTTGCGCTGCTCGGCGCCGAGCACGATGATCTCCGACCGCCGCCGGCGGGCCTCATCGACGATCGCCTGACCGACGTTGCGCGTGCGCACGATGCGCGGGATCACATAGACACCGTACTCGCGTCCGAGCGCCGCCGCCTCTCCGAGCTCGCGCTCGGCGAGCCGCGACTCCTGTTCCATCGGCGCCGACAGCGGTAGGTTCATCGGCACGTGGATCGGGTAGAGGGCGACGAGCTTCGTCCCCGACTCCGCCGCCAGCTGAAGCGCGGTGGCGGTCATCTCGTCGGCGACCCGATGCGCGGTCAGCGGCAGCAGGATCGAGCGGTACTCGATCTCGACCGCCGGGCCGACCACCAGGCGCTGCGCGAGCACCGTCTCGGTCAGCGGAAGATGCTGGCTGCGGCGGTAGACGACGTAGACGCACATCCCGATCGCGAGCCAGACGATCCCGACCGGCGCCACCCCGTCGGAGAAGTGCAGCCCCACCGTGACGAGCCACGATGCGCCGGTGCCGATGAACCCGAGGATCGCGAATGCGGGCACGTCGTAGGTGCCGACCCGGAACGAGAGCGGTCCCCGCCACGGCATGTCGGCCGAGTCGAGCGTGCGCCGCATCTTGATCACCGACGCGTGCGCGAGCGTGAACGAGAGCATCGCGCCGAACGCGTACAGGTTGCCCAGGAAGGCGATCGCCCCCGGCGGGATCATCAGCAGCACCGCGATGACGCTGTAGAGGATGATCGCGATGTAGGGCGTGTTGAAGCGCGGGTGGACGTGCCGGATCACCTCCGGCAGCTGGCGATGCTGTCCCATCGAGTACGTCAGCCGCGACACACCGATGATGCCCGCGTTGGTGGCGATGATCAGGATCGTGGCCGCGAGGATCGCCACGTAGTAGCCGAGCCCCTGCTTGATCGTGTTGGGGATCGTCAGGTGCTCGACCAGGCCGGCGACCGGGTCGCCCGCGAACTTGCAGGCCAGATCGGAGGTCTCCTGGTGCAGCTTCACCCCCTTGGGACACGACAGCACCGCGCTGTGCGACTCGCGCACCTGCAACGCCGTCGCCGGCTTGACGGGCAGCGCCGAGAGCGCGACCGAGGGCAGGAACGCATAGATCGCGAACACCGCCAGCACGACGTACATGATCGACCGTGGCACGTGCCGGGGCGGATCGATCGCCTCCTCGGCCATGTTCGAGACCGTCTCGATGCCGGTGTAGGCGACCATCGCGACGGGGATCGAGACGATGAAGTTGCTCCACGTCGGCGATGTGCCCAGGTGCACGTTCGTCGCGAGCGTGTGCGGGCTGAACACGGTGACGAGGCCGATCATCACGAGCAGCGCCTGGGTGCCGAGGTCGGTCAGCGCCAGGAAGATGTTGAGGCCGGCCGCCTCCTTCACGCCGACGATGTTGAGCGCCACGAGCAGGGCGACGACGACCGCGCCGCCGACGATGTCCCACGGGTGCCCGATCAGGTTCAGGCTGGGGTCGAACTTGTTCAGGTAGTGAGGCACGAAGATCGCCGAGATGGCGATCGTCACCGTGTAGTTCAGCATCTGCGCCCAGCCGGCGAAGAACGACACCGCCTCGTTGAAGGCGTGGCGCGTGAACGACGACGAGCCGCCGGCCTCGGGGAAGCGGGCGGTCGCCTCGGCGTAGGTGACCGCGGTGAAGAAGAAGATCGCGCCCGAGACGGCGAACGCGATGGGCGTCATGCCGAGCGCGTAGACCGTGACCAGGCCGAGCGCGTAGTAGATCGACGAGCCGACGTTGCCGTACGCCGTCGAGAACAGCGCGGCGGTACCCAGGACTCGGTGCAGGCCCCCGGCCTGCCGGCGCTTCAGCGGCATCGCGTGATTATGGCGGCTGGGATGGTCGATGGGGCCTGGCCCCGCCCGCCGGGCGGGGCCAGGCCCCGGTTCTCACCTCGCGGCCGCTCGCTCAGCGGGCCAGCAGCGGGATGATCAGGATCGCGACGATGTTCGTGATCTTGATCATCGGGTTGATGGCCGGACCGGCCGTGTCCTTGTAGGGGTCGCCGACGGTGTCGCCGGTGATCGACGCCGCGTGGGCGTCGGAGCCCTTGCCGCCGTGCGCGCCGTCTTCGATCAGCTTCTTGGCGTTGTCCCAGGCGCCGCCGCCGGACGTCATCGAGATGGCCAGGAAGAGGCCGGTCACGATCGTCCCGACGAGCAGGCCGCCGAGGGCCTGGTAGGAGATCAGGCCGACGACGATCGGCACGACCACGGGGATCAGCGCGGGCAGCTGCATCTCGCGGATCGCCGCCCGTGTGACCAGATCGACGCAGCGGGCGTAGTCCGGCTTGGTGGTGCCCTCCATGATCCCGGGCATCTCACGGAACTGGCGCCGCACCTCCTGGACGACCAGGCCGCCGGTGCGGCCGACGGCGTCCATCGCGAGCGACGCGAACAGGAACGGCATCAGACCGCCGATCAGGAGGCCCGCCAGCACCCATGGGTCGTTGATCGTGAACGCGACGGGATGCCCGACCTTCTTGCTCAGCTCGTCGCTGTAGGACTGGAACAGCACGAGCGCGGCCAGACCCGCCGAGCCGATCGCGTAGCCCTTGGTGACGGCCTTCGTGGTGTTGCCGACGGCGTCCAGCGGATCGGTGACGTTGTCGCGCACCTCGTGCGGCAGGTCGGCCATCTCGGCGATGCCCCCTGCGTTGTCGGTGATCGGCCCGAAGGCGTCGAGCGCGACGACCATTCCCGCCATCGAGAGCATCGCCGTGACCGCGATCGCGATCCCGTAGATGCCGGCGAGCTTGAACGACGTCACGGTGCCGACCGCGATCACGATCACCGGCAGCGCCGTGGCCTGCATGCCGACGGCCAGGCCGGAGATGATGTTCGTCGCGTGGCCCGTGAGCGACTGCTCGGAGATGCGCTTGACCGGCCCGAAGCGCGTGCCGGTGTAGTACTCGGTGATCGCCACGATCAGGGCCGTGATGACGAGCCCGATCAGACCGCAGAAGTAGATCTTGGTCGAGCTCGCCCCGCCCGTGAACGAGCCGAAGTGCTTGGCGGTGTTCGCGATCACGGGGATGTAGATCAGCGCCGAGAGCAGCGCCGAGACGATCACGCCCACATAGAGGGCCGAGATCACGCCCATGTTGCCCCACAGGCGCACCATCAGCGTGCCGACGATCGACGCCGGGATCGAGAACGCCGCGAGCAGCAGCGGCAGCATCACCGCGTCGTGGTTTCCGAACAGCGCGCCCAGGAACATCGACGCGACCACGGTCACGGCGTAGGTCTCGAACAGGTCGGCCGCCATGCCGGCGTCGTCGCCCACGTTGTCGCCGACGTTGTCGGCGATCACGGCCGGGTTGCGCGGATCGTCCTCGGGGATGCCGGCCTCGATCTTGCCGACGAGGTCGGCGCCGACGTCGGCCGCCTTGGTGAAGATGCCGCCGCCGAGGCGGGCGAACACCGAGATCAGCGAGCCGCCGAAGGCGAGCCCGACGAGCGCCTTGGTGGTCTCGAGGTCGCGGTGCGACTGCGAGCCGCTCGCGATGTGATCGAGGATGCCGAAGTAGCCGCCGACGCCGAGCAGGCCCAGCCCGACGACGAGGATCCCGGTGACGGTGCCGCCCTTGAAGGCGACCGAGAGCGCGGGCGCGAGGCCCGATTTGGCCGCCTCGGCCGTGCGCACGTTCGAGCGCACCGCCACGTTCATGCCGATGAAGCCCGTGAGCGCCGAGAGCACCGCGCCGATCAGAAAGCCGATCGCGACCTTCCAGCCCAGGTCGGGGGTCCACGTCCCGGCGACGCCGATGACGATGAACACCACCGCGGCCACGGCTGCGATCGTCGTGTACTGGCGCTTGAGGTAGGCGGCGGCGCCCTCCTGGATGGCCGCCGAGATCTCGCGCATGCGCTCGGTTCCGGCGGGCCGGCTGAGCACCCACCGGGTCAGCAAGAGGCCGTAGACGACCGCAAGCGCGCCGCAGACGAGGGCGATCAGCACAGCATGGCTAGCGAGCGAGCTCACGTGGTGGACTCCTTATGGGACGGAAGACAACGGCGGAAAATTGAGCCGGCGGATTGTAACAGCGGCCCCGGAGGGCCGAGACGGGCTCGGTTCGTTCAGAACCGGGCGCCGACGAGGGCGTTCTTGCAGATGTCGTCCGGCTGCGACCCGATCTTCGGGATCGACTCGAACAGGAGCCGCCGCAGCCGCTCGTTGTTCTCGGTGAAGACGGCGACGACCGCCTCGTGGCTGACCGGCTCGATGGTCTCGTCGTCTTCGAGACCGACGTCGTAGTCGGTGATCAGCGAGACGTTGGCGTAGCAGAGGCCGAGCTCGCGGGCGAGCCAGCCCTCCGGATACGCCGTCATGTTGATCACGCCCCAGCCCATCGACGAGAACCAGCGGCTCTCGGCGCGCGTCGAGAAGCGCGGGCCCTGGATGACGACGACGGTGCCGCCGTCGCGGATGTCGATGCCCTGCCCGCGGCCGGTGTCGAGCAGGATCCGGCGCAGGTCGGGGCAGTACGGGTCGGCGGCCGACACGTGCGTCGTCACCGGGCCGTCGTAGAACGTGTCCCTGCGCCCGCTCGTGCGATCGACGAACTGGTCACAGACCACGAAGGTGCCCGGCGGCAGGCTCTTGTCCAGGCTCCCCGACGCGCATGGGCCGATCACCCGGCGCACGCCCAGCTCGCGCATCGCCCACAGGTTGGCGCGGTAGGGCACCGCGTGCGGCGGCAGGTGGTGATGGCGCCCGTGCCGGGGCAGGAACGCCACCCGCGTGCCGCCGACATCGCCGATCGTGAACCGGTCGGACGGCGGGCCGTAGGGCGTGTCGACGGTGACCTCCTCGGCGGACTCGAGGAACGAGTAGAAGCCCGACCCGCCGAAGACGCCGACCTCGGCGGTCGCGCTCACACGTCACCGCCCGGCGTCCAGATCCGCGGCCGCTCCGGGACGAGGTCGTCGGGCTCGGGCTCGGCCGCGGCCGGCGCCTCGCCGGGCACGGCGGAAGCGGCGGTCTCGGCCGGCCGCTCCAGAGCGTCGGCGTAGGCGAGCTGGAGCTCGGAGAGGGCGCTTCGCAGCGTCGTCATCGAGTCCGCATCGAGCACCTGCTCGAGCACGGGCATGAGCGCCCGCACCGTCTCGATCGCGAGCCGGGTCTGCGCGAGGTCGTGCTCGTCCTGGCCCCCGCCCACGAGACCCGTGCGGCGGTAGCCGACGTCGAACACGGTCTGCACCATCGAGACCACCACGTCCTGCACCGGCACCGTGCGCATGAACTCCGCCGCGGCGTCCTGCGCGCTCTGCTGAGGGTCGCTCATCCCGTCTCCTCCTCCCTGACCGAGAGCCACTCCATGACCGAGTCGCGGGTGCGCTCGACCGCCTGCGGCCACACCTCGTGAACGGTCGCCCCCTCGGCGAGCTGCGACGAGTACCGCTCGGCCGCGGTCGCATCGAGCAGCACGCCCAGGTGGGGCGTGATGCCGAGGCGGTCCGCCGTCGGCGACGCCTCTTCGATCAGGCCGGCGAGGCGGTCACGTGCCGGAATCGAGCGGCCCGCGTCGAAGTCGATCAGTTCGCCCCGCATGCCCCAGCGGATGGCCCGCCACAGGTTCTCCTCGAGCATTCTGCCCGGGTGGGCGGGCAGCGGCCGGCCCTCGTCGTAGGCGGTGGCGTAGTGGGCCGTGAGCGCCACCATGAGCCCGGCGAGCGCGACCGACCGCTCGAACTCCGGCTGGGCGTCGCAGATCCGGATCTCAACCGTCGGGAAGGCCTGGTGGGGCCGCACGCTCCACCAGATCTCGGTGTGCTCGCGGATCGAGCGGGTGGCGATGAGAAACCGCACGAACCGGTCGTACTCGTCCCAGCCGGCGAAGTGGTCGGGGATCCCGCACCTCGGGAAGAAGCGCGTGAAGATCTGGGTCCGCGTCGACTGCAGGTGCGTGTGACGGCCCTCGAGCCACGGTGAGCTGCACGACGCGGCCAGAAGCTCCGGCAGCACCGAGCGCAGTGCGCCGGTCACCGCGATCGCGCGGTCGGCGCCGTGCACGCCCGTGTGGACGTGGATCCCGAACGTGTTGTTGCGCCACGCGACGTAGCGCAGCGTCGACTCGACCAAGTGGTAGTGCGGCGTGTCGATGACCGACTGGTCCTGCCACCGCGCGAAGGGATGGGTGCCGGCGGCCGAGAGCCGGTAGCCCAGCCGCTCTGCGGCGGAGATCACGTCGGCCCGGCGCCGCGCCATCGCCTCGGCGGCGGCTGCGAACGACTCGCACCGGCCGGTGCGCACCTCGACCTCCGACCGGATCAGCTCGCCGGCAACCATGCCGGCCAGCGGCCCGGTGCGCGTCGCGGCGTCGATGCGCTCGAACCCGGCGGTCATGTTCAGCGTCTCGGGCTCGAGGATGGCGAACTCCTCCTCGACGCCGACCGTGAAGTCATCGCCGTCCTCGAACGCGGCCCTCGCGGCGTCGAGCGCGAGCAGAGGGTCGGAAATCTTGGGTGTCTCGCCCATCGGCCGAGGCACGATACCCGCTTCGGGCGGGCCGGTCGGGATGGCGAGCGCCGCCGCTTGGTCAGGCGGCCAGCTGCGCTGCCACCCGCGCACGCAAGTCGTGCGAGCTGAACGGCTTGGTGATGTAGTCGTCGGCGCCGAGCCGCATTCCGGTCTGGATGTCGGCGTCGGTGGCGCGCGCCGTCACCATGATCACCTTGACGTCGCAGCAGCGCTCGTCCGCACGCAGCTCGCTCAGCACCTCCCAACCGCTGCGACGGGGCATGACGACGTCCAGCAGGCACAGTTCGGGCCGATGGTCGTAGACGGCGTCGAGCGCGCTCTGGCCGTCGGTCGCCGTCACGATGTCGTACCCGTCCCGCTCGAGCCGGAACTGGACGAGGCGCAGCAGGTGCGGCTCATCCTCGGCGACGAGCACGGTGTGGCGCCTGGCGCTCATTCGTCGTCTCCTTCGGTGAGCCCCCACTGGAGGGGCAACGTGACCGTCACGGCCGTGCCGTGTCCGAGCGTGGACTCGACCTGGAGCCGGCCGCTGTGGGCGTCGACGATGCCCTTGCAGATCGCGAGGCCGAGGCCGGTGCCCGGGATCGCGCGCTCCATCGCGTTTCCGGCCCGGAAGAAGCGCTCGAAGAGCCGTTCCCGGTCGTCGTCGGAGATGCCGATGCCGGAGTCCGAGACGGCGAGCACCGCGTCGTCTCCCTCGGCCCGGAGCTCGATGCCCAGGCGGCCCTCGTCGGGCGTGAACTTGATTGCGTTTGACATCAGGTTGGTGAGCACCTGCGAGATCCGCTCGGAGTCGATGACCGCGACCACGGGGGTGTCGGGCAGGATCGCCTCGAGCCGCTGCATGTGCGTATTGATCGCCGGGATGTGGATCTGCAGGTTCTTGCGCACGAGCTCGCACAGGTCGACCGGCTCCGGGCGGATGACCATGCGGCCGCTCTCGAGCCCCGAGAGCGTCAGCAGGTCGTTGATGAGCGCGAGCAGCCGGCGCGCGTTGTGGTCGATGATCTCGAGGAACTCCTCCTGGTCGGGCGTCATCTCCCCCACCTCGCCGTTCACCAGGATGTCCGTGTAGCCCAGGATCGACGCGAGCGGCGTCCGCAGCTCGTGCGAGACGCTCGAGACGAAGTCGGTCTTGAACTGGTCGGACAGGCGCAGCGCCTCGACCTGCTGCGCGAGCGCCGTGTTCAGCTCGTCCAGCCGGGCCAGGATGTCGACCCGCTCGACGGCGACGGCGGCCTCCGCCGCGAACAGCCCGACGACGGCGGCGGCCCGGTCGGAGATCAGCGTGACGTGGCGGTCCCAGGCGACGAGGAGCACGCCGACCGGATCGCCGTCGCGCAGGACGGGCTGCCACAGGGCGGTGACGAGGCCCGAGGCCTCGACGAGCTGCGGTGAGACGCCGCCGTGGGTGGAGAGGTCGGCGAAGAACGGCTCGCGCGACGCGAACACCTGGGCGGTGGCCGAGCTCATCTGGTCGAGCGGCACGATCAGCGGCTGGGAATGCGCGCCGGCCATCGCGGTCGAGACCAGATTGCCCCGGCCGTCGGGCTCCATCAGGACGGCCATCGCGCCGTCGCAAACCTGGATGGCGGCCTCGCAGATGGCGAGGCGGGCCGAGGCGGCGTCGGCGGTGCGCGGAAGGCGGCGGGCGACCTCGGCGACCACGGTGAGGTCGGCGGCGTACTGGAAGGCCAGCACCCCGGCCTCCTCCTCGGCCTGACGACGGTCGGTGACGTCGCGCAACGCCAGGATCCGGCGTGTCTGCGCCCCGGTCTCGGCGATCGTGCGCACGGAAGCCTCGAGGTAGCGGGGCTCGCCGGTCTTCGTCTGGGCGATGAGCTCGAACGGGGCCTCGCTGCAGTCACGGATCCGCTCGGCGAGGAGCGGCCGCTCGTGCTGCTCGGTCAGGTCGAGGACGGTGAGCCGGACCGCCTCGTCGGCGGTGTAGCCGAAGGTCGTTCGGAACGCGGGATTCGTGTCGACGATGCGGCCGTCGACGTGCTCGATCAGCGGCTCGAACGCGGCGTCCCAGAGCGTGCGGTACGGATCCGCGGCAGCGCTGGCCGGGCGACGCCGGAAGGGGGAGGCGAGTCGCCGCAGTCCGCGGGGGGCGGAAGCGTTCACACGTGCCCTATCGGCGGGCGCGAGCGCACGCTTGAGGGCTACTCACGCGCGTCGTCGAGCAGGCGGCGGGCGATCCCCTCCCAGCTCCACTGCGCCACGACGGCCGCGCGTGCGACCGCTCCCAGGCGCGCCCGCTCGGCGGTCGGAAGCCCGAGCAGCGCATCCAGGCGGCGGGCGAGATCGGCGCTCGTCCCGTCGAACGTGATCCCGGCCTCGCCGAGGCCCGCGGCCACCTCGGCGAGGCCGGAGTGGTCGGACACGATCGGGACGACCTCGCACGCCGCGGCTTCGGCGGCGACCATCCCGAACGCTTCCGGCAGCACCGAGGGCACCACCACGGCCTCGGCCAGCGGGACGAGCAGCTGCAGCTGCTCGTGATCCATCGCGCCGGTGAAGACGACGCCCGGAGGCGCCGACTGCTCCAGCTCGGCGCGGGCGTCGCCGAATCCGACGATCACAAGGCCCACGCCGGGGTGGCGGGCGGCGATGTCGCGCCAGGCCTCGAGCAGCAGATGCACGCCCTTCTGGCGCATCAGCTTGCCGAAGTAGAGGACGAAGCGGCCGACGCCCGCCAGGCCCGCCGCGGCGCCGCTGTCTGCGCTGCGCTCGCGCGGGTGGTCAAGCGACACGTCGCCAGGCGCGCCGAGCAGCCGCCGAAGCGCGGGCAGCGACCCCCGCCCGGGCGCGAAGTTCTCGGTATCGACCCCGGGCGGCACGATCCGCATCGCTCCGCGGTATGCGCCCTCTCCGAGCAGCTCCTCGGTCACCGAGATGATGTGCGCCGAGCCCGCGAACACCGCACGTGCGCCGTTCAGGGAGTCACGGGCGAGCTCGGCCAGGGCCGGCCGGCCGCGGATGGCATACTCGAGCTCGGAGCCGTGCACCTTGACGGCGTAGGGCGTGGCGGAGCGGCAGGCCGCCGCGGCGACGGGGCCGCCCATGACGGCGTGGTTTGCCAGCACGAGGTCGACGTCGCCCTGGGCGAGCTCCGCGCCGATCGCGTCGGCGTTTGCCGTCGTGTATCGGTGAAGCTCGGCCGCCGAGAGGTCGGCGACATGCCGGGCCTCGACGCCCTCGTAGCGGTCGACCACGAACACGGGCAAGAGCGGGCCGATCTCGGGCCGAACGACGCGCACCCGCGGCCCGAGGTCGAAGCGGTCGGCACGCCGCTCCTGGCAGATCAGGGTGACGTCGTGCCCGAGCCGGCCCCAGGCACGCGCGATGTGCTGGGTGTAGATGTTCGAGCCCGTGCCGTCGAGCAGGTAGCCGTGCCACAGGATCAGCCTCACGACGGCAGGCTATCCGCACCAACCGCGCCAAAAGGGGTCAGACCCCTATTGGTGCGCTCAGGTCAGGTGGAAGTAGAGCGCGTGCAGGATCTCGACGACCGGGCTCGACCGGTGCACGGTCACGTCCGACGGCGTGTCGATCAGCGCGTCCGAGTAGTTGAAGATGATCTTCACGCCGGCTGCCACCAGGGTGTCGGCCGCCTCCTGGGCGGCCTCCTCCGGCACCGCCAGAACGCCGACGATGATGTTTCGGTCGCGCACTGCGGCCTGCAGGCTGGAGACGTCCTGCACCGCCTGGTTGCCGATGCTCGCACCGATCTTGGCCGGGTCGGAGTCGAACACGCCGGCGATGTTGAAGCCGTGGTCTGCAAACGTCGTCGACGACGCGATCGCCGAGCCGAGCCGGCCGGCGCCGATGAGGACGATGTTGTGCTGCCCCGACGTCCGCAGGATCTTGCGGATCTCGGTGACCAGATAGTCGATGTTGTAGCCGACGCCGCGCTTGCCGAACTTCCCGAACCCCGAGAGGTCGCGCCGGATCTGGGTCGCGTTCACGTTCGTGTACTCGCCGATCTCCTGTGACGAGATCGAGTCACGCCCCATCTTCTTCGCCTGCGTGAGCACCTGCAGGTAGCGCGAAAGCCGGGCCGCGACGCCGACCGTCAGGCGATCGGTTTCCAAGGGACTCTCCTTCGAGGTGGGGGCGTGCAACACCATGGCTCCAGTGTAGCCACGGCGATTTCGCTCCCGCGCAGGTTGGCGACGGCTCAGCCGGCCGTCGCCGCGGTGGCCAGGCGGCGGCGCAGCTCCGCCGGGTCGACGTGGTACTTGAACGCCTTGCGGCCGGCGACGAACACGACGGGGATCTGCTCGCGGTAGGCCGCCTCCAGCTCCGGGTCGCCGGTGATGTCGATGCAGACGAGGTCGAAGGCGTGCGTCTCGCGCTCACGCTCGAGCACCTCCTTGGCGACGTCGCAGAGGTGGCACCCGGCGGCCGAGTACACCCGCACCTCGACGCTCACGAGGCGGTGGCGTAGGCGTCGCGGGCCAGGTAGCCCGGGAACGCGATCGGGTCGGTGTAGCGCGCGGCCGAGGCGATCATGGCGGCATTGTCGGAGCAGAGCTCCGGCGCGACGAGCGCGAGCCGGACGCCGAGCTCGGAGCAGCGGTGCGCGAATGCGGCGCGCAGGGCGCCGTTTCGGGCGACGCCGCCGACCACCGCGAGCGTCGTCGCGCCGGTGTCGATCACGGCTGCAGCGGTGCGGTCGACCAGCGAGCGGACGATCGCCGCCTGGTAGGAGGCGGCCAGATCGGCCGGATCGGCGTCGGGCGCGCGGGCGATCGCATAGCGAAGCGCGGTCTTCAGACCGCTGAACGACATGTCGCAGCCGGGCCGGCCCGCCATGCCCGCCGGGAAGCTGTGCGCCGTCGGGTCGCCCCCGGCCGCGAGCTGCTCGAGCCGCGCACCGCCCGGATAGCCGAGCCCGAGCAGCCGGGCGCCCTTGTCGAACGCCTCGCCGGCGGCGTCGTCGAGCGTGCCTCCGAGGATGCGGTAGCCGCGCCGGTCCTCCACCTCGCAGACGAGCGTGTGGCCGCCCGAGGCGAGCAGCGCCAGGAACGGCGGCTCGACCGGGTCGGGCCGCAGGTAGAGCGCGGCCAGGTGACCGTGCAGGTGATCGACCGGCACGAGCGGCAGCCGCCGGGCAAACGCGAGCGCCTTGGCCGCCGAGAGCCCGACGAGGAGCGCGCCGATCAGCCCCGGCCCCTCGGTCACGGCGACGGCATCGATGTCTGCCAGCGAGACGCCGGCGTCGGCGAGCGCCCGCTCGACGACGGGCACCACCAGATCGAGGTGGCGGCGCGAGGCGATCTCCGGGACGACGCCGCCGTAGGGCTCGTGCAGGTCGGCCTGCGACGAGATCACGCTGGCCCGCACCTCGCCGTCGTACGTGACGACCGCCGCTGCCGTCTCGTCGCACGAGGTCTCGATGCCGAGAATCACGACCGGCCCGGGCTCACGCCGGGTCCGCGTCGCGCCACATGATCAGGGCATCCTCGCGGTTGTCCGTGTAGTAGCCACGGCGCACGCCGGTGGCGACGAACCCCAGCGACTCGTACAGGTGGATCGCGGTGTGATTGGAGACGCGCACCTCGAGGGTGTAGCCGCGCTCGAGGTCGGCGTCGGTCAGCGCGAACAGGCGCTCGAGCATCGACCGGGCGACGCCGCGTCCGCGCCAGGCGGGGGCAACGGCGACGTTCATCACGTGCCACGCGTCGACATAGCGGGCGACGATCAGATAGCCCAGCATGTCCTCGCCCTGGAACGCGCCCAGGCAGATGCCGCTCGGCTTGGACAGCTCGCCGGCGAACATCGAGCGCGACCACGGCGTCGGGTACGAGGCGTGCTCGACGACCTCGATCGCGTCCAGATCGGATGTACTGAGCGCCCGCAGGTCGACGGCGGTGATCATCCGGCCGCCCTGGCAGCGAGATTGCGCGCGGCGTCCGGAGCACGCAGATAGCAGGGCTCGGGCGGCCCGGCGACGTCCGCCATCGCCGCGTGGCTGCGGGCATGCGGCACGTGCAGCGGCGAGTCGTCGGGCGGGATCGCGGCGCCGGCGAGCACGTCGCGATAGCGGACGGCGCCGTCGCCCGCGACAACCGCCGCTGTGGGCAGCGCCGCGACGAGCTGCAGCGGCGTCATCGCCTGCGGCTCGATGCCGGCGCCGGCGCAGAACACCTCGCCCCGGCGGGCGTCGATGCAGGCGACGTCGACACCGGCCGGGTGCAGCAGCGCGGCGAGCGTCGAGACGCCGCGCACCGGCACGCCGAGCGCAAATCCGAGCGCACGCGCCGTCGCGAGGCCGATGCGAAGGCCGGTGAAGGTGCCCGGCCCCGTCCCGGCCACGATCATCTCGACGTCCTCGACCGCAATGCCGGCACGGTCGAACAGCACATGCACGTCAGCGAGCAGGTGCTGGGCGCCGACAGAGCGCCCGGCGGTGGCCGACTCGGCCAGAACCTCGCCCTGTGCGCTCACGCAGGCCGTGGCGACGTCGGTCGCCGTATCAAACGAGAGGATCACCAATCGAGTCGAGCAGCTCCGCATCGTGGCTTCGAAGCTCGATCAGCCTAGCATCGCCCTCCCCGACACGCACCGTCGCGCACAGGCGCGGCGGCGGCAGCACCCCCGCTCCGGCGGCCGGCCACTCGACGAAGCAGATCGTCTCGTCGAAGTACGGCTCGAGGTCGGCCGCCTCCTCGACGGTCACTCCGGCCGAGCGGTAGAGGTCGAGATGCGCGATGCGACCCGCCGGCGTCGAGTAGAGGTTGCCGACGGTGTAGGTCGGGCTCGTGACCGGTCCCTCGACCCCGAGCGCCCGGCAGGCGCCGCGGACGAGCACGGTCTTGCCCGCGCCCATCTCGCCGGCGACGTGCACGACGTCGCCGGGCCGCAGGCGCACCGCCACCGCCGCGCCCAGACGCTCGGTCTGCTCGGCGCTAGAAGAGGCCCAGCTGCGCGTATTCGGGCTCTGGCTCGGCCACCGGCTGGGCCGTGATCGGCTCGGGCGCGACCGGATGCGCCGGCGCGGGCACGTATGCCGCGGCGGGCTCGGTCGAGAGCAGCTCCGGGAGCCTGGCGAAGTCGCCGCGCAGGGTCTCCATCATCGCGGGCGTGTAGAGCGCGGCGGCCGGGTGGAAGATCGGGTAGAGCACCAGGTCGACTCCGGCGATGCGGCGCGGCTGGGCGCGGCCGTGGACGCGGGTGATCCCGTGCGGCTGGCCCGAGAGGAGCTTGGTGGCGAAGTTCCCGAGCGTGCAGATGACGCGCGGCCGGATCAGCTCGACCTGCGAGAACAGGTGGCCCTCGCACGCCTCGATCTCGTCGGGCTGGGGATCGCGGTTGCCCGGCGGGCGGCACTTGAGCACGTTGGCGATGTAGACCTGCGGGCGCGAGAGCCCGATCGACTCGAGCAGCGACTCGAGCACCTTGCCCGCCTGACCCACGAACGGGGCTCCCTGGCGATCCTCGTGATAGCCGGGCGCCTCGCCCACGAACATCAGGTCGGCGTCGGGATGGCCCGAGCCGACGACCACCTGGGTGCGCGTGGGCGCAAGCGCGCACTTCTCACACGTCTGCCACTCGGTGGACAGCCGGTCGAGCTCGGCCGCGCGTTCCGGTGCGTCGCTCACGGGGCGCATTCTCTCACCCGCCTCGGACGGTCCCAGGACCCAGGGTCAGTGGCCGCAGCCGCAGCTACCGCCGCAGCAGCCGCCCCCGCCGCCGCCACCACCGCCGGCCATGACCGGCCGGGGAGTCGCGAACGACGACAGCAGCCTGGTGACGGTCGTGGTGCCGCAGTCGGGACAGCGGACGTCGTCGGCCTCGCCCCGCACCAGCTCTTCGAACGTGCCCGAGCAATCGGCGCACAGGTACTCATAGATCGGCATGCGCGGATTCTACCGGCCACCGCCAACCTGGGGACAGTCCCCTTCGCGGGAACGCGAGGCAGCCTGGCAAGACTCGTCCGACGTGACACGGGGCCTGTCCCCCACATTGCTCCATCTCCAGCCGCGACGGGACAGCATCGAGAAGACCTGAGAACGAGGCGACAGCTATGCTGAGACCGCAAGCCTGGTATCCGCACCGGAACTGGAGCCCATGCAGGAATCGATCGTCGTCATCGGCGCAGGGCGCGTCGGCACCGTCGTCGCCGCCCGGCTCGGCGCGCACCTCTACGGGCGCGGCGAGGAGCCCGACCTGGGCGGTTGCACGCTGCTTGCGATCGCGACGCCAGACGCCGCCATCGCCTCGGTGTGCGAAGCGCTCGCGCCCGGGCTCGACGCCGGTGCGAGCGTGATCCACTTCTCGGGTGGCACGAGCGTGCGCGCGCTCGCGTCCGCCTCGGGCCCGACCGCCTGCGTCCATCCTCTGCAGACGGTCTGGGCCGACCGCGGGCCTGACCAGCTCGAGGGCGCCCACGCGGCGGTCACGGGCGACTGGGAGCTCGGCGCCGGGGTCGCCCGCCGGCTCGGGATGACCCCGTTCGCGCTCGCCGACGAGGCCAAGCCCGTCTACCACGCGGCGTCGGTGCTGGCCTCCAACTACGTCGTCACCCTCACCCACGCCGCCGTCGACCTGCTCGAGCGCACGGGGATGGGACGCGACGCGGCGCTCGCCGCGCTACGGCCACTCCAGCACCGCACCGTCGACGTCGCCGGCCTGCCGCCGACCGGCCCGATCGCCCGCGGCGACGCCGCCACCGTGGCCGCCCACCTGCGCGCGGTCGGCCCGGAGCTCGAGCCGCTCTACCGGGCGCTCGGCCGGGCGACGCTGCCGCTCGTCTCCCCCGCCGCGGCCGCCGCCGTCTCGGAGCTCCTGTGAAGGTCGGCCTGGTGCCCACGATGGGTGCGCTTCACGACGGCCACCGCGCGCTCCTGCGCGCCGCCCGCGCCGAGTGCGACCGCGTCGTCATGAGCCTGTTCGTGAACCCGACCCAGTTCGGCCCGGGCGAGGATCTCGACCGCTATCCCCGCGACGAGGCCGGCGACCGCGCCATCGCCGCAGAGGAGGGCGTCGACGAGGTGTTCGCACCCACCGTCTCCGACATGTACCCCGCCGGGTTCGCCACGGCCGTGTCGGTCGGCGATCTGGGGCGCCGCTTCGAGGGTGCCGAGCGGCCCGGTCACTTCGACGGCGTGGCGACCGTCGTCCTGAAGCTGTTCGAGCGCGTGCGGCCGCAAGTGGCCTACTTCGGGCGCAAGGACGCCCAGCAGCTCGCCGTCGTGCGGCGCATGGTGGCCGACCTGGACGTGCCCGTGCAGATCCGCGCGGTCGAGACGGTCAGGGAGACCGACGGCCTCGCCGTCTCGTCGCGCAACGTCTATCTGAGCCCCGACGAGCGGCGGCGGGCGCCGTCGCTTCATCGCGCGCTGCTCGCCCGCGATCCCGCCCTCTGCGAGGGCGACGTCGACTACCTGGCCGTCGTCGACCCCATCACCTTCGACCCCGTCCCGCCGCGCTCGGGCGCGCTCGTCATCGGCGCCGCCCGCTTCGGCACCACCCGTCTGATCGACAACATCGCCCTCGAGGAGGCGTCATGAAGGTTTCCCTCCCCCACCTGCACGAGCTCAAGCTCGCCGGCACCCCGATCGTGATGGTGACGGCCTACGACTATCCCAGCGGTCGCATCGTCGATCAGGCGGGCGTCGACATGGTGCTCGTCGGCGACTCGGCCGCAAACACCGTGCTCGGCCACGACCCCGTCTCGACCGTCGGTGCGACGATGGAGGAGCTGCTGATCCTGACCCGCGCGGTCGCGCGCGCCTGCAAGAACCCGATCGTGATCGGCGATCTCCCGTTCATGTCCTACCAGGTGTCCGACGAGGACGCGGTCCGAAACGGCGGCCGCTTCATCAAGGACGCCGGCGCCGATGCCGTCAAGCTCGAAGGCGGCGGCCAGTCGGTGCAGCGCGCGGCGGCGCTCACCGCTGCGGGGATCCCCGTGATGGGCCACATCGGCCTGACGCCGCAGACCGCCACCATGCTCGGCGGCCACAAGGCCCAGGGCCGCCAGTGGCAGCAAGCCAAGGCGCTCTACGACTCGGCGGTCGCCCTGCAGGCGGCCGGCTGCTTCGGCGTCGTGCTCGAGTGCGTGCCCGAGCCGGTGGCGGCCGCGATCACGCGCCGCCTGACCATCCCCACCATCGGGATCGGCTCGGGCGCCGCATGCGACGGCCAGGTGCTCGTGCTGCACGACCTGCTCGACATCCACCCCGACAGCGACTTCCACCCGAAGTTCGTGAAGCAG
>DASXZF010000154.1:0-9015 GCA_036502065.1 Gaiellales bacterium
TGGCCGGGCGGCTGCGGTCGGCCGTTGCGCCGGACGACTGCGTCGCGCGCTGGGGCGGCGAGGAGTTCGCGGTGCTCCTGCGCAACGTCGCGACCGAGTCCGACCTGGCCGAACGGGCCGAGAGCCTGCGCCGCGTCGTGACCGCGACGCCGATCGGCAAGCTGCGGCTGACGGTGTCGATCGGCGCGGCGCTCGGGTCGCCCACCGCAACTCTCGACTCGCTCCTCGACCTGGCCGACTCGTGCCTCTACGCCGCCAAGCACGACGGCCGCAACCGCGTGTCGCTGCGACCGAGCGTCGAGCCCGGCCTGCCGATCGCGGGCGACGAGCCCGAGGCGGTCGGCGTGGCCCGCGCGCTCGCGTTCGCGGCCGGCCTGCGCGAGGGCATCCCCGAGGAGCACGCCGACCGCGTCGCCGGGCTCGCCGTGATGATCGCCGAGCAGATGCGGCTGCCGCGCCAGACCGTCCTGCGCTGCCGCCTCGCCGGGTGGCTCCATGACGTGGGCAAGCTCGCGGTGCCCGAGCAGATCCTGACCAAGCCGGGTCCGCTGGACGACCCCGAGTGGGAGATCATGCGCACCCACCCCGTCGTCGGCGAGGGCGTCGTGCGGCGCATCCCCATCCTGACCGAGGCCGGCGCGGGCGTGCGCCACCACCACGAGCGCTACTCCGGCGGCGGCTATCCGGACGGGCTCGCCGGCACCGAGATCCCGCTCGAGGCGCGGATCGTCGCAGCGGCCGATGCCTACGCGGCGATGACCACCGACCGGCCCTACTCGGCTGCGAGGACCCCGGAGCGGGCCGCGGCCGAGCTCGTGGCAAGCTCGGGCTCGCACCTCGATCCCGACGTCGTCGCGGCGCTCGTGTGCGTGCTCGGCCTCGACGGCCTGGCCGCCGATCGCGCGGCGTAGGTCGTCGGTCAGGCGGCGAGCAGCGTCGGCGCGTCGCTCGCCGGCGCGGTCGTGACCGGGCGGGCGAGGCCCTTTGCGAGCAGCCAGGCGGTGCCCGAAGAGAGCACCTCGGCGTCGATCCGATGGTGGTGGGGGGCGAGCACGTAGACCGCAGCGTCGAGGGCGCGCTGGGCTGCCTGCGTCTGTGCTTCGAGATGGCCGCCGATGCGTGTCTCGAAGACGCCGGAGGGCGTGAACCAGTAACGGTGCCTGCCGAGGATGCCGAGGTCGATGACGAGCGGCAGCGGATTGCCGAGCGTGGGTGCGGCGACGCCGGCCGGTGTCACCACCGACGCCCCCCGGCTCGAGATGTCCGAGACGTGCAGCCGCGGCCCGTGGGCGCCGATCGACGCCTCCAGGTCGGCCGGGGTGCGGAACGTGCGCCGCATCTGGCGGTGGTGGCTGATCGCCCACGCCGCCCGCACCAGGCGCTGGAGCTCGTAGGCGGCGGCGAGGGCGGCGACGACCAGGGCGAACGGCGGCAGCGGGTGGCCGGGCAGCCCGCCGGCGATGACGCCGGCCCGCCAGACGAGCGCGGTGAAGAGCAGCGCCGCCATTGCCAGCATCTCGACGTTGGATCGCGCCCAGCCCCAGCCGCCGTGGTCGATGCCGTCCTTGGGCGTCACCCGGAAGCGCGCGTCGGGTCGCACGATCGCCGCCAGCGCGCGCAGGTGCGCGCTCGTGGCGTAGCTCTCGAACCTCCCGGCGATCCCGACCCGGAGCCAGCCGCGGCCGAGCAGCAGCGACGCCGCCAGCGAGAATGCGAGCCACGGCGCGAACCGCACCGCGAAGGCGTCGGGCCGGGCGTGCATGGGCATGTCGCCGCTGATCAGCGTCCCGGCGACCACGCAGATGATCACGACCTTCGCGAGAGCCGCGAATTGATCGACCGTGCCGGTCAGGTAGCAGGCCCGCTGGCGCATCGTGAGCCCATTTCGGCGCAGCGGGCTCTGCGGCGTCCAGAGCGCGGCCAGGTTCCCGGCCGACCACCGGTAGCGCTGCAGGATGAACTGCTCCAGGTTGTGCGGAGCGATGCCGTACACGAGCGGCTCGTCGTGGAAGCGGCTGCGCCACCCGGCGCCGTGCAGCGCGAGCGACGTGTGGAAGTCCTCGGTGATCGTCGCGGTCGAAAGGCCGCCCGCGGCGACGAGCGCCGACCGGCGGATGACGGCGCCCGATCCACACCAGAACGCTGCGCCGTGCACGTCGCGGCCGGGCTGGATCAGGTGGAAGAAGAAGGACTGCTCGTGGTGGTCCTCGCGCGCGTGCTGGATCGAGTCGCGGTTGTAGAACTCGTGCGGGGTCTGCACCATCGCCAGGCCCGGATCGGCGAAGTAGCCCACCAGCGCGCGCAGGATCTCGGGCTGCGGCACGTGGTCGGCGTCGAGCGAGAGGATCAGGTCGCCGTCGGTGCGCGAGAGGGCGGCGTTGATGTTGCCGGCCTTGGCGTGCTCGTTCGTGGGCCGCGTGAGATACCCCGCCCCGTAGCGTTGCGCCAGCCGCCGCACCCACTCACGCCGGCCGTCGTCGAGCACCCACACCCGGTAGTTCGCGTAGTCGATCGCCGCGCAGCCGGTGAGCGTCGCGCGCAGAACCTCCTCGGGCTCGTCGTAGGTCGGGACGTACACGTCGACCGACGGCGTCTCGATCAGGGGCGGGCGCACGGTCGGGCGCACCGTCCACGCGACGAATGCCAGATTCCACAGCCGCACCGCGGCGTAGAGCTCGCAGCAGAACAGGGGTATGCCGAGCCACAGCGTTCCGCTGTCGAGGTGCTGCAGGCGCCACCCGAGGTACCACAGGCTCGACGCGATGGCGAGGAGCGCAACGGCATGGATGACGACCGGGCGCGGGTGGCGTTGGTCGCGACTGATGTGGGGCTCCGAACGGGGAGGTGGCGCTCTGGCGGCGCGCGCTCTCGGGGGTGCGCACGCGGCCGGTTGATCGGCGCTCGCCGGCGCGGGTTGATCCCCCGAACCGGTACGGATGCAGGCGGATTCCGATTTTCAGGCCGCGTCGAGCCTGGACGCCGGCGCTCGCCGACCCGGCCGGACACGAGCTCCCCGTCTCGTGCAGCTGCCCAGCTTGCGGCGCAGGTCGAGCCGGCACCTGCCGCCGCCCTCGAGGCTGCAGAGGAGCACCGAGTGATCAGCGTTCCATCTGCATGCGGCCGGCGCGAAGGTCGTGCTCCCGAGCAGCCGCGTCGCGACGGCGAGCGCCGACGGCGGCGGTGCCGGCGAGCGCTCGGAGCGGGCGACGGCGAGGACGCCGAGTGGAAGCGCGACGAGCACGAGCACGGGGAGCACGACTTCGAACCTGGGGCGCATCGAGCCCGAGTCTACGTGCACGGGGCCGACCGGCCCGGTGTGCGCCGTTTCGGCTTGTTCCGTCGCCGCCTTGCCAAAAGGCCAAACTCGATTGGCGGTTGCGCCTCCGGCGACGTAAGATCCGACGCTCGGGTCAAGCAGCCGGCCTCGGATGGGTTTCGACCCATCGTCGCGTCGTTAGGCAGCGTCCCGAGGAGGAAGCAGCTTGCTCGGCCTCTACGCTCTTGTCCCCGATCGGCACGTGCCGGCGCGTCTTGGATTCCTCGTGATCGACGGCGGCTGAGGGAGGGGATTGCCGCCGGGCGAAGGCGGCCGAGGGGGATCTTCTCTGACCCACCCCCTCGGCCGCCGTGAACCACCTCGCCAACAGCCGGTTGGCAGGCGCGGCCGGGGGCCATTGATCGAGCGCCCCCGGCCGCCGGTTCTCGTGGCAACCTCGCGCCGCAGATGCCGGCGCCGCGGCGCTGTGTGGAGTGTCGCGGTGTCTGCGCCTCGCCTGTCGCCATAGTGTAGTCGCGGGTTCCAATTGGCACAAAAGATGCGGCCGACTACCCTGGCGCGAGTGGAGGTGCGCGCGGAAGCGACGATCGATCGGCCGGCTGTGCGGGCAGTGCTTCTGGCGGCGTTCGGAGACGACGGTGAATTCGTTGCGGCGCTCGTCGACGACCTTCGCGACGAAGTCGCGCGAGGCGAGGGGCTCTCGCTCGTGGCGGAGGAACGAGACCGGATCGTGGGTCACGTGATGTTCAGCCCGAGCCTGCTTGATGCTCCGAAGCGCCTGGTCCCCGTGCAGGTGCTGAGCCCGGTCGGTGTCGTGCCGGCGTGTCAGAGCCAGGGTGTGGGGACGACGCTGATCAAGCGCGGCCTCGAGCTGCTGGTCGAGCGCAGCGTGCCGCTCGTGTTCCTGGAAGGGTCGCCGGCGTACTACTCGCGCCTGGGATTCGGGCCGGCGGCAGAGCAGGGGTTCAGGAAGCCGTCGCTGCGAATCCCGGACGCGGCGTTCCAGGTGCTCCGGCTCCCGGCCCACGAGCCCTGGATGACGGGAACGCTGGTGTACTCCGAGCCGTTCTGGAGAAACGACGCCGTCGGTCTCCGCGACCCCACTGCTTGACCCCACGCGCCCGGTCCGATTCGAACGGACGACCGGCAGATTCGAAGTCTGCTGCTCTATCCCCTGAGCTACGGGCGCTGGTGCGCGGAGATCCTGGCCGTAGCGGCCGTCGTCCGCACCGCGGGCGGAGGATATCCCGCATCCGTCTTGCCGGGGAACCGGGAACGCACCCGCGCCGTCTGATCGCCATGACGTCGACCGCCATCCTCGCCGCCGGAGTGCTCCTCGTCGCGGCCGGATGCTTCGGCGGCGCGCCGGCCGCGGCCCCGCGGCCGTCTGCGGCGATCCTCGCGCGTGACATCGCCCGCGTGCCCATCCGCGCTGTCGGGTGGTCGGTGCACGACGTCCGCTGCGTGCTTGCGTCGGATCGCCGCCGCGTCGACTGCTCCGGCACGCTGCGGGAGCGAACAGACAGCTTCACCGGCCGGGTCACGCACGACCGGATCCGGTTCGCGTTCGCCGTCACACCGGCGGGCCGCCTGGGATCACCAGTCTGCCGCGTGCGCACGGCGACCACGAACCCGTACTGCATCCTGACGCCGTGACGGCGATCGTCGGGCGATGGCAAACCGTACGTCAATCCCGGCGAACGACGGTTCCCGGAATCCCAGGCTAGGATCCTGCGCAGATGCCAAAGGTCACAATTGCGTTGCCTGCTTATCAGGCTGAGACGACGCTCGCAAAGACCGTCGCGGACATCCCCGACGGTGTTGCCGATGAGCTGATCCTGGTCGACGACGCGAGCACCGATGGCACGGCGGCGCTCTCGCGCGGGCTCGGCATCGCCACCTACGTGCACGAGCGCAACCGCGGCTACGGCGGCAACCAGAAGACGTGCTATCTGCGCGCCCTCGAGCACGGCACCGAGATCGTCGTGCTGCTGCACCCCGACTACCAGTACGACCCGGCGGCCGTGCCGCTGCTGATCGCGCCGATCGTCTCGGGCGATGCCGACATGACCTTCGGCTCGCGCTTCGCGGGCCTCGGCGATCCGCTCTCGGGCGGGATGCCGCTCTACCGGTACGTCGGAAACCGGGTGACGACGGTGGCCGAGAACGCGCTGCTCGGGTCGCGCTTCACCGAGCTGCACTCGGGCATGCGGGCATACTCGCGCCGGTGCCTGCTGCGGCTGCCCTTCCTGGGCTACAGCGACGACTTCGCCTTCGACTCGCAGCTGCTCGTCGATGCCGTCACCGCCGGGCTGCGCGTCGTCGAGGTGCCGATCCCGACGCGCTACACCCTCGAGTCGTCATCGATCTCGGTGCCGCGCTCGCTGCGCTACGTCGGGGCGAGCCTCGGTGCGTGCGCCCGGGTCGCAGCCGCACGCGGCCGCCGCGGGCGCCGCTGGCCGGTCGCCGCAACGGCGCCGCGCCCGAAGGCGGCCACGGGCGCGCTTGTGCCGCAGGAGTGCGTGCTCTGTCACGCACCGGCGATGGAGCTCGTCCTTGCGGCGAACACCACCGCGCCTGCCGACGTGACGGAGTTCTCGTGCACGAGCAACCGGCTCGCCGAGCACGACGACATCCTGCGCTGCGACCGCTGCGGGATGATCAGCGCCCGCCCGCCGCTGCACCGCGACGAGATCGTCGAGATGTACGCCGAGTCGGTCGACACCGACTACCTTGCCGAGGCCGAGGGCCGGCGCGAGCTGTTCGACTGGGTGCTCGATCGTCTGGGCTGCTACGCCCTGGCGGGCCGTAGGCTCTACGAGGGCGGCGCGAACGTCGGCCTCTTCCTGGACGTCGCCGGCGCCCGTGGCTGGTCGGCACGTGGCGTCGAGCCGTCGCGGCAGGCCGTGGCCGAGGGCCGGCGCCGCTTCGGCGTCGATCTCACCCAGGGCACCGTCGAGGACGCCCATGCGCGGCCCGGGAGCGCGGACGCCGTCGTCATGCTCGATGTGCTCGAGCACCTGGCCGACCCGGTGGCGGCGCTCGCCGCGCTGCGCAGGGTCGCGACCGACGAGGGTCTGATCGCGCTGACGACGATCAACTGCGAGAGCCTGCACGCGCGCATGCGCCGCGGCGCGTGGCCGTGGTACATCCGCCCCCACCTGCACTACTTCACGCCGGCGACGCTGCGGCGCACGATGGAAGCGGGCGGCTTCGACATGATCGACTACCGGGTCGTGCCCCGGTCGTTCCACCTGTCCTACGTCGTCGCCCGCGGCCGCAGCAACCTCGGCATCGCGGGCCGGGCGGGCGAGCGCCTGTCGCGGGCGTGGGACCCGCGGCTGCCGTTCGGGCTGCTCGGCGACGTCGTGCTCGCAGTGGGACGGCCCCGCCCGGCCTGATCGGCCGTGCACGGGCGGCTCCGCACCGGACGGGCCTGGCTGGGACGCGTTCCGGGTCCGGTCTGGGCCGCGCTCGTGCTCGCCGGCCTCGACCTGGCCGTCTTCTGGCGGCCGCTGACCGGCGGCGGGGTCCTCTCGGCGGCGACGGCCACGTTCGGGTACGTGCCGTTCCGCGCGTACCGCCCGGCCGGCCTGGCGTCGTTCTCGAACCCGCTCCTCGCCGACAACGCCCGCGAGTACGTGCCCTGGCTGCACTACGCGCGCGGATCGCTCCGCTCCGGCGTGCTGCCGCAATGGAACCCGGACGTGCTGTCGGGCGCGCCGTTCCTCGCCAACCAGCAGTCGACCCTCTTCTCGCCGCTCAACCTCCCGGTCTGGCTGCTCCCGTTCCGCTACGGCATCGGCTTTGCGGCGGTGCTCAAGCTGTGGCTGGCGGGCGTGGGGACGTTCATGGTCGCGCGGCAGCTGCGGCTCGGCTTCTGGCCGAGCCTGCTCGCCGCGGTCACCTTCGGCTGGGCCCCATTCCTGATCGTCTGGAACCAGCTCGACACCGTCACCGATGTGTGGGCGGCGTTCCCCTGGGCGGTGCTCGCCTGCGAGCGGCTGTGCGTCGGGGGGCGCCGCGGCGCCGCGCTCGGACTCACGGCCGCGCTCGCCGTCGCGCTCACCGGAGGGCATCCCGGCAGCCAGATCCACGTCTACACGGGTGTCGTGCTCTATCTCGTGCTGCGGCTCTCGCTGCTCGAAGGGCTCGCCCGCAGGCAGCGGGTGCAGCGGCTGGCGATGGGCCTGTGCGCGATGGGCCTCGCCGCCGCCGTCGCCGCGATCGCCCTGCTGCCCGCCGCGATGCTCGTCCAGAGCTCGGTCGCGCTCTCGACCCACACGGGCGGCGGGCCGGTGAAGCCGCCCGCGACGCTGCGCACGCTCGCGTTCCCGGACTGGTGGGGGCGGCCGAGCGGGCTCTCGGTGCCCCGGCCGGGGAACTTCAACGAGGCGACGTTCTACGTCGGCGTCGTGCCGCTGCTGCTCGCCGTCGCGGCGCTGCTCGCGCGCGACCGGTGGCGGGCGAAGGCGGCCTTCGCCGCCATGGCGGTGCTCGGGTTGACGGTGCCGGTGGGAACGCCGGTCATCCACGCGTTCTTCGCCGCCGTGCCGCCCTGGGACCGGGTGCTTGACGAGCGCATGATCGTGCTGCTCGACTTCGGCGCGGCGATGCTCGCGGGGTTCGGCGCGGCGGAGCTCATGCGCGGGGGCGTGCCCCGGCGGCTGTGGGCGGTGGCGGCGGGCGGGATCGGCGTCGCCGTCGTCGCCGTGCTCGCGATCGCACCGGGCGCGGCCGCGCTGCACCTGGTCGTCCATCACTTCCACACGGGCGCGTCGTATGCCTCGGCGTCCGTGCTCGCCCTGACGTCGGTGGCGTGGTGGGGGCTCTTCGCGGCCGGGTTCGTGGTGGTGCTCGCGATCGCGCTCGCCGGACGGGTGCCGCGCGCCGTCGTCGGGCTGCTGCTCGTCGTGCTCGTCGCGGCCGACCTGGGCCACTTCCTGGCCGGCTATCAGCCCGTCGCGCCGGCACGCGACGTGTTCGGGATCACGCCGCCGTCGATCGCCTACCTCGAAGCGCATCAGGGCGCCTATCGCGTGACGGCGATCGAGGGTGCGCTGCCGGCCGACATGGGCCTCTACTACGGCCTGCGCGACATCCGCGGCTATGACCCGCCGCTGCCGACGCTGCGCTACTGGCGCTTCTTCCGCGGCGGCCAGACGAACGTGCCGCCGAGCGGCCATCCCCACATCTTCCGGATCACGCGCACGAACCGGCGGGTGCTGAACGCGCTCGGCGTGCGCTACATCCTGGCCGATCCCGGCGCCCGCCCGCCGCCGCTCGGCGGGTTCCGGGTGGCGTATCGCGGCCGTGACGCGACGGTGCTCGAGAACCTCGAGGCGCGGCCGCGCGCGTTCGTCACGGGCGGGGACGGCACCGCCGCCTTCGTGCACGACGGCGCGGGGGTCGTCTCGCTCGCCGCGAACCTGACCCGTCCGGGCCTCGTCGTGCTCGCCGACCAGTTCGCGGCGGGATGGAGCGTCTCGGTCGACGGCCACCCTGCCACGGCGCGCCGCTACGACTCGGTGCTGCGGGCCGTGTCCGTGCCCGCCGGCAGGCACGCGATCGTCTGGCGCTACCGCACGCCGGGCCTGAGCGCCGGCGAGGCCCTCAGCCTGGCCGGGCTCGTGCTCGCGGGGATGTGGCTGCTCGCGCCGTGGGGCTGGCGCTTCGGACGAACGAGGGGTGACCGGTGGGACTCGAACCCACGACCTCCTGGACCACAACCAGGGGCT
>DASXZF010000155.1:0-13108 GCA_036502065.1 Gaiellales bacterium
CATGAGCGCCCGGGGAATTCCGCAGATCGCCGCCGTGCTCGGATCCTGCACGGCCGGTGGCGCCTACGTGCCGGCGATGAGCGACGAGGCGGTGATCGTGCGCGGCACCGGCACGATCTTCCTCGGCGGCCCGCCGCTCGTGAAAGCGGCCACCGGGGAGGACGTGACCGCCGAGGAGCTCGGCGGCGCCGATGTGCACGCGCGCACGTCGGGCGTCGTCGACCACATGGCGGCCGACGACGACCACGCGCTTGCGATCGCCCGCGAGATCGTCCGCCACCTGCGCGACCCGGCCCCCGAGCCGTGGATCCGCACCGACCCGGTCGAGCCCGCCCACGACCCCGCCGAGCTGCACGGCATCGTCCCTGCCGACGCGCGCCGGCCCTACGACGTGCGCGAGGTGATCGGGCGGATCGTGGACGGGTCGCAGATGCAGGAGTGGAAGCCGCTCTACGGCGAGACGCTCGTGTGCGGCTTCGCCCGGCTGATGGGCTATCCGGTCGCGATCCTGGCCAACAACGGCATCCTGTTCTCGGAGTCGGCCCTGAAGGGCGCGCATTTCATCGAGCTCGCCGCGCAGCGCCGGATCCCGCTCGTGTTCCTGCAGAACATCACCGGGTTCATGGTCGGGCGCGAGTACGAGGCCGGCGGCATCGCCAAGGACGGCGCGAAGCTGGTCACCGCGGTAGCGTGTGCCGACGTGCCCAAGTTCACGGTGGTCATCGGCGGCTCCTTCGGTGCAGGCAACTACGCCATGTGCGGCCGCGCCTACTCGCCCCGGCAGCTGTGGATGTGGCCGAACGCGCGCATCTCGGTGATGGGCGGCGCCCAGGCGGCAAGGGTGCTCTCGACCGTCCGCGGCGACATGGACGAGGCCGCGCGCGACGCCTTCGAGGCGCCGATCCTCGAGACGTACGAGCGCGAGGGCAGCCCGTACCACTCGACCGCGCGGCTGTGGGACGACGGCATCATCGACCCCGTCGACACCCGCCGCGTGCTCGCCCTCGGCCTGGCCGCGGCGGCGTGCGCGCCGGTGCCCGCGACGACTTTCGGGGTGTTCCGGATGTGAGCGCCGTTCGCCTGGATCGAAACGGCCTCGTGGCCACCGTGACGCTCGACCGGCCGGAGCAGCGAAACGCGCTCGATCGCGAGCTGATGATCGAGCTCACCCAGATGATCTCGGCCCTGTCCTACGACGGCACCCGCGTCATCGTGATCACGGGCGCCGGCAAGGCGTTCTGCGCCGGCGCCGACCTCGAGTGGATGCGTCGCGCCCGCGACTTCGAGCACGACGCGAACGTCGCCGACGCGGGCATCGCGCGGACGCTCTTCGAGACGATCGACGCCTGTCCCCGGGCGGTGATCGCCAAGGTGAACGGCCACGCGCTCGGCGGCGGCGCCGGGATCGTCGCCTGCGCCGACCTCGCCGTCGCGTCGCTCGGCACCCAGTTCGGCTTCACCGAGACGCGGCTGGGCCTGATCCCGGCCACGATCTCGCCCTACGTGCTGCGCACGATCGGCCCGGGCCATGCCCGCGCGCTGTTCACGACGGGCGAGCGGTTCGATGCCGAGCGCGCCTTGCAGATCGGGCTCGTCCACCGCGTCGTCGAGCGCGCGCAGCTCGAGCATGCCGTCGCCGACTGCATCCTCGCCTACCTGGCGTGCGGGCCGGACGCGATCGCCGCGTCGAAGCAGCTCCTCCGCGACGCCACCGCCGGTCTCGCCCTGACCGACCTGGCCGAGCGGCTCGCCGTCACCCGCGCCGGCAACGAGGCCCGCGAGGGCATGGACGCGTTCCTGGGCAAGCGCCCACCGGCATGGTCGCCGGAATCGCCCGCCTCCTGATCGCAAACCGCGGCGAGATCGCGGTGCGGGTGATCAGGGCGTGCAGCGAGCTCGGCATCGAGAGCCACGTCGTCTACGAGCCCGCCGACCGCGGCGCCCTCCACGTCGAGCTGGCCGACGCCGCGACCGAGGTGGCGAGCTATCTCGGCATCCCCGAGATCGTGGCGGCGGCCACCGCCGCCGGAGCAGATGCCGTCCACCCGGGCTACGGCTACCTGGCCGAGAACGCCGACCTGGCCGAGGCCGTCGAGGCCGCCGGGATGCGCTGGGTGGGGCCGCCGCCGGCCGCGATGCGCGCGCTCGGCGACAAGATCGCCGCCCGCCGGCTGGCGGAGGAGGCGGGCGTGGCCGTCGCTCCGGGGTATGCGGGCGATGATCTGTCAGACGCCGCTCTGGCACGCGAGGCGCGGCGGCTCGGCGCGCCGCTGCTCGTCAAGGCGGCGGCCGGGGGCGGCGGCCGGGGCATGCGCGCCGTCGACGATGTCGGCGCGATCCGCGCGGCGCTCGACTCGGCCCGGCGCGAGGCGGCGGCCGCGTTCGGCGACGACCGCCTCTACCTCGAGCGCCGCCTGACGGGAGCGCGCCACGTCGAGGTGCAGGTGCTCGCCGACGGCCAGGGAGGCTGCATCCACCTGGGCGAGCGCGACTGCTCGCTGCAGCGCCGCCACCAGAAGATCGTCGAGGAGTCGCCCTCCCCCGCCGTCGACGACGACCAGCGCGCCGCCCTGGGCGCCGCCGCCGTCGCGATCGCTGCGGCGTCCGGCTACCGCGGCGCGGGGACGGTCGAGTTCCTCGTGACCGACGACGGCGGCTGGTGCTTCCTCGAGCTGAACGCGCGCCTGCAGGTCGAGCACCCCGTGACCGAGGCGGTGGCGGGGATCGACCTCGTCCGCGCACAGCTCGCGATCGCCGCCGGCGAGCCGCTCGAGCTCGAGCAGGCCGATGTCGCGCTGCGCGGCCACGCCATCGAGTGCCGCCTCTACGCCGAGGACCCGGCGGCGGGCTTCGTGCCCGCGACCGGCCGGCTCGTGCGCCTGCGCCTGCCGCAGTGGCCGGGCGTGCGGGTCGATGCGGGCGTCCGGGAGGGCGACGAGATCGGCGTGCGCTACGACCCGCTCCTGGCGAAGCTGATCGCCTTCGCCGAAGACCGCGACGCCTGCATCGAGCGGATGAGCGCCGCCCTGGCCGACGTCGTCGTGCTGGGAGTGACGACGAACCTCGGCTTCCTGCGGTGGGTGCTCGACCAGCCCCGGTTCCGCGCGGGCGCCGCGGGCATCGACTTCGTCGACCGCGAGTGGCGCCCGTCGCTCGCCCCGGCGCTGCCCGACGACGTGCGCACGGCCGCCCAGCGGGCCGGCCACGGCGACGTCTGGCACGCGTTCGGCCCGCCGCTTCCGGACGTCGAGACGGCGGACGGCTTCGTGCTCTACAACGGCTGGCACCACCTCGTCGCCGCCGACGCCGAGACGGCGGCGTTCGAGGCGGTGCCCGGCGGTTCGCTGCATGCGCCGATGCCGGGCACCGTGCTGCGGGTCGACGTGCACGAGGGACAGGCGGTGGCCGAGGCCCAGCAGCTCGTGGTGCTCGAGGCGATGAAGATGGAGCTCGCCGTCTCGGCCCCCGCGGCCGGGATCGTGGCCGCGGTGCTCGTCGCCCCCGGCGACCTCGTCGCCCGCGGCCAGGCGCTCGTGGAGCTCGACACGACGTGAGCGAGCGGGTGACGGTGTACGAGGTCGGCCCGCGGGACGGCCTGCAGAACGAGTCGGCGGCGGTGGCGGCGGCCGACAAGGTGGCGCTGATCGAGCGCCTCGCCGCCGCCGGCCTGCCGTTCGTCGAGGCGACCTCGTTCGTCTCGCCGCGCGCCGTGCCCCAGCTCGCCGACGCGGACGAGGTGCTGGCGGCGCTGCGGCGCCGCCCCGGCGTCCGCTACCCCGTGCTCGTGCCCAACCTGCGCGGCCTGGAGCGCGCGCTCGCCGCCGGCGCCGACGCCATCGCCGTGTTCACGGCGGCGTCCGAGGCGTTCGCCCAGGCGAACATCAACATGACGATCGCCGAGTCGCTGCTCGCCTTCGCCCCCGTGCTCGACCGGGCGCAGGCCGAGGGGCTGTGGACGCGCGGCTACGTCTCGACCGCGTTCGGCTGCCCGTATCAGGGCGCCGTCGAGCCACCGGTCGTCGCCGGGGTGGCCGCCGCGCTGCAAAAGCTCGGCTGCGACGAGATCTCGATCGGCGACACGATCGGCGTGGGCCGGCCCGAGCAGGTGACCGAGGTGGTCGCCGCCGTGTCCGGATCGGTCCCGCTCGCGCAGATCGCCCTGCACCTGCACGACACCGGCGGCCGCGCGCTCGAGAACGTCGCCGCGGGGCTCGAGGCGGGGGTGCGCACGTTCGACTCCTCGGCCGGCGGTCTCGGCGGGTGCCCGTTCGCGCCCGGCGCGCCCGGAAACCTCGCCACCGAGGCTCTGGTCGCGTTCCTGCACGAGCGCGGCTTTACGACCGGCGTCGACCTCGAGGCGGTGCGCGAGACAGGCGCCTGGATGCGTGGCCTGGTGCGCCGATGAAGGCGGTGCTGCTCGATCTCGACGACACCCTCGTGCCCGACTACGCCGACTTCCTGGTCGCGGTCGACGACGCCGCGGCCGCGCTGGGCGCTCCGGCGGGCATGGGCAGGGTGCTGCACGACCACGCGCGGCCGCGCTGGGGACAGGCGCCCGACGCGACGCGGCACATGCGCGACATGAGCTCGTGGGAGGCGCTCTGGGCGCCGTTCTCGGCCGGGACGCAGGCGTGGGCCGACGAGTACCGCACGGGGTCGTGGCACGCCGCGCTCGTCGAGCACGGCGTCGATGACCCCGACCTGGCGCGGCGTCTGGCCGCGGCCTACGCCGGCCATCGCCACGCCCGCTGCCGGCCGTACCCCGAGACGATCGCGGCACTCGATGCCATGCGGGGGCGCGTGCTGCTGGCGGTGGTCACCAACGGCATGGAGAGCCATCAGCGAGCGAAGCTCGACGCTGCCGGGCTCGCCGGCCGCTTCGACGTGTTCATCTCCTCCGAGGCCGTCGGCGCCTCCAAGCCGGATCCGGCGATCTTCCAGGCGGCGCTCGAACGGCTCGGCTGTGCGGCCGGCGACGCCGTCATGGTCGGCGACAACCCGCTGCGCGACGTCGCCGGCGCCCAGCAGGCCGGCCTGCGCGGCGTCTGGATCGACCGCGCGGGCGGCGACGCGCGCGGCGTCGTCCCGGATGCCCGGATCACCGATCTGGGCGGGCTTGCGGCGCTCGGCTGGTGGTAGGCGGCGCGGTCGGCGGGCGCCGGCCAATTGGCGCATGCCGACAAGGCCAATTGGTCAGACTACGGCCGTGGATGACGACGCCCTCCGGCGTGCCGCCGCAGCCAACCACCGCTCGTGGTTTCGCCGCCTCGCCCATGCGCGCGGCGGCCGGGTCGAGCGCGCCGGCGGGGTCGACCTGATCGTCGGCGGGGCGGACGGGACGATCGCCTTCCCGCGCTCGAGCAGGGTCGAGCCGGCCGTCGCCCGCATCCGAGCGCTGCGCCTGCATGAGGCCAGCTGCTGGTCGCTTCGGCCCGACGCCGTCCTGGGCACGCGACTGGTGGCACGCGGCTTCGGCTGGGGCTGGCAGCCGCACTGGATGGCGCTCGACCTGGCCCACCTGCCCGACGATCCGGCCGAGCACAAGGTCACGACCCGCAGCGGCCCGATCCCGCGGGGCGTGCCCTACGGCGACGATGTCGACCCGCCGGCAACCGTGCACCTGGTCGTCCGCACGAGCGGGCGCGTGGTCGGCCACGTCTGCGTGAACCCGTGGCGCGGAGTCGCCGGCATCTACTCGATGGGGGTGGCCCGGGCGCACCGCCGCCGCGGCGTCGGCATGGCGCTCACGATCGCGGCCGCCCGCGCCGGCCTGGAGCGCGGGTGCACGCATGCCGTCCTGAACGCGACCGACGAGGGCGCCGCGCTGTACGGCGCGGCCGGCTTCCGCTCGCTCGGGTACGGCCAGACCTGGTGGTACGGCGCCCGGACGGAGCCGAGCGCCGAGCAGATCGCCCTCGCCGAGGCGATCGGCTTCGGCGACACGGCCGCGCTCGCGAGGCTCGATCCATCCCCGAAAGTGCTTGCAGAGCCGCTTCCCGGCGGCACGAGCCCGATCCGGCTCGCCGTGGTCACCGGCCGGATCGCATCGGCCGAGTGGATCCTCGATCGCGCGCCGGGTCTCGCGCAGGCCCGGTTCGAGCCCTTCGGCGGCACGCTGCTGCACCTCGCCGTCGAGTGGAACCGCCCGGACGTGATCGCGCTCGCGCTCGCACGCGGCGTCGACCCGAGCCTCACCGACCGGTCATTCGAGTCGACACCGCTCGGCTGGACCGAGCACTTCGGCCTGCCGGAGCTGGCCGCGCTCCTGCGTCCCCCTACTCGTCCGAGCTGACGGTGATCGACTCCATGGTCACCGGCTCGACCGGCCGGTCGCGGCCGTCGCGATCGACGCTCTGGATCGCCTCGACGACGTCCTGCCCGCCGGTGACCTGCCCGAACGCGGTGTGCTTGCCGTCGAGCCACGGAGTGGCGTCGGCGGTGACGATGAAGAACTGGCTGCCGTTCGTGTTCGGGCCGGCGTTGGCCATCGCCAGCGTGCCGCGGACGATGCGGTGGTCGTTGATCTCGTCGTCGAACTTGTAGCCCGGCCCACCGGTGCCGGTGCCCTGCGGGCAGCCCGCCTGGATCATGAAGTCGGGGATGACGCGATGGAAGATCAGTCCGTCGTAGAACCCGTCGCCGGCGAGCTTGGCGAAGTTTGCGACCGTCTCGGGCGCGTCGTCCGGGTAGAGCTCCAGCTCGATTGTGCCCATGCTCGTCTCGATCGTCGCTTTCGTGTTCGCCATGCGTGTCTGACCTCTGGCTCGGTGTGCTGGGACGAGCGCACGATAGACGCGCCGTTCAGGCGCCGACGCGCTCGAGCGCCGGGATCGCGCCCAGCCGCTCGTACTCGGCCCGCGCGGCCACGACGTCGCCGAGGAGCTCGCGGCAGCGGGCGCGCTCGAACCGGCACCCGAGCGCGGCGAACCCGGTGGCCGCCCGTTCGAGCGCGGACTCGTCGCCTGCGATCCCGCGGGCGCGGTCGAGCTGGGCCACGATCCGCGGCATCTCGTCGATCCCGGGCAGCGCGGCGGCGCGCGCGAGCACCCCGTCGAGCTCGTCCCAGCGACCGAGCTGCGCCAGCGCCTCGGCATGGATCGCAAGCGCCCCTGGGCCGATGCGGTACGCCGGGTGCGCGAGCAGGTCGAGGTGGCCGACGCGGTCGAGCGCAAGCTCCGGCTCGCCGCGTCCGAGCAGCGCCTGGGCGACCATCAGCTGGAACGCAGCCCTCGGGTCGCCGCCGAGCCGCTGCTCGAGCTCCTCGGCCTGCTCCGTATCGCCGCGCAGCAGGTGCACCGCCGCGGCGACGCCGCTCGCACGGGCCGGCGCCTTGCCGGTGCGACTGCCGCCGCTGCGCCGGTAGAGGACGAGGTAGCGCTCGTACGAGCGCAGGGCATCGTCCCATTGATCCCAGGCGAAGTAGGCCTCGGCGACGTCGAGCACGGGGCGGGCGTGCCAGTGGGGATCCTCGTCGGCGTCCGGCACGCCACCCGCCTCGCCGGCAGCGACGGCCGCCGCGTAGTCGCCCACCGCGATCCGGGTCTGCGCAGCCTGCGAGCACGCGTCCATCCGCTCCTCCCGCCGCCCGTCGGCCACGGCCAGCGCCAGCCGGCGGTCAGACAGCGACCGTGCCTCGCGGTAGCGGCCGAGGCCGAGCAGGAGCGTGCCGATGGCGTCCATCGCGGCGGAGCGCAGCGCGGGGCCGTGGATCCGCTCGCCGATCTGGAGCGCCGCCTCGGCGGACTCGAGCCCCTCTTCGAGCGCCGCCCGGTCGTCGGAGTCATACCGCCAGCGGCTGAGCGCGCTTGCGACGAGCAGCCGGCCCTCGATCGCGGGCAGCCCGGCGGTGCGGGCCTCTCCGATGCCCTTCGCAATCATCTCTGCCAGCCCGCCGCGTCCGGGCAGGCCGGGCAGCATCGATCCCCAGCGAGTCGGCATGTCGGCCCACTTCCACCGCAGCCGGGCGCGGTCGCCGGGGCCCAGCCCGGCTCGCTCGGCGTGCTCGAGCGCCTCCGCGTATGCGAGCCAGGCATCCTCGGCCGCCTCGGTCATCCAGCGAGCGTCGCCGATGGCCTCGGCGGCGAGCGCGTGCTCGCGGTCGCCGGCGGCGAGCGACTGCGCCAGCGTCGCCTGGCGCAGCGCGAGGCCGTGGGCGTACACCCCGCGGGCGTCGACGGCCGCCGCGAGCAGCGTTCGCACGGCGTCGCGGCGGGCCTCGTCGGCGCCGAGTGCGGCCGCCGCCGCGTAGTGGTTTGCAACCGTCTGGCGGCTGACGATCGGATCGTCCTCGAGCGCGCAGGCGAGCGCCAGGTGCAGACGGGCGCGCTCCTTGCGGGGGATGCTCTCGTAGGCGACGTCGCGGATCAGGGCGTGCTTGAACACCTGTCCGCCGCCGGGCTCGGTGTAGAGCAGGCCGCGCTCGACCAGACGCCGCAGCGTGCGGCCGAGCTCCGGACCGCCGGCGAGGATCGCGAGCTGAGCCTGTGTGAAGCGACGGCCGACCACCGACGCCCGCTGCAGCAGCTGCTTGGCATCGGCCGGCAGCAGATCGATGCGCGCAGCGATCACGCCCTGCACCGTCTCGGGCACGCGCGCGCCGCCCTCGCCGGTCATCGCCAGGATCTCTTCGAGGAAGAAGGGGTTGCCACCCGCGAGCATCACCCCGCCGTCGTCGTCGCCGCCGAGCGCCGTCGCCAGGCGGCGCATGTCGTCGCCCCCGAGGGCCGAGAGCGTCACCGTCGTCTCGTCGCGCATCCCCGATCCCCAGCCCGGATGCTGCACGAGCAGCTCGTCACGAGCGAGGCAGAGCACCACCAGCGGCACGCGCGCCTCGGTGCGGATGACCGCCGATACGAGCTCGAGCAGCGCCGGCTCGGCCCAGTGCGCGTCCTCGATCACGAGCAGGGTGGGCTCGCGGCCGGCCATCGCCACGAGCAGCTGGCGCCAGGCGTCGTGCCCGCCCTGGGGATCGCGCTCGAGCTCGTCCGGTTCGCGGTTGGCGCGGCGCCGGTTGGAGACCGTGCGCAGCAGCTCGTCGATCCACTCGTCGCTCGCATCGGGCACGAGCGCGTGCAGGTAGCCGGTGACGCGCCCGATCGCCTCGTCGGGAGTGTCCTCGGTGCGCACCGCCGCGGCCCGCAGCAGCACGTCGCGCAGCGGGGCGTACGGACCCGCCTCGCCGTAGGGCAGGCAGCGGCCCACCCAGACGGCGGGCGGCTCGTCGGAGCGGCGCAGCTCGACGATGGCCTCCTCGAGCAGCCGGCTCTTGCCGATCCCCGGCTCGCCGACGATCGTGATCAGGTGCGGGCGGGCGTGCTCGACCGCGCGCTCGACCAGCGACCGCAGCAGGGTCAGCTCGGCCTCGCGGCCGACGAAGGGGCCGAAGGCGCGCCGGCGGCGGCGGTACGACCCGGCGGGCGCCATCCGCTCGACGGCGTAGGCGGTGATCGGCCCCGCCCGGCCCTTGACGCGCAGAGAGCGGGGCGCGACGGTGCGCGCCAGCGGCTCGACCGCCCGGAACGTGCGCTCGCCGAGCAGGATCTCGCCCGGCTCTGCCGCCTGCTGGAGGCGCGCCGCCAGGCTGACGGCCTCGCCGGTGACGAGGAAGTCGCGGCCGGGGATCGTGCCCGTGGCGACGAGGCCCGTGTTGATGCCGATCCGAAGCGTCAGCGGCGTATCGCGGCGCTCGGCCACCCAGGTCAGCCGCGAGCGCATCACGATCGCGGTCCGCACCGCTCGCTCGGGGTCGTCCTCGTGGGCGATCGGGACTCCGAACACCGCCATGACGGCGTCGCCGATGAACTTCTCGACCGTGCCGCCGTAGGCCTCGGCGGCCCGCGAGAGCTGGTCGTAGACGTCGCCGAGCAGGCCGCGCAAGGTCTCTGCGTCCATGCTCGCTGCGAGCTCGGTCGAGCCGGCCAGGTCGGCGAAGAGCACGGTCGCAAGCTTGCGCTCGGCCGTGTCGCCGACGGCCAGGGGGCGGCCGCAGCTGGGGCAGAAGCGGGCGCCGTCGGGTGGCATGGCGCCGCAGTTGGGGCAACGGGTGGACGGCATCGGTGTGATCGGTAGGATGCCCCAGGCCGGGCGACCGGCGCTCGCACCATGCGCATCACCACCACAAACTCCTCAGCCCTCCGCGTCGCCGCAGACGTGCTCGTGGTCGCCGTGGCGAAGCCGCCGAAGCTCGAAGGAACGGCCGCAGAGATCGATTCCGCCCTCGGCGGCGTCATCCAGGGGCTGATCGACGCGGGCGAGATCCGCGGCATCCGCGGCCGTGTGACGGTCGTGCACGCGCCCGCCGGCGCGCGTGCACGTCGTGTCGCGGTGGTCGGGCTCGGCGCCTCGCCGCAGGCCGACGACGTGCGCATGGCCGCTGCGGTGTGCGCCAGGACGGCCATGACCGCGCGCGCCGAGTCGATCGCGTTCGTGGTCGACTCCGTGCCGCTCGAGCGCGACCTCGCCAGCCGCTGCCTCACCGAGGGCGCCCTGCTCGGCGAATACCGGTTCGACCGCTACCGCAGCGATCCGGCCGGCGAGCAGCCGGGCCGGCTCGACTCGGCCGCCCTGGTCGGCGGCGACCGCCGCAGCGCCCAGCGCGCGAGCGTCGTCGCGACCGCTGTGAACCGTGCCCGCGACCTGCAGAACACGCCGTCCAACGACCTCGGCCCGCAGCAGCTGGCCGAGCGCGCCCTGGCGATCGAGGGCGAGCACCCAACCGTCACCGCCAAGGTGCACGACCGCCGCTTCCTGGAGCGCCGCGGCATGGGCGCGTTCCTCGCCGTCGCCGCGGCCGGCGGCCCGGCGCCCGCGCTGATCACGCTGCGGCACAAGCCTTCGAAGAAGCCTCGCGGCGACGTGGTGCTCGGGCTGGTCGGCAAGGGCCTCACGTTCGATACGGGTGGCCTGTCGCTGAAGCCGGCCCGCAGCATGACGGGGATGAAGTTCGACATGTCGGGCGCCGCCGCGGTGCTCGAAGCCACCGCCGCGATCGCCGCGCTCGACCTGCCCATCAAGGTCGTGACCGTCGTCGGCGCGGTCGAGAACCTCGTCTCGCCGAGCGGGATGCGCCCCGACGACGTGGTGCGGGCCGCGAACGGCAAGACGATCGAGATCACGAACACCGACGCCGAGGGCCGGCTCGTGCTCGCGGACTGCCTCCACCACGCTCGCACGCTGGGCGCGACGCACGTCGTCGACCTCGCGACCCTGACGGGGGCGATCGTCGTCGCGCTGGGCGACTGGCACGCCGGCGTCTACGGGCGCGACGAAGAGTTCGTCGACCGCATCCGCACCGCCGGTGAGACGGGCGGCGAGCACATCTGGCAGATGCCGCTGCACGACACCTACAAGCGCTTCATGCGCTCGGAGGTGGCCGACATGCAGAACGCCTCGACGGCCGGCAAGGGCGGCGCCGGCATGGCGGCCCGCTTCCTGCAGGAATTCGCCGGCGAGGGGCCGTGGGCGCACGTCGACATCGCCGGCGTGGCCGACATCGACACCGATCGCGGGGACGGGCTCGGCAAGGGCGGCTCCGGCTGGGGCGTGCGCATGCTGGTGGAGCTGGCCCAGTCCCTGTGCTGAGCTTCGACCTCTCCGACGAGCACCGCCTGTACCGCGACACGGTCAGGGAGTTCGCGGAGGGGGAGATCGGGCCGCAGGCCGAGGCGCTCGACCGCGACGGCCGCTTCCCCGTCGAGATCGTCGGCAAGGCCGCCGCGCTCGGCCTCCTCGGCATCCCGATCGCGGCCGAGTGGGAGGGCGCCGGCGCCGACACCCTGGCGTATGCGATCGCGATCGAGGAGCTCGCCCGCGTCGACCAGTCCTTCGCGATCACCGTCGCCGCGCACACCTCGCTCGGCACCCAGCCGATCAACCTGTTCGGAAGCGACGAGCAGAAGCGCCGCTGGCTGCCGATGCTGGCCTCGGGCCGGCGGCTGGGCGCCTTCGGCCTGACCGAGCCCGGCGCCGGATCCGACGCCGGCGCGACGCGCACGACGGCGCGGCTCGAGGACGGCGAGTGGGTGATCGACGGGGCGAAGATGTTCATCACGAACGCCGGCACCGAGCTGTCCGGGCTCGTGACGATCACCGCCCGCACCGGCCCCGAAGAGATCTCGAACATCGTGGTCGAAAACGGCACGCCGGGCTACTCGCAGTCGGCGCCGCTCAAGAAGATGGGCTGGCGCTCGTCCGACACGCGCGAGCTGCACTTCGCCGGCTGCCGCGTGGCCGAGGATCACCTGCTCGGACCGCGCGGACAGGGCTTCCGCCAGTTCCTCGAGATCCTCGACGGCGGTCGCATCAGCGTGGCGGCGCTCGGCCTGGGCGCGGCGCAGGGCGCCTACGAGATGTCGCTCGCCTACGCGAAGGAGCGCGAGCAGTTCGGCCGCCCGATCGCCCGCTTCCAGGCGATCGCGTTCAAGCTCGCCGACATGGCGACCGAGATCGAGGCGGCCCGAAACGTCGTCTACAAGGCGGCCTGGCTGAAGGACGCGGGCCGCGACTTCGCCCAGGTGGCGGCGATGGCGAAGCTGTACACGGGCGAGCTCTCGCGGCGCGTGTGCAACGAGGCGGTGCAGATCCACGGCGGCTACGGATTCATGGACGAGTACCCGGTCAGCCGGTTCTACCGCGACCAGAAGGTGCTCGAGATCGGGGAGGGCACCAACGAGGTCCAGCGGATGGTGATCGCCCGCGGCCTGGGTCTGTGAGCGTCTCGGCCGGCGTCACCGCCGCCGGCGCCGTGCTGGTGTGTGCGGTCTTCCTGGCGACGATCGTCTCGCGCATCCTCGCGCCCGGAGCGGGTAGGCGCCTGACCGACGAGACGGCGCTGATCCTCGGGTTCGCGGCGCCGGCGCTGGCCCTGCTCTCGCCCTACCTGCACCACCGCCTGTGGCCCCCGGCGGCGGTGATCGCGGCCGGCTACGGCGGCTTCTACCTCGTGCGCATGCGCCAGCTCCGGCGGGCGAACCGCGACGGAGTGCGCATGCTGCTCGGCCTCGACAAGGACGCCACGTTCGGCGAGGTGTGGCAGAACGCCGAGGCGGTCGACCCCAAGCCGGTCACGAACACGGGCCGGGTGGTGATCGCGGCCGCGGCGGCCGGGCTG
>DASXZF010000156.1:0-12052 GCA_036502065.1 Gaiellales bacterium
GATCGACGGGAACGCCGATGCCCACGCGCGGTTGTAGGCCAGGATGTCGAAGCGGGCGTTCACCGCGAGCGCCGGATAGGGCTCGAAGCGGTCGAGCACGAGCTCGACGGCGGGGCTCAGCCGGGCGCAGCGCGTCGCGGAGCTGCCGTCGGCGGTGCCGGCCAGCGTGAAGAGGTGCGAGCGCTCCTGCGCGTCGAAGGCGAGCGTGCGGGCGATGGCGTCGAGCACCTGGGCCGACGCGTTGATGTCGCGGCCCTGCTCGAGCCACGTGTACCACGTGACGCCGACGCCGGCGAGCTGGGCGACCTCCTCGCGACGCAGGCCCGGCGTGCGCCTGCGCGACGACGAGATCAGGCCGACGCACTCGGGCGTGATCCGCTCGCGCCGGGAGCGCAGAAACGCGCCCAGCTCGGTGCGGCGGATCTCGTCCGGAGAGAGCGGGGATGCGATCTCGGCGACCGACATGCAGACAGAATAGCGCGGCTTCGGGTGGTCATCCTGGCACCATCAGTACCAGGATAAACACACTCTGGTACCAGTTTTGGATCGGGTCCAGAATACCACCCATGGATACTCAGAACCGACTCTCACCCATCGGCCTGGCGACGGTGCTGCTGGGCGCCTTTCTCGCCATCGCCGACTTCTTCATCGTCAACGTCGCGCTCCCGACGATGGACACCGACCTGCACCCGACCGCCGCGATGCTGCAGCTCTTCGTGGCCGGCTACGGCGTGCCGTATGCGCTGATGCTCGTCCTCGGCGGACGGCTCGGCGACCTGTTCGGGCGCAGGCGCCTGTTCATGGCCGGCGTCGCCTCGTTCACGCTCTTCTCGCTCCTGTGCGGCATCGCGCCGACGGCCACCGTGCTGATCGCGTTCCGCGCGGCCCAGGGGGCGTCGGCGGCGTTCATGGTGCCGCAGGTGCTCGCCACGATCCAGTCCGCCACGAGCGGTCAGTCGCGGGCGCGGGCGATCGGCCTCTATGGCGCCACCGCCGGGATCGCCGCCGTCGTCGGCCAGGTGGCCGGCGGCCTGATCGTCGATGCGAACATCGCCGGCCAGGGCTGGCGGCCGATCTTCCTCGTCAACGTCCCGATCGGGATCGTCGCGCTCGCGCTCGCGTCGCGCTACGTGCCGTCGACCCGCTCGACCGAGCCCGCCCGCGTCGATGTGCCCGGCACCGGGCTGCTCGCCGTCGCGGTGCTCGGCCTGCTCGTCCCCCTGACCGAGGGCCGCACGCTCGGGTGGCCGCTCTGGAGCATCGGCCTGCTGGCGCTGGTGGTCCCGGCAGCGGTCGCCTTCACCCTGGTCGAGCGCCGGCTCGAGGCGGCAAACCGGCATCCGCTCGTGCCGCCGTCGATGCTGCGCGACCAGGGCATGCGTGCCGGGCTCGTCATCGCGGTGCTCTTCTTCGCCGGCTTCGCCGCCTTCATGTTCGTCTCGGCGATCGCGCTTCAGACCGGCGCGCATCTGAGCCCGCTCGGATCGGGGCTCGCGCTCACGCCGCTTGCGCTCGCGTTCTTCGCGACGACCTTCGTGACGCCGCAGCTGACGGCGCGCTACGGCCGCTCGATCATCGCCGTGGGCGCGCTCGTCCAGGCCGTCGGGCTCGCCGGCGTCGCGTTCACGCTGCACGATGCCTGGCCGCACGTCGACGCGGCCACGCTCGCGCCCGCGATGGTCATCGCCGGCATCGGGCAGGGGCTCGTGCTGCCGCCGCTCTTCGGATTCGTGCTCGCCGGCGTCCCCGCGGCGCGGGCCGGGGTCGGGGCCGGCATCCTGACGACGACCCAGCAGTCGGCGCTCGCGCTCGGAGTCGCCACCCTCGGCAGCATCTTCCTCTCCTACGACGGCCCGCAGGCGCTCGGCATGCGCGACGCCTTCATCGCCGTGCTCGCCGCCCAGATCGCCGCCGCGCTGCTCGTGGCGGTGGCCGTCCGCGGCCTGCCCGAGCCCGCCCGGGCACGCGCGGCCGCCGAGCAGGCCCGGGCCGAGACCCCGGCCGAGGTCGAGTACGTCGAGGCCGCCTGACGCCGCGTCGAGGCTGGGCGAGAATGCCGGCATGCACCAGCCGCCGCCCAGCCTCGACGACGGCACGGCGATCGAGCGCGTCCGCGCGCTTTGCCTGGCACTTCCACAGGTGAGCGAACGCGCGAGCCACGGCCGGCCGGCGTTCTTCATCGCCGCCAAGCGGTCGTTCGTGAACTTCATGGACAACCATCACGACGACGGCCGGCTCGCCCTGTGGTGCGCTGCGCCCGAGGGCGTGCAGGCGGCGGTCGTCACGGCCGATCCGGAGCGCTACTTCGTGCCACCGTACGTCGGTCACCGCGGCTGGCTGGGCGTGCGCCTCGACCGGGGTCTGGGCTGGGACGAGATCGCGGGCGTCCTCGAGGATGCGTATACGGCCGTCGCGCCCACGGGGCTCGTCGAGGAGGCGGCGCTCAGGTGGCGCGAGGGCGGCGGGTCGCCACCGCCGTGACCACCGCCCACACCGCCACGGCGAGGCCGGCGATGACCTCGCCCTCCCACACGTACCTCGGCGGGTAGAGCCGGTCGGCCGCCTGCCGGGCCAGCGGCTCGAGGCAGAGCGCGCCGGCGACGAGGGCGGCGCCCGGCCACCAGCGGCCGCTGCGGGCGCGCTGGCCGAGCAGGCCGCACAGCGGCGCGGTGATCGCGCCACTGATGATGTTCTCCGTGTTCGAGCCGATCAACCCCGGCACGAAGGCCTGGGCGCTGTTCAACGCAACGCCCTCGACCGGGCTCAGGGTCATCGCGAAGTAGCCGGTGAGCGCCGCCGCCGTCGCCGTGAGGGCGACGAGCGCGGCCCTCCCCGGCCGCGTCTGGGTGCAGCCGAACCCGAACGGGAGGATCAGCCACGGCGCCGACATCTGGCTGACCGAGACCGTCCACGGGCCGAGCGTGACGAGGCTGCCCAGGTACTGGTCTGCGCCGCCGAAGAGGAGTCCCGCCAGGACGGCGACGAGGAAGATCATCTACTCATACTGAAGCGCTTCGAGCACGTTCAGGCGTGCGGCCCGGCGGGCCGGGAAGGCCGCGGCGACGACGCCGGCGATCGCGGCGACGAAGAGCGACAGGATCACCTGCCCGTACGGGATCGCGAACACGATCCCCGACGAGCGGAACCCGAGCGCCACCACCCAGGCGAGCACCACCCCGATCACGATCCCGAGCAGGCCGCCGATGATCGCCGTGATCACGCTCTCGTAGAGGATCGTCTCGCGCAGCTGGAAGCGGGTCGTGCCGATCGCGCGCAGCATGCCGATCTCGCGCGTGCGCTCGAACACCGACAGCGCGAGCGTGTTCACGATGCCGAACAGGCTGATGACGACGCTCATCGCGAGGAGGATGTAGAGCAGGTACAGGAGCTGGTTGATCTGCTTCGAGAACGACGCCTTGAACTGGGCGTTCGTCTGCACGTTCACGTCCGGATAGCGGTGCAGCGCCGCCTTCACCGCTTTGGTCGTCTGGTCGGTGTTCACGCCCGCGGCATACCGGACGAGCAGCACCTGCGGGTTGGAGTCGGTCGCAAGCTGCCCGTAGGTCGCCCGCGACACCATGAACCCGCCGAACAGCACCGGATCCTTGTACTGGCCGATCTCGTGCAGGGTCAGGCGCAAGCCGTCGACGCTCGTCACGTGGAACGTGGAGCCGGGTGACAGGTGGTGCGACTTGGCGAACTGCTCCTCGACGAGCGCGTTCGTCCCGCTGAGGCGGCCGAGCAGCGCGTCGGAGCCCCCCTTCTGCCACTGGAACATGTAGAGCTTCGGCAGGGCCTGCGGGTCGACGCCGTTGGCGACGTCGGTGCCGCCCTTGTTGATGCGCACGTTGGTGAACGCGATGCCGGAGGCCGACGCCACCCCGGGCGCGTGGGCGGCGGCCTTCACCGCGGCCGTCGGCACCGCCGCGCCCTGGCTGTGGTTCTCGATGATCAGGCTCGAGGTGATGCTCGTGTCGATCGAGCCCAGGAACGACTGCTTGAAGCCGTTGATCAGGACCGAGAAGAACACCACGAGGCCGATGCCGATCATGAGCGCCGCGGCCGTGACGGCGGTGCGGCCGGTGTTGCGGGTGGTGTTCTCGCGGGCGAGCCGTCCCGACGCCCCGCCCCTCAGGCCGAGCGGCCAGCCGATCGCGCGCGCCAACGGGCGGATCAGGTACTTCGAGACCATCGCCAGTCCGATGAACGACAGGATCGCGCCGGCCGCGATCGTGAGCAGCCTGGCCGTCGTCGGTCCCGACCCGGTGACGCCCTGGAAGACGGCCAGGATGCCGATGACGAGCACCAGTCCGGCGATGTAGGGAACGGCACGCGTGAACCGGCCCGGCGGCAGGACGGCCCCCTCGCGCAGCGCGGCGATGGGCGGGACGCGAGTCGCCCGCCGCGCCGGGGCGATCGAGGCGGCCAGCGTCACGAGCACCCCGACGAGCAGCGGCACGATCACTCCCGGCCAGGCATGCACCTTGATGGCGGCCAGCGGCAGCCCAAAACCGACGGCCTTGAAGAGCGCCCCCAGCAGCTTCGCGAAGCCGACGCCGGCGACGATGCCGATCACCGAGGCGGCGATGCCGATGACGAGCGCCTCGCCGAGCACGGTCAGAAGCACCTGCCGGCGCATCGCGCCGATCGTGCGCAGCATCGCGAACTCGCGCATGCGCTGGGCGACGGTGATCGAGAAGGTGTTGAAGATGACGAAGGCGCCCACCAGCACCGCCGCGCCGGCGAATGCGAGCAGGGCGGGCGTGAAGAACGAGTTGATCGAGTTCGAGACCTGGTCGGTCTGCTGCTTGGCCGCCTGCGTGCCCGTCTGCACCTTCACGAAGTGCGGCAGGGCCGCCTGCAGCCGGCGCCGCAGCTCGCCGGGCGAGATCCCGTGGTCGGCCGCGACCGAGATCGTCGAGGCCTTGTCGACGCGGTCGTACCAGTGCTGGGCGTCGGCGAACGTCGTCGCGATCACCGTCGCGCCGCCGATCGACGCGACGTTGCCGAACTTGAAGATGCCGACGATCGTCACCGGCTGCACGCCGCCGAGCGTCGTCAGCCCCACGTGCTGGCCGACGTGGAGATGGTGGTCGGTTGCGGTCTGCTGGATCAGCGCCACCTGCCCGTGCGCGTTTGGGTAATGGCCGGCGACGAGCGTGTTCTGGTTGAACGGCTTGGGCAGGGTCGAGACGACGAGGTTCGGGGCGCCGCCCTGCGATGTCAGGTACTTGCCGTGGACGACGAGCGAGCCCGAGGCCTGGATCTGGCCGTCGGCCTTCGCGACGCCGGGAACCTGGCGCACGCGGGGGATCAGCGAGGCGGGAAGCGGCCCGACCTGGTCCTGGCCGCTGCCGCTGCCGAACGCGGGCCGCTGGCTGAGGTAGACGTCGGTGCCGGCGAAGCTCGTGCCGAAGATCTCCGAGAAGGCGTTTCGGATCTGGTCGGTGATGACGAACGTCCCGGCCATCATGGCGGTGCCGAGCACGATCGCGATCGCCGTCAGGACCGTGCGCAGCTTGTGGCTCGCGATGCTGCGAAGCGCGTAGCGGGTCATCGCGCCGCGAGCTCGGCCATGATGGCCATGATGTCGGAGGCGGCGTTGCAGGGCGCGTCGCGCACGATCAGGCCGTCGGCGAGGAAGAGCGCCCGGTCGGCGGTGGCGGCGGCGTTCACGTCGTGGGTGACCATGACGGTCGTCTGCTGGTAGGAGTCCACCGCCTCGCGCAGCACCGTCAGGATCTCGCCGCTCGTGGCCGAATCCAGGTTCCCGGTCGGCTCGTCGGCGAAGATCACGGTCGGTCGCGAGACGAGCGCCCGCGCGATCGCCACGCGCTGCTGCTGTCCGCCCGAGAGCTCGGCGGGGCGGTGGCGGCGGCGGTCGCCGAGCCCGACGCGTTCGATCACCGCCTCGACCCAGGCATCGTCGGGCTTCGTGCCCGCGATCTGGAGGGGCAGCAGGATGTTCTCCTCGGCGGTCAGCGTCGGCAGGAGGTTGAAGAACTGGAAGATGAAGCCGATGTTGTGGCGCCGCAGCAGGGTCAGGCGCTTGTCGTTGAGCGTGGTGATCTCGGTGCCGTCGATCGTGACCGTGCCCGATGTCGGCCGGTCGAGCCCGGCGAGGATGTGCATCAGCGTCGACTTGCCCGAGCCCGACGGCCCCATCACCGCGGCGAACTGGCCGGCGGGGACGTCGAGGCTGACTCCGCGCAGCGCGTCGACGGCGGCGTCCCCCTCGCCGTAGCGGCGAGTGACGTCCTTCGCCTCGATGACGCCCATCAGGCGGGCGTCGCCTCTTCGCCCAACCGCGCCGCCTCCGCGGTGCAGAGCGGGAGCAGGAGCGCGTAGAGCGTCTGGACGCCCTCGTCCGAGAGCGGGCCGCCGTTGCGTGCGACCGCACGCGTCACGACGTCCTGCTCGCGCGCGCCGTCGAACAGCGGATAGCCGTTCTCGCGCTTGTGCGCGTGCAGCTCCGACACGAGCCGCAGGCGCCGGTTCACCGCCGCGAGCACGTCGTCGTCCGCCGCGGTGATCCGCTCTCGATAGGAGGCGACGACCGGATCGTCCATGCTCGCAGTCTACGCAGGTCGCGCCGAGACCGCGAAGGTACGAAAACACCACGCCCACATTCAATTTTCGGCTCTCGCAGCCGATCTATCCGGGTTGCGTTCTTCGGCGGAGGATACGGTCGATGCGATTGGTTTCAACAGCGCGGCTGGTCGACGGTGTTCGACTCGGGCGTGACGTCACAAGCGGTGTGCCCGGCCGGGCACCGCTTCTGCGTGCCGGGACGACCATCAGGGCCGAGTACCGCGATGCGCTCGAGCGCCACGGCATCCGCGCCGTGTACGTCGACGACGACCTGAGCGCCGGCATCGAGGTGCCCGAGGCGCTGACCGAGCGCACGCAGGCCGAGGCCGAGACGGCGCTTCACCGCGCGTTCGAGGCCGCGCCCATGGCGCTCGCCGCCGGAAAGACGCTCCCGGCCGACACCATCGCCGACATGAAGCGCGTCGCGCACATGATCGCCGCCGACCTGGCGGCATCGGGCGATGCCGTTCTGGCGCTGGCCGATCTCGCCTCGTCCGACGCCTACACGCTCCAGCACTCGATAGACGTGACCGTGCTCGGGCTCCTGCTCGGCCGGCGCGTGTTCAACCTCTACGGATGGGTCAACTACCGCGGCGGGCGCTCGTTCGATCGCATCGACGAGCGCCTCGCGACGCTCGGGCTCGGACTGCTCCTGCACGACGTCGGCAAGCTGATCGTGCCCTCCACCGTCCTCAACAAGCCCGGCGCCCTGGACGCCGACGAGTGGGAGCTGATCCGCAGCCATCCGGTCGCCGGGATCGAGCTCCTGCCGGGCGACGCCATCAACCCGCTCGCCAAGAGCGTGGTGCGCTCCCACCATGAGCGCTGGGACGGATCCGGCTACCCGGACGGCCGCGCCGGGACGCGCATCTCCCAGCTCGCGCGGATCGCGAGCGTCGCGGACGTCTACGACGCCATCACGAGCGCTCGCCCCTACCGCGACGCCCGCCCGGCGCACGTCGGCTACTCCGCCATCGTCGACGGCTCCGGCACCGAGTTCGATCCCGAGGTGGTGGCGGCGTTTCGGAAGGTCGTCGCGCCCTACCCGGTCGGCACCGAGATCACGCTCGCCGACGGCCGCCGCGGGATCATCGCCAGCGTCCCGGCCCTGACTCCGGAGGCGCCGGTCGTGCGGATCACGCACGCCGCCGACGGCAGCCTGCTCGACCCGTTCGAGGTGCCGCTCGCCGACCTCGGCGACGAGGGCGTTCAGGTCGCGGCGTAGGCGCTAGGAGACGAGCAGCGCGAGCCCGAGCGCGAGCGCGTTCAGGCTCATGTGCACGCCCATACCCGGGAAAACCGAGTTTGTGCGCTCGCGGATCAGCCCGAGCAGGAGCCCGGCGATCGCGACCGGGATGAGCAGGACGGCAAGACCGTGCGCGACCGCGAAGAGCGCGGTCGTGAGCGGCAGCGCGAAGCGCCCGAGCGTCGCGAATCCGAGCCCGCGGAACACGAGCTCCTCGGCGGCCGGCGCGACCACCACGAGGCCGACGATCGCGATCGAGAGCACCACCCACTGGTGCGTCGAGCGGGGGTCGTGCGTCGGTGCGATGCCCTGGCGCTCGCTCGCATGCAGGAGCGGCTCGAGCACGATGTTTGAGACCACGATCAGCGCGAGGGCGAGCGCGCCGAGCTTGATCGCCGGCCGAAGCGGCGTCCGCCGCAAGGCGAGCGTCGGGGCGACAGGCCGGTGCGAGATCCAGGCGGCGAACAGCACGTAGCCGATCAGGACGAGGTCGACGACGACGGTGCCGACGATCGCCGAGGCGTTGTAGACGGCGTTGTTCGACGTCTTGCCGCTCGCGACGAGCCCGGCGACGAAGTTCGCGATGAAGAGGAGGGCCGGCGCCAGCATCCACCACGGCGAGAGGCGGGGGGCCGGGGCGGCGGTCAACGAAGCGCCTGCTCCAGGTCGGCGATCAGGTCCGAGACGTCCTCGCAGCCGACCGTCAGGCGCAGGTCGCCCTCGGCGATCCCGGCCTCCTCGAGCTGGGCCGGAGAGAGCTGGCGGTGGCTCGTCGAGGCGGGGTGCGAGATGCAGGTCTCGATGCCGCCGAGGCTGGTCGCGCGCAGGCACAGCTCCACCCGGTCCATGACAGCCTCGCCGGCGGGCCGGCCGCCCTCGACCTCGAAGCTCAGCAGGCCGCCGAAGCCGTCCAGGATCCGGCAGGCGACGGCGTGGGAGGGGTGCGATGAAAGGCCCGGGTAGAGCACGCGGCGCACGCGCGGGTGCGCATCGAGGAACGCGGCGATCGCGGCGGCGTTGGCCGACGCGCGCTCGAGCCGCAGGTGCAGCGTGCGGATCCCGCGCCGCACGAGCCAGGCCGAGTCGGGTGCGAGCGTCGCGCCGAGCTCGAGCGAGCGCTCGGCCAGGCGCTCGATCAGGTCGGCGGGGCCGGCGGCGACCCCGGCCAGAACGTCGGAGTGGCCGTTCAGGTACTTCGTCGCCGAGTGGAGGACGAGGTCGGCGCCGTGCTCGAGCGGGCGGCAGCCGATCGGCGTCGCGATCGTGTTGTCGACCGCGACCTTCGCCCCCGCCGCGTGCGCGATCTGCACCACCGCCGGGATGTCGGCGACCGCCAGGTGGGGATTCGAGACCGTCTCGACGACGATGAGCGCCGCTCCTTCCACGGCCCGCCGCACCGCGTCCATGTCGGCGATGTCGACCAGGCGGCCGTCCGGCCGCTGCGACGCCATGTGGTGGGTCTGGCCGTAGATCTTCGTCGCCGCGACCAGACCGGTGCCGGGCGGCGCGAGCTCTGCCACCGCCGCCGAGAGCGCGGCCATGCCCGATGCGAAGCACAGGCCGGCCTCCGCGCCTTCGAGCGCGGCGACGACCGCGGCCAGCTCGTCGGTCGAGGGGTTGCGGATCCGCGTGTAGAGGTAGCCGAGGCTCGCGTCCCCCATCACCCGGCCGAACTCGTCGGCGTCCGCGAACTCGTGGATCACCGAGCGGTGCACGGGCGAGATCACGGGCACGCCGAGAAGCGCCGGGAGCCTGCCGGCGTGGATGGCCGTGGTGGCGGCGGTGCGACGGGGTGGTTCGGTCACAGCAGGGCGAGCACGTCGGTCAGCGCGGTGATCGTATCCCGCCCCGCGGCGGCCCCGCCGCGATCGACGATGCGCACGTCCACGCCGGCCGCGCGGGCGCCGACGCCGTCGGCCTCCTCGGTGTCGCCGACGTGCAGCGCTCGGGTCGGCTCCACCCCGAGCGTTCGCAGCGCGTGGTGGAAGATGCCGGGGTCGGGCTTGGTCGAGCCCGTCGTCGCCGAGTCGAACACGTGCGCGATCGCGATGCCGCTGGCAGCGAGCGTGTCGGGCAGCGAGCAGTCCCAGTTCGAGACGACGGCGACCGCGACGCCGGCCCGGCGCAGGCCCTCGAGCAGCGGGGCGACGTCGGGGTACACGCGGAAGGCGATCGCGTCGATCAGGAGCGCCGCCGCCGCGGCCGGGTCGGCGGCGATGCCGAGCTCGCGCAGCACGATCGCGGCGCACTCGGTGCGAAGCGCGGCGAGCGAGACGGCGTCGGAGCCCTCGTGGCAGTGGTCGGCGTAGTAGGTCATCTCGGCCCGGAAGGCCGCATGCGCGGCGCCGGCGGTCACCTCGACCCCCAGATGCCGCTGCACCGAGCGGCGCAGGCGCTCGGAGGGCTCGTCGATCGTGATCAGCGTGCCGAACGCGTCGAGGAGGACGGCGTCGTAGCGGCTCACGGGATGTGAAGCGACGGGTGCAGCATGCGCGCGAGCCGGACGACCTCGGCTGCGGCCCGCGGCCCGGTGTCTGCGAGCGTCGCCGCGTCGACGAGGGCGAAGTGGCGCTCGCGCACCGCGGGCAGCGTGCGCGTCGCCTTCGTCCGCCGCAGGCCTGCGAGCGTCACGCCCCGGCCCTGGATCGCCAGGTACACCTGCGGGGCGGCGGCGCGCAGGCTCGCGAGCGGGAACGGACGGCCGGGGGTCGCGCTCCCGGCCACGTTCTGGCCCCCGGCCAGCTGCAGCAGCTTCGCCGCGGTGCTGGTCGGCTCGATCGTGTAGAAGAAGCCCTCGTCGACGAAGACCGGCACCGGTGCTGTGCCCGCGAGCGCCGTGTCGACGTCGTGCAGCGCGGCCTGCATGCCGCGCACGACCCGGTGGCCGGCATCGGCCCGGCCGGTCAGCGCAGCGACCTGGTCGACGTCGTGCTCGATGCCGGGCAGGTTGCCGGTGCTCGCGACGTACACGGGCGCGCCGACGGCCTTCCCAAGCGCGGCCGCGGCCGCCGCCGTCGTGCTCGCCGGCGCAAGCACGAGGTCGGGCCGAAGCGTGCGCAGCCGGGCATCGCTCGGCGCCGCCCCGGCGGCGACAGCCCGCGGCAGGCGCTGCGCGGCGGGCGGATACTGCTCGCGGCCGCTCGCCGCGACGACCGCCGAGCCGGCGCCGATGGCGAACGCCGTCTCGGTGAGACCGGGGTCGAGCGACACCACCCGGTGCGGCTGGGCGGTCACCGTGACGTGGCGGCCGAGCCCGTCGACGACCGTCTGGGGAAACGACGGCAACGAGCCGATCGGCTCCGGCTTGAACCCGCATCCGGTGGCCAGAAGCAGGGGGATCAGCACGGCCAGCAGGCGGAGTCGGCGCACGGCGGCGAGATTGTAGTGCTCGTAGACTCCCCCCATGCGTGCAGGGCTCAGCCTGGTCTGGGGGATCACCGCCGTGCTCGTCGCCGCCGTGCTCCTCTACGGCCCGGCCGAGCTCGCCCGGCGTGCCACCGGCCCGGGCGAGCCGATCAGCTTTCTCACCCAGCCGCAGCAGGGGTGGCGGTTCATGCTGGACGCCCTCGACGCCGTCGGCTCGGCCCGGGCGGCCTCGCCGGGCGCCGCCCGCCGGCTCGCGGTGCGCGCGTTTGCGGGCACCGCCATGCTGCCCGAGCGCGTCGACCTGCTGTACGTGCCCGACCGGCAGGTGCCGGACGGGGCAGGGAGGCGGCCGTTGACGGCGAAGGCGGCTCTCGTGTGGAGAGTCTCGGGGCAGACGCGTCCGGGCGCGCCGGTGCGGACGATCGGCCTGCTCGACTTCGCCACGGGCCGGCTGACGTATCGCGCGGAGCCGTCAGGGTGAGCAAGCACCAGCAGATCGCGCTCGGGGTGCTGGCCGTCGCGCTCGTGATCATCGTGATCGTCGACGCCGTGATGCAGCGGATGGGGTCGCGCGTCCTGCGGCGGCTGCCGGTCGCCGACCAGGCCGTGTTCGCCACCCGCTATCGGCTCCTGCGGCGCACATCCGAGGCGCTGATCGTGTTCCTGGCCGCGGTCATCGTGCTGTGGTCGTTCGACGAGACGCGGTCGGCTGCGCAGACCGTGCTGGCGTCGTCGGCGGTGCTCGGATTGGTGGTGGGTTTCGCCGCGCGCTCAACCCTGGCAAACTTCGTGGCCGGGGTGATGATCGCGATCAATCAACCGGTGCGACTCGGCGACCGCGTGTGCGTG
>DASXZF010000157.1:0-14076 GCA_036502065.1 Gaiellales bacterium
GGTCGCCCAGGTGAAGTCCTCGCCGTCGAGCTTCGCGCTGATCGGCTTGTTCGTCGGGCTCGTCGTCGGCCTGATCGCGGGGTTCATCTGGGATGCGATCGACCGCGGCCGCACCACCGGCCGCGACGTCGCCGGCACGCTCAACCTGCCGGTGCTCGCAAACATTCCCACGCCGCCGAAGCACCTCAGCTCCGAGAACAGGCTCGCGAGCATGGAGGAGGCCGAGCCCACGGCCGAGTCGTACCGGCTCCTGGCCGTGCGCCTTGCGCTGCTGTGTGCCACGCCTGACCGGCAGGTTCTCCTGATCACGAGCGCAGTGGACTCCGAGGGCAAGTCCACGACCGCCGCCAACGTGAGCGTCGCGCTGGCCCAGATGGGCAAGTCGGTGGTGATGGTCGACGGCGACCTGCTGCGACCGACCGCAGCGCGGTTCTTCGGCGCCGACGACGGCCCGGGACTGTTCGACCTCCTCGCCGGCGACCTCGACGTCGCCGATGTCGGAGTCGAGGTCATGCTTCCCGGACACGCAATGGCAGGCGGGCGGCTGCGGGTGATCCCGGCCGGGCGCGTGACCGGGGATCCCACCGGCCTCCTGGCCTCGGACCGGCTCGACACGGTGATCGGCGAGCTCCGTGAGTCGGCCGACTACGTGATCGTCGACTGCACGCCGCTTCTCACCGTGAGCCACGCAATGGTGGTGAGCTCGCGAGCGGACGCGCTGGTCGTGATCACGCGCGCCGACCGGGTGACGCCCGAGATCAGCTGGAACCTGCAGGAGACGCTGAAGGCTGTCCCGGCGATGGCGCTGGGAGTCGTGGTGACCGCAGCCGACGCCAATCCGATCTACGGCTACGGCTACTACGGACGGGTCTCGGACACGGGTGCATCCCTGAACGGCGACGGCTCCAGCCGTCTGCCGGCGGCACTTCCAATTCCAGGGCTCGGGAAGCGCTGAACGATCCACGTCGCCCTCGGCAGCAAAGGCAGCACACCTTGACGGTACGCACAACCAACCCGGGCCTCGACAGCAGCGGCGCACGGGACGACGATTTCCGGTTCGGCGGACTGACGCTTGCGCCGCTCACGCTCGACAGCGTGGTGCGGTGGGTGGTCGACCGAGCGAACGCCGAGCAGGCGGCGGTGGTGCTCTCGTCCCACATCAGCCACCTGATGCTCGCGGCCAAGTCGCCGCAATTCCGCGCGATCATGGCCACGAGCGAGCTGAATGTGGCCGACGGCTGGCCGCTCGTCGCGGCCTCGCGCATCCTGCACCCTGCGCTTCCCGGGCGTGTGATCGGGATCGACCTGGTCGACCGCGTGCTGCAGTCGGACGCACAGTTCCGGCTCGCGATCCTCGGCGGTCCACCCGGCACCGCCGAAGCGGTGGCCGAACGCGAGGGCGAACGCCACGACATCGTCATCGTCGAGCCCATGCCGGTGGGCGTGTGGGACACTCCGGAGGCGCTCGAGGCCATGTTCGAGCGGGTGCGCAACGCGAACCCGAACCTCGTCCTGATCGGCCTCGGCGTGCCCAAGCAGGAGTTCCTTGCAGACCAGTTGCGGCCGTACGTCTCGGGGCCGATCCTGTGCTGTGGCGCAGCCATCCCCGTCCTGGGAGGCAGTATCCGCCGCGCCCCGGCCGTCGTGCGCCGGGTCGGGGCCGAGTGGGCCTTCCGCATCTGCCAGGAGCCCGTGCGGATGGCGCCGCGCTACGTCCAGACCGGTTCGTGGTTCCTGCGCGCCTTCGTGCACGAGCTGCGCAGCCGCGACGGGTCGGTGGTGGGGACGGGATAGCGTGGACGAGTTGCGGACACCCGCCGTGTCCGTGGTCATCCCGACGCACGGGCGGCCGGACCTCCTGCCGCGGACGATCGCGTCGATCGCTGCGCAGGATCTGGACGCCCTCGTGGAGTGCATCATCGTGCACGACGCCCCCGAGGTCACCGAGCGGTTCGCGGGCGACGCCCGACCGGACCTCGCGATCAGGGAGCTCGCGAACGCCCGCATACCCGGCCTCGCCGGCGCGCGCAACACGGGGATCCTGGCGGCCCGGGCGCCGCTGGTCGCGTTCTGCGACGACGACGACACCTGGGATGCGCGGAAGCTGCGCCTGCAGATGCGGGCGCTCGAGGAGACGGGGGCGCTCGTCGCGAGCTGCTCCAACGTCGTCACCTACGGCCGGCACCGCACGGTGCGCCGCGCGCCAGGGGCCACGGTGGCGTTCGCCGACCTCGTCCGCGACCGCGTCGCCGTGCTGCACTCGAGCACGATCCTGGCTCGCCGTGACGCGATCATCGAGCGCATCGGGCTGATCGACGAGGCCATCCCGCGGGGAGCCTCCGAGGACTACGAATGGCAGCTGCGGGCCTCGCGGATCGCCCCGATCGTCGTGGTCGACGAGCCGCTCGTCGACGTGGCCTGGCACGAGGGGTCGCGCTACTCGCGCCGCTGGGATCTCTACGTGGGCGGGCTCGAATACATTCTCAGGGAGTATCCCGAGTTCGACGGCTGCCCGCGGGGCAAGGCGCGGGTCCAGGGCCAGATCGCGTTCGGCTATGCGGCGATGGGGCTCAGGCGCACCGCGTGCCGCTGGGCGACCGCGTGCGTCCGGCACGATTGGCGCCAGCCGCGCGGATACCTGGCCCTGATGGTCGCCGCCGGGCTCCTGCCGACCGAATCGCTGCTCTCGCGCCTGAACGCCCACGGCAGGGGGGTGTGAGGTGGACGGGCTGATCGCCCGGCGGATGCCTCCGGGGTGGCAGCTCTACCTGCTGATCGGCCTCTACCCGGTGCTCTGGGGCCTCGGTCTCGCCTACTTCGTCTGGCCCGTGGCGGCGGGCGTCTTCGTGCTGTCGCTGTGCCTGCGCTCGGCGATCCGCGTGCCGCCCGGATTCGGCATCTGGGTGCTGTTCCTGATGTGGATGCTGTTCTCGGCGATCGAGCTCAGCACGGCCCAGCAGGCGGGCCTCTTCGCCTGGCGGGCGGTGATCTATCTGACCGCGACCGGCGTGTTCCTCTGGATCTACAACGCCTCTGCCGGCGATCTGCCCGACGACACGGTGGCGGGCGCGCTCACGGTGCTCTGGGCGCTCGCGGTCGTGGGCGGGTTGGTGGGCGTGTTCGATCCGACGTTCTCGTTCCACACGCTCGGCGAAGCGCTGGTGCCGAAGTCCGTCCTCAACAATCCGACCGCCTACGCCTACGTCCACCCGGCCCTGGCGCAGATCCAGTTCAAGGCGCTCGGCCACCCGATCGGCAGGCCGATCACGCTCTTTGCCTACACCAACCAGTGGGCCGCGACCGTGGGGGTGCTGACGCCGTTTGCCGTGATCACCACGCTGCGGTCGCGCTCGCCCATGATCCGCAAGGGCATGCTGATCCTCTTCGCGATCGCCGCGATCCCGATCATCGTCTCGATCAACCGCGGACTGTGGATCGCGCTGATCACCGCGGCGATCTTCGTCGGCGTGCGCCTCGCGGCGGCGCGCCACGCCAGGCTCCTGATGGGCGGGGGCGCGGTGGCGCTGGTGCTCGCGGCGATCATTCTCGTCTCGCCGCTCGGCCACCTCGCCGACCAGCGGGTGAGCTCGAGCCACAACAGCAACGGCACACGTGCGACGCTCTATTCGGACACGTTCAGCGGCACCAGCAAGTCTCCGCTGTTCGGGTTCGGCACGCCGCGGGCGTCCGCCAACCTCAGCAGCACCGCCAATGTACGGGTCGGCACCCAGGGGCAGTTCTACCTGATCCTGTTCTCGCACGGGTACCCGGGTCTGGTGTTCTACCTGGGCTGGTTCGGATTCACGTTCCTGCTCGCGCTGCGGCGCAGATCGCTCGACGAGATCCTGTGGGAGAGCGTCATCCTGATCTCGTTCGTCGAGATGATGGTGTACGACTTCCTGCCGGCGGCGATCTACGTCGTCATGATCGCGTGCGCGCTGCTCTGGCGGCGGCGCACGGCCGAAGTCGCCGAACGGCAGCGCACCGCGGCGCTCATGCCGCCGCAGTTCGTGTTCTCGGAGACGCCGTCACAGGCCGGCGCGCTGTGAGCCGCGTGCTCTACATCGGAGGCCTGGGGCGCAGCGGCAGCACGATACTGGACATGCTGCTGGGCGATGTCAGCGGCGTCGCCAACGTGGGCGAGGTGCGCCACCTATGGGAACGAGGCCTCCGCCAAAACGCGCTCTGCTCGTGCCGGGCCACGTTCGCCGAGTGCGAGTTCTGGAGCGCGGTCGGCGAGCACGCATACGGAGGCTGGGGGAGCGTCGACGCGGCGGCGATGGTCGCCTGCGCACGCGCCGTCGACCGCCACCGGCAACTGCCCGCCCTGCTGGCGAGGCCGGCCGGGCTGCGCGTCGAGCTCGGCCGCTACTCCGAGGTGCTGGCGCAGCTCTTCGCGGCGATCCACGCCGTGTCGGGCGCAGAGCTCGTGGTCGACTCGAGCAAGGACCCGCCGCACGGCTTCGTGCTGCGCCAGGTCCCTGGCCTCGACCTGCGGGCCGTGCACCTGGTGCGCGACAGCCGCGGCGTGGCCTACTCGTGGACGAAGGTCGTCGCCCGCCCCGACGCCACCGGCGGCGATCGGATGATGACCCGCATGTCGCCGGCGCGGACGGCGCTCATGTGGCTCGACGCCAACGCGCTGCTCGAGGTGCTCGGCCGGTCCGTGCGGAGCGTGCGGGTGCGCTACGAGGACATGGTGGACGACCCCGACCTGTGGGTGGCGCGGGTTCTGGACGGCACGGGCATCGATGCCGCGGCCCGCAGCGGCTCGGCGGTGCACCACGCGGTCGGCGGGAACCCGGTGCGGTTTCGGCCCGACCGCGGCCCGCTGCGGATCGACCGCGAGTGGCGCCAGAAGCTGTCGCCCCGCGCGCGCCGCACGGTCACGTCGCTCACCGCTCCCATGCTCTGGCGCTATGGCTACTCGCTCGACGGCGCGGTGTAGCTCCCAGAAGGCCGGTTGACTTTCGCCCGGCGACCTGCCAGGTTCTCGTGCATGCCCGATCCACGCAGCGCGCCCTTCGGCGCCGTCAGCCTGGCCGACGTCACCGTGCTGACCGACATCGACCCGGCCAACGCGGATGCCACCGACGGCGACTTCCATCTCGTCCGCCGGCACTTCGACATCCGCGCCTTCGGGGTGAACGGCATCACGGGCAACGTCGGCGATGAGATGATCGAGCCGCATCACGAGCGCGACGACGACGCCAACGGCACGAACGGCCATCAGGAGCTGTTCGCGGTGATGAGCGGCCACGCCGTCTTCACCGTGGACGGCCAGGACCTCGACGCTCCCGCCGGAACGCTCGTGTTCGTGCGCGACCCCGCCCTGATCCGAAGCGCGCGGGCGACCGCCGACGGCACCGCGATCCTCGCGGTCGGAGGCCGGGCGGAGCTGCCGTTCGAGATCGCTCGCTGGGAACGCGCGCTGCCCTGAGGCCCGCCAGATGGGTGAAAACGCCCAGTGCGCCCGCGGCCGCCGCGACGTATCGTCGGGAGCGTGCCTGGTGGGACACGGAGGTCGGCCCTCTCGGTCGCGCTCATGAGCGTGGGCGTGATCGTCGTGACCGCGGGCCTTGCGACGACACAGCTGCCGGTCGTCGCAGCCGGCGTGGCCGCGATCGTCGCAGGCTGGCTCGCCGCCTCGGGCATGGGCGCTCGCGCCTCTCAGCGCGACGGCTGAGGGTTCGCGTCAGCCCGCGGTCGTGAAGCCCGAGACCAGCTCGTCGAGCGTCGCGGCGGTGGTCGCCAGCTGATTCGCGCTCGCCGCGAGCTCCTCGGCGCTTGCGGTCGTCTGCTGGGTCGAGGCCGAGACCTGCTCGGTGGCGATGCTCGCCTGCTCGGCGACGCCGGCGACCTCGCCGGTCGCGACGGCGATCTCGTGGATCCGCTCGGTGACGACCCGGACGGCCTCGTCGATGGCAAGGAAGGCGTCGCGCGCGCTCCCCACCACCGCGGTGCCCTCCTCGGTGCGGCCGGACGTCTCCTCGACGACCCGCACGACGCGGCCCGTCTCGGCCTGGATCTCGCCGATCAGGTCGGCGATGCGGCCGGCGGCCGTGTGCGACTGCTCGGCGAGCTTGCGCACCTCCTCGGCGACGACGGCAAAGCCACGGCCCTGCTCACCGGCGCGCGCAGCTTCGATCGCGGCGTTCAGCGCCAGCAGGTTCGTCTGGTCGGCGAGGCCGGTGATGGTCACGACGATGCCGCCGATCTGCTCCGACTTGCCCGCCAGCTGCCCGATCGCGGCCGTCACCTCGCGGGTCGAGTCGTCCACCGACGCCATCGCCTCGGACGCCCGGCCGGCGGACGAGGCGCCGACCTCGGCCACCCGGCGGGCCTGCTCGGCTGCATCGCTGGTCTCGGCGGTCGTGACGTTCGCGCGCTCGACCATGCGCGCCTGGCGCTCGGCGCCGGCTGCGACGCCCCCGATCGCAACGGCGATGTCGCCGACGGCGCGGCTCGTCTCCTCCGACGTCGCCGCGATGTCGTGCGAGGCGGCGCTGATCGTGCCCGACACCTCGGTGATCCGGGCGACGAGCGCCGAGAGCTCGCCACGCATCCGGTTGTACGCCTCGACGGATGCGACGGTGGCCGCCAGGATCCCGTTCACGGCATCCGCGGTCTGGCCGATCTCGTCGCGGCTCGGGTTCTCGATCGGCGGCGTGGCCGCGACGACCGCGACGGTGAGGTCGCCGGTCGAGAGCGCCTCGAGGCCCTCGCGCAGCTCGTTGACGCAGTCCTGGCGCAGCATCGTCAGCCGCTCGAGCACGGGCCGCAGGCCGCGTGTGATCCCCCGCGCGGCGAGGAATGCGAACCCGCCCGCGAGCAACGCCGCGAAGAGCGCGACGCCGGCGACGAGCCACGTGGCGAGCGACCGGGTCGACGCGAAGCGTGCATCGGCGGCGGCCTGGCTGCGGTTCGCCTCGGCCTCGTAGCCGGCCGCGGCGTTTGCCAGCGTGTCGGCTGCTTCGTCGGCTCCGCCCTGGACGATCGCCGTGGCCACCCGGAGCTTGCCGGCGCGGACGTTCCCGATCAGGGTGCGGTCGAAGCTTGCGACGGTTGCATAGGCCCGCCGGATCGCCACCAAGTGCGTGTGGTCGGACGGGGTCGTGCTGTCGGCGGCCAGCCTGCGCAGACCGGCCTGAAACTCGTGCACGTCGCCCTCGTGATCGCCGAACGACAGCCCGCGGGTGAGCACGAAGCGCGTCTGCGACTCGTGGATGTAGGCCGCGAGCCCCTTCACCTCGGCAGCCGCCTCGGCCTTGCGGTCGGCCGCACGCGCCGCCCGGCTGGCGTCGCCCATCGTCGCCTGTGCCCACAGCGAGACGGCGGCCACCGCCGCCAGGAACACGACGATCACGCCGAAGCTTCCGTACAGCTTCCGCGCCATCGGCATATCACGAAATACGTCCGCCATCGGGTTCCTCCGCCAATCGTGCAAGAACTTCTATTGCCTACGTGATCGGCTGCAAGTACCTCAACTTGAGATTCGACCTACTGCAAAGTGGGGAGCGATGAGTTCGGCGCGAAGGAGCGGTCAGACTCCCGTACACCCAATCCGGAGGTGCCCCGTGAGCCTGCCCGAGATCGCAACCACCGCCGAATGGCACGCCGCCCGCCGCGCGCTGCTCGAGCGCGAGAAGGCGCTGACCCGGCTCCAGGACGAGCTGAACGCCGACCGCAGGCGGCTGCCGATGGTCGAGGTGCAGGAGGACTACGTCTTCCACGGCCCCGACGGCGAGGCGCGCCTGATCGACATGTTCGGAGCGGGTCGCCAGCTGATCGTGCAGCACTTCATGTTCGACCCGTCCTGGGAGGACGGCTGCTCGAGCTGCACGGCCTCGGTGGACGAGATCGCCGCCGGTGTCATCGACCACCTGGCGGCTCGCGAGACCGCCTTCGTCCTCGTCTCGCGCGCGCCGCTCGCGACGCTCCAGGCCTACAGCCGGCGGAAGGGGTGGACGATCCCCTGGTACTCGTCGCATGGAAACCGCTTCAACTACGACTTCCACACGACGCTCGACGAGTCGGTCGCGCCGATCGAGGTGAACTTCCGCACGCGAGCCGAGGTCGGGCGCGCCCCGGCCGTCCGCTGGGTCACCGAGGCGCCGCAGCCGATCGAGATGCCGGGAGTGAGCTGCTTCCTGCGCAACGGCGATCGCGTCTTTCACACCAACTCGACCTACGGCCGCGGCGTCGAGGATGTCGGCAGCGCCTACACCTTCCTCGACCTCACGGCGCTTGGCCGGCAGGAGTCGTGGGAGGAGCCGAAGGGACGCTCCGGCTCCGAGCATCCCGCCTCACCCGACTTCGCGACGTGACCGGCGCGGCGGCGGCCGGCGAGATCAGTTGGTGCGGTCCTCGCCGGTCAGGTGCTCGATGCCGGTGCGCAGGCGGTCCATCCGCGACGCGCCCTCCGGCGAGATCTCGGCGCTCTCGGGGACGTCGTGGAGCGGGAGGTGCTGCGCTTCCTGCGCGGTGATCCTGATGTCGACCCGCCCGGAGTCGTCGATCGTCCCCACCGCAGAGGCCTCGAGGTAGTGCGGCCGGTCGGCGTAGTTGTGGAACGCAAACCCGCCGTGCTGGGTGATGGCGAGACCGTCGAAGATGTCCTCGTTCTCGTCGCCGACGACGAGGAAGACGACGCCGACGTGCTCGCCGTCGCTCGAGAACACGTCCCAGCCGTTCTGGATCACCTTCCACGAGACCGCCGTCACGCGACGGATCGTAGCGCCGCGCGCTAACGACGCCGAATCGCCTCGAGGTCGCCGGCCGAGAACCGCCGCCGCCGTTCGACGTCGGCCGGGTCGACCATCTCGCCGTCGCGCTCGACGTAGCCGTCCTTGCCGCCGATCGCGAGCAACACGAGATCGGTGTCGCCGGCGTTCCAGAACCGCCGCGGCGTCGTCGACTGAACGTGCACGGCGCCGCCCGGCCCAAGCTCGAAGCATTCGCCGTCCACGTCGAACCGGGCCGTGCCCGCGTGCACGAAGTAGAGCTCGTCCTGCACGTGGTGGAAGTGGTTGAACCACTCGGTGCCCGGTGCGAGCACGATCGCGTTCACGCCGAACGCCGTGACGTCGAGCGCGTGGCGCAGCTTGCGGAACACGCCGGGGCCAAGATCGTCGACGGTCGTCACGCGATGAGCCACGGTACGGACTCTACCGGCGGCCCCCGGCCGGCGGACGCGCCGCCGGCCGGGACCGCGTGGCCTCGCTCAGTGCAGCAGGTCGAACTGGTTCGTCGCGTCGTCGACGAAGTAGACGGCACGGTGGCCCGGCTTGACGGCGAGCCCGAAGAGCGCTCCCGAGCCGGGAGGCGAGCCGGACATGTCGAGCCAGCGCACGGCGACCTGATCGCCGCCGGGAGTGGTCTCGACCAGGCGCCCGTCACCCGCGTTCACGGTCAGGATGTCGCCGCCCGGCGCGACGATGAGCCCGAGCGGGACGTTCAGGGCGCCGTTCATCGTGACGGTGCGGCCCATCCAGGCAGCGTGCGTGCGCGTGAGCGCATGCGGCACCGCCGCGATGCGGTTCCCCACGCTGTCGGCGACGTAGAGCGTCCCGCCGCGGCCGAGGCCGAGGCCGGTCGGACCGACCACGAGTGCGGCCGGGTCGCTGTGCTCGCCGAAGCCGCGCGCGATCGCCCGCTCGGAGGTCATCCGCGGCATGCCGCCGCCGCCCGTGCGCAGGTCGATGCGGACGACCGTCCCATGATCGACGGTTGCCCCGCCGGCCGCGACGGTGCCGTTCAGGACATTGGCGACGAAGAGCGTCGCGCGATCACCGCGGTCGAGCGTGGTCATGTCCCACGGCCCGTTGATCGAGCCGCCGGCGAACGTCTCGACCGCATGGCCGCGGCTGTTGACGACGATCAGGCAGCCGGCCCGCGCCGTCGCCGACATGCCGTTGGCCGTCGGCAGGCTGCCGACGATCACCCAGCCGCTTCGCAGCACGCCGAGCGCCGTCGTGAGCCCGACGCCGCCGGGGCAGGCTCCGTGGAGCATCCCGGGCTCGAGCCGGGCGAACGTGGTGCGGTGCCCGCCGGGGCTCATCTCGCCGATCGTCGTGCCGGTGCCCTGCGCGTTTGACGCCGCGTTGAAGTTCGAGACGAGCACGTCGCCCTTGCGCAGGTGCCCCACCGACCGCGGCACGACCGCCATCCCGTACGGGTTGACGTCGCCGTTGCCCGGCACGGTCGATCCGAGCACGGTCAGCTTGTGCAGCGGGCCGACGAACGCGCCCATCGCTCCCTGGGCCGCCGTGACGCCCAGGCACAACACGGCCGCAGCGCAGCTCGCCGCGACCCCTGTGAGCCGCTTCCTTGACATACCGCCCCCTTCGTGGTGCGGCCCCGAGCGCGGCGCGCTCGACCCCCCGCCCGCGCGCAGGCTGCGCGTGCCCCAAGGCTCGGCCTCGTTCACGAGCTACCCCGGACGGCCGCAGCCGGTTCGCCGCCGGCGCCGAAGGTGTGACCCGGCTCACAGCCCGCGCACCAAAAGGGGTCAGACCCCTTTTGGTGCGCTCGGGGTATGATGGCCGGCATGGGGAGGGTGCCGATCGGCAGGTCAATCGGCGTGGTGCTGGTGGTGGCAGCGACGGCGCTCGCGGGCGCGTCGGCGACGGCGAGCGCGCACGGACGGCCGCACTGGAGGGTGTTGCACCACGGCGGCAGCGCCGATCTGCGTGCCATCAGCCCCGTATCGCGCCGAGTGGCCTGGGCCAGCGGCAGCGACGGGACGGTCCTGCGCACGACGAACGGCGGCCGCTCGTGGCGAAGCGTCGGCCCGGCGGGGACGAGCGCGCTCGAGTTCCGCGGCCTGAAGGCGTTTGACCGCAACCACGCGGTCATCATGTCGGTCGGCGACCACCCGGGCGACTTCCGCACCTACCTGACCGCCGACGGCGGCAGGCACTGGCGGATCACGAACCGCAACACGAGCCCACAGGCCTTCTACGACTGCATGGCGTTCTTCGACCGCCGCCGCGGGCTCGTGCTGAGCGACCCCGTGAACGGCCGCTTCCGCGTCCTGATCACCCGAGACGGCGGCCGCAGCTGGCGCATCGACCCGGCCGCGAACGTGCCGGCGGCGAACTCGCCCAACGAGTACGGCTTCGCGGCGAGCAACGAGTGCATCACGACCTTCGGCCACCACGACGCATGGTTTGGCAGCGGCGGCCCGGACGGCTCCCGCGTCTACCGCTCGACCGACGGCGGCCGCCACTGGAAGGCGTCGCAGACGCCGCTCCATCGCGGCGCCAGCGCCGGGGTGTTCGCGCTCGCGTTCCGAAGCCCGACGCAGGGCTTTGCGATCGGCGGCGACTTCGCGACGCCCGTCACGGCGCCGCACGCGCTGGCACTCACGGGCGACGGCGGCCAGACGTGGGCGCTCGTCGCAGACTCGGCCGCCCCGAACGCCTACCGCTCGGGCGCCGCCTGGGTGCCGCACACGCCGGGAACGGCGCTCGCCGTCGGCCTGACCGGAAGCGACATCACGACCGACGCGGGGTTCTCGTGGACGCGGTTTGCCACCGGCAGCTTCGACGCCGTCGCCTGCACCCCGGGCGGGTCGTGCTGGGCCTCGGGCGCGAACGAGCGCATCGGCCGCTTCATCGACCGCTGAGAACGCCTCCGTGGTCACCCTGATTACCCTGGGCTGAGCGCCTAACGCGACCTCGTTGCAAGAGCGAATGGCCGCGTCTAGGCTGGCCAAATGGGTTCGTCCACGCGCACCGGCCGGATCGGCTCGGCGCTCACCGCCGCACAGTGGCGCAGCCTCGGGGCGATGACGGCGATCGTCGCCGGCCTGCACGTCGTCGGCTTCTTCCTGCTCTTCGTCGTCGTCGCGCCCCACCACTACCGGATGGGGGCATCGGGAGCGTTCACGATCGGCGTCGGCCTCACGGCCTACACGCTCGGCCTGCGCCACGCGTTCGACGCCGACCACATCGCCGCGATCGACAACACCACCCGAAAGCTCATGTCCGAGGACAAGCGGCCGCTCAGCGTGGGCTTCTTCTTCTCGCTCGGCCACTCGTCGATCGTCTTTGCGATGGCGTTCCTGTTCGCGATCGGCGTCCGCGCGCTCGACGGGCCGGTGACGCATCCGGGCTCGCGGCTGCACGACCTCACCGGGCTCGTCGGCACCGGCGTGTCGGCGACCTTCCTCTACCTGATCGCAATCCTGAACGTCGTCATCCTGGTCGGGATCCTGGGCGTCTTCCGCGACATGCGCAGCGGCCGCTACGACGAGGCCGAGCTCGAGGAGCGGCTGAACTCGCGCGGCCTCATGAACCGTGTGTACGGCCGGTTCACCGGCGCCGTCTCACACCCCTGGCAGATGTTCCCGATCGGGCTCCTGTTCGGGCTCGGCTTCGACACCGTCACCGAGGTGGCGCTGCTCTTCCTCGCCGCCGGGGCGGCCGGCGCCGGGCTGCCCTTCTATGCCGTCCTGTGCCTGCCGATCCTGTTCGCTGCGGGCATGTCGCTGCTCGACACGATCGACGGCTCGTTCATGAACTTCGCCTACGGCTGGGCGTTCTCGCAGCCCGTGCGCAAGGTCTACTACAACATCACGATCACGGGCCTCTCCGTGCTGATCGCCCTCGTGATCGGCACGATCGAGGTCGCCGGCCTCTTCGGCGGCCGGGCCGTCGACCTGAACACCGTCGGCTTCGTGATCGTCGCCTTGTTCGTGGTGACCTGGGCCGTCTCGCTCGCCGTGTGGCGCCTCGGCCGCATCGAGCAGCGGTGGGGTGCGGCGCTCAAGACCCGGATGTAGGTTCCGGTGCGATGACCGAGGCTCCGCGCGTCCCGAGGCTCGAGTTCACCGGCCTCGAAGAGGCCGTGGCGGCCCTACGCGAGCGCGGCCTGCGCATCTCGACTCCGCGGCGGCTCGTGCTCGAGGCGCTCTTCGCCTCGGAGGTGCCGCTGTCGGCGGAGCAGCTCTCGAGCCGGCTCGGCCTCGACACCGCCTCGGTCTACCGCAACCTCGAGACCCTCGAGGCCCACGGCGTCGTGCGCCACGTGCACCTCGGCCACGGGCCGGGCCTGCACGCCCTGGTCGGCCACGGCGTGTGCGAGTACCTCTACTGCGAGAGCTGCGGCGGCGTGCGCGCGCTCGCCCCCGCCGAGCTCGACCCGGTGCGCGACGCCGTGCGCGACCTGCACGGGTTCGAGGCCCGGTTCACGCACTTCCCGATCGCCGGGCTGTGCGCCGACTGCGCCCGGACGGGCCGGGACCGAGGGGGGCCGACGTGAGCCAGGCGGTCACGCCGTACGTTCTCTACGCCGACGCTGAAGCGGCGCTCGACTTCCTCACCCGCGCGTTCGGGTTCGAGGAGGTAGACCGCCAACGCGGATCGGAGGGCGACGTGACGCATGCCGAAATGCGGATCGGCGCCGGCCGCATCTACCTGGGCAACCCCGGGCCGGGCTACCGCAATCCGCTCGAGCTCGGAGCCGACTCCGTGCTCGTGTGCGTGGATGTCGAGGACGTCGACTCGCACTGCGACCGGGCGCGGCAGGCCGGAGCCGAGATTCGCAGCGAGCCGGAGGCCCAGCCGTACGGTGAACGCCGCTACGAGGCGGCGGATCCCGAGGGTCACCGCTGGTTCTTCTCCCAGCCCGCACCCGGCCGCGGCGTCTGACGCTCAGCCGGCGTCGAGCTCGATCAGCTCGCGCAGCGCGTGGTAGGCGCTTGCCTGCGCCTCCTGGATGCGGGGGATGTGCTGTGAAGGGGTGCCGATCACGTAATCTGCCAGCCGGTCGGCGAGGATGCGGCCACCGTCGTAGCCGACGAACGCGACGGTGACCAGGCCGCGGCGGCGGGCCTCGGCCAGGCCGGCGAGGACGTTCTCGGACCCGCCGCTCGTCGAGAGGGCGACCACCGCGTCGCCCGGCCGGCCGTAGGCGATCACCTGGCGGGCGAAGAGCACCTCGGCGCCGATGTCGTTGGCAAGCGCGGTCAGGATCCCGGAGTCCTCGGTCAGGTCGAGCGCCCGCCGGGCATGCAGACCAGGCGGGGGCGATCGGAGATCGGCGACGAGGTCGGACGCATCGGTGGCCGAG
>DASXZF010000158.1:0-8420 GCA_036502065.1 Gaiellales bacterium
CCCGTCGATCGGGACGGTGCCGCCGGACGAGCAGAACTGCCTGTGGCTGCTCTTCACGAGCCCGCAGTGGCGCAGGACGGCGGCCGACTGGGACGAGACCGCCGCGCGCATGGTGGCCCAGTACCGCGCCGCGATGGCCGAGCACGTCGCCGAGCCGGCGTGGAAGAACCTGATCGCCCGCCTGCAGGTGGCATCGCCGAAGTTCGCCGAGATGTGGGCCCGGCACGACGTCCGCGGCCCCGAGAACGCGGTCAAGCGCATCCAGCACCCGCTCGTCGGCCTGCTGCGGCTCGAGTACACCTATCTCTGGCTCGACCCGGGCCTCGGCACCCGCATCGTCGCCTACACGCCGGCCGACGCGCGCACCGCGGCACGCCTGGACGAGCTCGAGCGCACGCTGGCCGCCGCGGTCTGAGCTACTCGGCGTCCGCCGCGACTGCGCGGGCGGCGGGAACCTGGTCCGGCTCAGGAGCGGCGCTCGTGTGCAGGCCAGGGGCGATCTTCTGCTCGGCGCTGCTCATCATCACCTTCGCCCAGCGCTCGCTGAATCCGGCCGAGAACGCCACGACGATGTAGAAGTAGATCGCCTTGCCGTTGGCGGGCACCGGGACCGTGAGCAGCTCGCTGCGCAGCGCGAAGTAGGCGAAGAGGGCGAAGACGGTGCCCGTGAGCGGACGGAACGCGCCCAGCCAGCGGATCGACTTTCGCCCCACCTCGAAGTCGAGGCTGAATGCCTCCGGCCGCGGCGAGGCCATGCGCGAGAGCACGCTGACGATGGCGCCCACCGCCCCGGCGGTGCAGACGGCCAGGAACTGCTCGACGCCGGGATTGTGGAAGCTCAGGTTGGTGAACGCGACGGCCACCGTGACGGCAAGGGCCGCAAGGAGCGCGCACAGGACCCCGCCGCGCACCATCCCGCCGACGTAGACCATGCGCCCCGCCTGGGCGCCGGCGCGGCGGTAGTAGGCCGCAACGGTGCCGAGCTCGGCCTTCTGGCGGCGGGCGAGCGCCGTTCGCTCGCGCTGGCTCGGCGGCCGCTCGACGTAGTCGGCGGCCGCCAGCAGATGCCCGGCGCAGGCGAGCAGGAGCTGCAGGCCGATCAGCTCGCTCGCCCCACGCAGGATCTCCGAGATCCGGATCGCGAGCGAGTCGCAGTCGTGCAGCACATCGGCCACCTCCGGCGTGTTCTGGGTCGCCCAGTGGGTGGCCGAGTGGAAGCGCATCTCGACGCCGCGCGCGCGGCCCGGGCGATCCTTGCGCGTGATGGCGACGGCCGATGCCTCGTGCTGGCACCAGTAGGCGTTCACGATCTCGCCGTGGCGGGCCTCGAATGCCTGCAGCGTCTCGCGAAAGCCGGCCTCGGACGGGACGTGGAGGGTGTCAGCGGCGTGCAGGTCGCTCTGCCAGCGATGGTGCGCCCACACGAGCTCGGGGAACGAGTCGCCGGGCCTCGCGGCTGCCGCCGACACGACGTCCGCGTCGGTTCGCAGCCCGTTCTCCGTCCCAGTTCCCGTCGTCGTCGCCCGCATACCACCCTGCCCGAGTGTTATGTGCCCGAAGTCACGATCCTACAAGCGCCCGCTCGCGGCTGTCAATCCCGCGCCGTCGAATGCACGCTCGACGATGCCGCGATCGGGCCCGACGACGAAGAGCACCTCCTTGTTGCGCAGGTGCGAGACGGCGCCGACCTTCTCGCCGCTCGGGCTGTGGATGCCGATCTGCGCGCCGACGTAGCGCTTGAAGTCGACCTCGATCGAGCTCACGTAGCCGTGGTCAGCGAGGCGCTCGTGGACGTGGTCGGGGTCGTGGTAGCCCTCGTTGTTGAACGACACGAGCAGCCACGGCACGTCGAGCGCGTTCAGCAGGCCGTCGAAGGCCGCACCGGCCCGGCGCCGGCTGTTGTAGTCGCTGCCGGGCTCGCGGCAGTCGATGCGCTTGTTGGCGATGCCGTACGTCTCGGGGCAGTCCCAGCGGATCAGCGACTCCCAGACGTGATAGTTGCCGAGGTAGCGGTGCTGGTTGTACGGCGGGTCGATGTAGACGAGATCGGTGTCGAGGGCCGGCGCGAGCGCGTTTGCCTCCATCCGCTCGACGCTCCCGGACGGGCCGTCGACGGCCACCGGCTCGCGCAGCTCGAGATCGTTGAACGCCCGCCGCGCCCAGCTCTTCAGGTAGGCCATCTGCAGGCCGGTCGTGCTGTCGACCCGGTCGGCCGCCTCCATCAGCGAGGTCAGCAGCAGCCCGCGCTCGACGGGATCGACGGCGAGCGCGTCGATCGCCGGGCGGATCGCGTCGATGCGGGCGCCGTTTCGCGGCTGGAAGTAGCGCGCGTCCTCGCAGAACGTCCGCGTGAAATAGCCGGGTGCGGGCGGAAGCCGTGAGAGCTCGGCGAGCAGGCGCCTGATCCGGGCCCGGTCGACCCGCTCGTCCGCCACGATGTAGGCCTGTCCGAGCACCTCGGAGTACGAGGCGATGTCGTTGGACACGACCTCGAGGCCGATGCCGCGCAGCCCCTGACCGACGCGGGTGGTGCCGGAGAAGAGGTCGCAGGCCGTCGCGACTGGCAGGCGCCGGGCGACGTCCTGGATGAGCGGCACGAGCGTCCGCTTCGAGCCGATGTACTTGATCACCGTCGCCGGATGCTACGAGGTGGCAAGGACGCCGCACCGACTGCGTTCATCCCCACCGACCTGCGGTAGGAATCCTGGGAAGACGAGAGTGGGCGCAACAGGGCTCGAACCTGTGACCTTCCGCGCGTGAAGCGGACGCTCTCCCAGCTGAGCTATGCGCCCCCGAACGGCCCCGTCATGGCCGACCGTTCCGGTCGCGAGATTCTACCAGCGGCGGCCGCGACCGGCTCGGGTGCGTCGCCGTCAGATGCCGGGCTCGCCCGACCAGTAGTCCACGCCGCTCGTGCGGTGCACGATCAGGTCGTCGTCGCGGTTGCCGGTCCAGACCGCGATCTTGTCGCTGTCGGGATAGACCGTGGCGGCGGGGTGCTTGACGGTCGAGTACATCATCACCCGCACGACCTCGGCGGTCGCGTTGGTCACGGCGTGGGCGCCCTGCGGCCCCGGCGCGAAGCACACGACGTCCCAGGGCTCGAGCTCGTCCGACCCGTCCGGGTGGCGGAGCGTCGGCCGCCCCTGCAGCACGAGCAGCCACTCCTCCTCGGCGTACTCGTAGTGGTACGGGCAGATCGACTGCCCGGGCGGGAGCTCGTACACGCTCGTTCCCATCTGCTCGGCGCCGAGCTTCGCGCCGAACCGGAACAGGCCGCCGCGGAATCCCTCGGGATCGTCGTCGGTGTAGACGAAGGCCGGATCGCCGATGTTCACCCGCTGCACGGCCCGTACGATACCGCCCCGCCGCGCGAACGCCCGCCTCGGATAGCGTGGCGCCATGCCCCTAGCCGCATCCGAGTTTCGGCCGCTCTTCATGCTCGACCCGGCGGTGGTGTTCCTGAACCACGGCTCGTTCGGCGCCGTGCCGCGTCCGGTGCACCGTCACCAGGACGCGCTGCGACGCAAAATGGAGGCCGAGCCGGTGCGATTCCTGGCCAGAGAGCTTCCGGACGCGCTCGATCGCGTGCGCGAGTCGGTCGCGGCGCTCGTCGGTGCCGAGCCGGCCTCGATCGCGCTCACCGCGAACACGACGACCGCCGTGAACGCGGTCGCCCGCTCGGTCCGGCTCGAGCGCGGAGATGAGGTGCTGCTCACGAGCCACGAGTACGGCGCCATGCGGCTGCTCTGGGACGAGGTGGCTGCGCAGGCGGGGGCGCGCGTGACCGTCGCCGACCTGCCGAGCACACCGCGCGGCGACGAGGAGCTTGCCGCCTGCGTGCTCGACCGCATGACGCGGCGCACGCGAGTCGTGTTCTGCTCGCACATCACCTCGCTCACGAGCACGGTGCTCCCGATCGCGCTGATCTGCGCGGAGGCCAGGCGCCACGGCGCGATCTCGGTGGTGGACGGCGCCCACGGGCCCGGCCAGGTCGACCTCGACCTGCCCGGAATCGGCGCGGACGTCTACGCCGGAAACGCGCACAAGTGGCTTCTGGCCCCGCGCGGCGCGGCGTTCATCCACGCGAGCGAATCCGCCCGGGAGTGGATCCGCGGCCCGGTCGTCTCGTGGGGCTGGACATGGGCCGGCGAGGGCGCCTACCAGTGCCGCTTCGCCTGGCCCGGGACGTTCGACCCGACCGCGCTGCTCTCGATCCCCGCGGCGATCGAGTTCCGGCGTGCCCACGACTGGCCGGCGGTGGTCGCCCGCTGCCACACGCTGGCCGAGCGGACGCTCGCAGCGCTCGTGACCGAGGCCGGCGCGGTGCCGACGGCCGCCGCGAGCCTGCGGCCGCCGCAGATGGTGTCCGCCTATCTCGACATCGACTCGCCGCAGGCGCTCAAGGACGATCTGTGGGCGGCGCGCCGGATCGAGATCCCCGTCGACCAGCTCGGCGGCGCGACGCTGATCCGGCTGTCCGTCGGGGCCTACACGACCGACGCCGAGTGCGACCTGCTCGTCGCGGCGGTGGCGCAGCACCGGGCGCAGCGGCGAGCGCCACGCCCGGCCTGAGCCGATGTCTCAGCCGCCGGCGGGGGCCGGGAAGAGCCCGGGGCCGTCCGCGGCCAGGACGGCCCACGCGGCACCGGCCGCGGCGGGCCAGACGTGGTACTCGCCGTAGCCGCCCGCGTCGATCGTACGGCCGGCCATCAGCGGGGCGTTGCCCGCGTGCGCCGTGATCCGCTCCCAGCTGCGCATGCTCGCGTCGATGCCGGCGGTGGATGCGCCGACGGCGGCCGCGGCGGCCCGCATCTGGGCGGTGCCCTCGAACCAGAGCACGTCGGGCGTCCCCGAGCCCGCGAACGGCCGGTAGCCGGAGAACGGCCCGGCCGCCGCGTAGGTCTCGTTGAAGGTCGGCGCTGCCGAGGACTTCACGATCGAGCGGTCAGACACGGCGAACCGCGCGTTCGCAAACGCGACCACCTGGCGGGCGACGGCGTTCTGGCCGCGCGAGCGCAGGAACATCGCGCCGAGCGACTGCACGTCGAGCGGCAGCACGGCGTCGCCGACGCCTTCGGTGAAGTGCGCGCCGCCGGCCGTCGACATGAGACCCGTCGAGACACCCGTGGCGATCGTCTTCGCCGCCACGGCGTCACGGGCCGCCGCCACGGGATGCGGAGAGTGCTGGTCGCGGGCAAGGCGGGTGAGAAGCGCGTAGGCGAGCAGGTTGTTCTGGGTCGAGATCCAGGTCACGTCGGGGCCGCCCTGCACCAGGCCGTCGGCGCTGCGAAGCGCGAGCAGCTCGCCGGCGGCGCGACCGGCGACGGTGGCGTAGCGGCTCGTGTGGAAGCGGTGGTCGTAGGCGGCCGCCGCAATGCCCACCCAGGCGACGGTGCCGGCACGAACGACGGCAGAGCTCTCGCCCGTCTGGACGTCGAAGGCGGTCGCGATCGAGCCGTCGGCGCCCTGCAGGGCCGCGAGCTGGTCGAGCAGCACAGCCGCGTGGGCGTGGTCGCCGGCGACGGCGAAGGCGACGGCTGTCACGGCCGAGTCATACGTCCACGACCAGTTCGCGAGGCGCGTGGCCGAGGGATCGGCGGCCGGGATGAGATAGGAGCGAACGAGCCGCAGCGGATGAGAGCCAGTCGAGGCCGACAGGGTCGCGGCGCCCTCGCCGGCGGCCTGCATGCGGACGCTGCCCACGACGGCGCCCGGCGCTCGGCGCACGGGTCCGATCTGGCCGGCGAGCCAGCGGGTCAGCGCCGACGTGCGGCTTCGGGGACCCGCGACCGCGGCCGGGGGAAGCGCGGCAACGACGGCGGTGACGAGGAGGACAAGGACAGCTGAGAGGCGCAGGCGGGGAGGCATGAGGCCTTGACTCGACCCGAGCGGGGGATCCGCCCCATCCCCGCTTCGTGGTAATCGCGGCCGCCGGCCTTCAGAATGCGACGTCGGTGCCGAGTCCGGCCGCCCTGGCGGCGGTGAGCACGAGCGCGGCCGCCGCCGCGTCCTGCGCGGCGACGCCCACCGACTTGTAGAGCGTGATCTGGTCGGCGCTCGTGCGGCCCGGGCGCGTGCCCGCCACGAGCTCGCCGAGCTCTGCGTGGATGTGGCCGGCCTCGATGGCGCCGTCGCGCACCGCCCAGCCCAGGTCGTTGGAGCCGGTCGGAAACGGGCTGAGCGCCGCCTCGCGCGACTCGACGACCACGAGCGAGCGGGCGAGCGCCTCGCCGTCGACCTCGCGGCCGTCGCCGTTCACGCCGACCGATGTCACGTGCATCCCCGGCTCGAGCCACGCCCCGCGCACGACCGGCTCGGGCGAGTGGGTGCAGGCGCACACGATGTCGGCGCCGGCCAGCGCCTCGCGGTAGCCGTCGACGGCCTCCGCGGGCACGCCGAGCTCTGCGCCAAGCTCGGCGGCGAGCTGCGCCGCGTGCTCGTTGTCGCGGCCGGCGACGCGCACCTCGCGGAGCGCGCGCACCCGTGCGAGCGCCTGCCCGTGGGCGCGCGCCTGAACGCCGGTGCCGAGGATCGCGAGCACCGCGGCGTCGGGCCGGGCGAGCAGCCGGGCCGAGAGCGCCGAGCCCGCCGCCGTGCGCGCGGCGGTGATCACCTCGCCGTCCATGACCGCCTCGGGCATGCCCGTCGTGGGATCGAACACGGCGATGATCGCGACATGGCTCGGCAGGCCGTGCTCGGCCGGGTTGCGCGGGAACTGGCAGACGAGCTTCGCGGCCAGCGCGCCTGCGCCCGGCACGTAGGCGGGCATGGCGAGCAGCGCCCCGCCGACCGCGTCGATCCTCGCGGCCGTGCGCGCGGGCACCGAGGCGACCCCGCTCGAGAGCTCCTGCATCGCCGCCGCGACGGCCTCGACGAGACGATCTCGGTCAAGCGCCGCAGCCACGTCTGACCGGGACAGGATGAGCACCGGCCGATTGTCGTGCGATCCGCCTGCCCGCGTCAAACGACGACCGTCGGGCGGGGAGGCGGTTCCCCCGGAAGGGTGACCCAGGTACCGCCCGCGGCCGACGATGAAACCACCGGCCCTGCCCAGGCCGCCCATGACTCGCATCGCCGCCCTCATCATCTTCTGCAGCGCCGCTCTGGCCGCAGGCGTCGTTCTCGCGACGCCGTCGCTCGCAAGCGCCTTTCGCACCCACTACACGCACGTCCACTACTCGCACGACCTATGGAACTGGTCGGTCTCGGGCGGGACGACGACCTCCGCCGCGCCGGCGAAGACGACAAAGCGGCACACGCGCAAGGGCTGGGCGACGCACGGTCGGAAGACCACGCGGCATCACTCGACGCCGGCACCCGTGGTCACCCCGCCGCCGACCACGACCGAGCCCACGACGACGACCCCGCCGCCGGCGACGACCACGCCGACACCGACGTTCGAGGCGATCCCGAACACGGCCTTCACGCTGCACGCCGTCGATGCCCGCTGCTTCGGCGCCACGACCTCGCCCGGCGGATGGCCGTTTGCGCCCACGACTGCGGTGCATCCGATCCGGGGCAGCTTCGACGAGCCCCGCGGGCCGGTGCACATCGGCGTCGATGTCGAGGCGCCGCGCGACCAGGCCCCGGTCTATGCGATGCAGGCGGGCAAGGTCACCGACATCCAGCCCGACCACTTCAACGTCATCCCCACGCGCGGCCCCAGGGGCTCCTATCTGCAGTACTGGCACGTGAACCTGCTCTCGACCGTCAAGGCGGGCACGGTCGTTCGCCGGCGCCAGGAGCTCGGCACCGTCAAGAAGGGGATGCTGCACGTGCACATCTCCGAATATGCCGCCGGCTGCGGGCTCGTCGATCCGGCCCGGCCCCACGGCCTGCTGGCCGATCCCTACAACACCGAGTGGCCCGCGATCGGCCCGCTGACCGCGATGGTCGCCGGCTCGCGCGCGTTCATCCCTCTGAGCGTCGGCCAGTCGCCGACAGCGCTGACCGACCCGGCCCGGCCGATCTCGCTCGACGATCTGACCGGCACGGTCGACTTCCGCACGAGCGTCACCGACACGCCCAAGGTGAAGATGCAGCACAACCCGCAGCTGCCGCTCGCTCCGGCCGCGATCCGCGCCTACCTCGCGCCGACCGACGACACGCACAAGCACTTCGTCACGCGGACGATCTTCGACGGCTCGCGCCTGCTCCCGACCGGCTCGCGGCTGTGGCGTTTCTGGGCATTCGGCACCTACCGCCAGAACGGCTGCTACTTCACCGCCGGAGGCGCCTGCGGCGCGCAGATGATCTGGCACGTGGGCGGGCCGAGCGGGTTCAACACGAAGACGGTCCCGGACGGCTCGTACAAGTACTGCGTCGAGGCGCTGACGATCGCCGGCGTCGACGCACGCCGCTGCACCGTCGTCACGATCAAGAACTGACCCGGTTGGGGGACGCCCTTCCCCCGCACC
>DASXZF010000159.1:0-5675 GCA_036502065.1 Gaiellales bacterium
CTCCTCGTCGAGGATCACCACCGTGCGTGCGCCCTCGCCGCGCCGCAGCCGCGCCATCGCCTCCTCGATCCCGTCCAGATCGGTCACGTGCGAGACGACGCCGGCGAGGTCGATGTCGCCCGCCACGGCGAGCCGCACCAGGCCGGGCAGCTCCGCGGCGACGTCGGCCGAGCCGTAGAAGCACCCGCGCAGGGTCTTCTCGCTCAGGAGGCTCAGGGCCGGCAGCGACACCTTGACGCCGGCGGGGGCGATGCCGACCACCGTCGCCTGACCGCCGGGGCGAAGGACGTCCCACGCGAGCCGGATGGTGTCGGCGCGCCCGATCGCCTCGATGGCGTGGTCGAAGCCGCCGGGGAGCAGCTCCTGGATCGCGTCACGCACGTCGGCCCCGGCCTCGACCACGTCGGTCGCTCCGCGCAGGCGGGCGAGGGCGAGCTTCTGCGGGTCGCGGTCGACCGCGACGATGCGCCCGGCGCCCGCCAGCCGGGCACCGACGACCACCTGCAGCCCGACGCCGCCGCAGCCGATCACGCACACCGACTCGCCCGGCGCCACCTTGGCCGCGTTGCGCACCGCCCCGACGCCGGTGACGACCCCGCAGCCGACGAGCGCGGCCTGCCACAGCGGCAGGTCGGCGCCGAGCGGCACGGCCGAGCCGGCCGGAACGACGCAGCGCTCGGCGAAGCAGGACACGTGCAGGAAATGCTTGATCTGCGTCCCGTCGGGCCGCTCGAGCCGCGACGTGCCGTCCATGAGCATGCCCGCGAGCGAGTGCTCGGCCGCCGTCTCGCACAGGTGCTTGCTGCCGGCGAGGCACATCCGGCACGTCCCACACGGCGGCACGAAGCAGAACGCGACCGGGTCGCCCGGACGCACGTGCGTGACGTGCTCGCCCACGGCCTCGACGACGCCGGCCCCTTCGTGCCCGAGCACGATCGGCCAGCGGCCGTCGCCCAGATGCCCCTGGGCGAGATGCAGGTCGGAGTGGCACACGCCGGCGGCGGCCACCCGCACGAGCACCTCGTCGGCATGCGGCGGGTGCAGCAGGAGCGTCTCGACCTGGAGCGGCGCACCGCCGTGGTCGAGCACCGCCGCCCGGATCTCGAGGGGAGCCGTGCTCATGCCACCCGGTGGCGCTCGAGCGCGTCCAGGTCGGGCTCGACGCCCAGGCCGGGGCCGGCGGGTGGGCGGATCGTGCCGTCAGAGGCGATCCGCACGGGCTCGGGAAGCAGCCAGTCGCGCCGCTCGGCCGGCCACGCCGGGGGATCGAACGGCACCTCGATCCACGGGCAGGTCGAGAAGGCGAGCGCCGCGTGCAGGTTCGCCACCAGGCCGTAGCCGTTCGACCAGGTGTGCGGCGACCACATGCGCCCGTGCAGGTCGGCGAGCGCCGCGATCCGGCGCGCGCCGCCGAATCCGCCGGCGAGCACGACGTCGGGCTGGATCACGTCCACTCCCCCGTCGACCACGAGATCGCGCGCCTGCGCGGCCTCGCGCACCATCTCGCCCGCCGCGATCCGAAGCGACGTGCCGCGCCGCAGCGCGGCGTAGCCCGCGATGTCGTCGGTGCGCAGCGGCTCCTCGAGCCACTCGACCGCGAGCGGCTCGAGCGCGCGGGCGCAGGCGATGGCGGTGGCGACGTCCCACCGCGGCGAGCGGTCGCCCGGCATCCGCCAGCCCTGGTTCGCGTCCACCATGATCCGCATCTTCGCGCCGACCGCCGCCCGCACGGCCGCGACCACCTCGACGTCGCGGCGCCAGTCCTCGTCGTGGAACCGCAGCTTGACGGCGCGCGCGCCCGCGTCGCGCAGCGCGACGCAGCGGCGCGCCCGTTCGTCGGCGTCGACACGCTCGGCGCTCGAGGCGTAGGCGACGAGCGCCTCGCTGCGCCCGCCGAGCAGGCGCCACAGCGGCTCGCCGAGCGCCCGGGCGACGAGATCCCATACCGCCACCTCGAGCGTCCACGGCCTGCCGCCGTGGAAGTCGACAGTCTCGCACACCTCGCGCACGACCTCGGTCCGGAACGGGTCGAGGCCCACGAGCAGCTCGGCCAGGAGCGCCGCGTCGGGCAGCGCGTCGCCGCTCGCGCACCCGCGCTCGCCGCTGTCGGCCGTGACGATCACGAGCGTCGCGTCCTGGTGCGTGCGCGGACGCGGGTCCCAGGCCGCGACGAGCGGAGGGTCGAGGGCGAACCGGTACCGCCGGGTCTCGATCTGCGCGATCTTCATGCGGCCTCCGGTGCGAGGTCGAGCACGGCCCGGCGCGCACCGCCGCCGCGCAGGAGGTCGAACGCGTCCTCGATCCGCTCGAGGGGGAGCCGGTGGGAGATCAGGCGGTCGAGCGGGAGCCGGCCCCGGCGGTAGGCGTCGAGGATCAGCGGGAAGTCGCGCTCGGGCCGTGACGAGCCGTAGAGCGCGCCGATGACGCGGCGCTCGCCGCGGGGGATGAGCCGGGCGGGGACGCGCAGCTCGGCGTCCTCGCGCGGGATGCCCATCAGCACCGCCTGGCCGCGCGGGCGCACCGACAGGAACGCCGCCCGCATCGCCTCGGGCCGGCCGGTGGCCTCGAAGGCGTGGTCGACGCCGCCGCCCGAGCGCTCGCGCACGGCATCGGCGGTCGCGTCGGCGTCGCCGTCCCAGGCCACCGCGTCGGTGGCGCCGAACTCGGCCGCCGCCTGCGCCCGCTCGAGGCTCACGTCGACCGCGACGACCGGGTCGGCCCCGGCGGCGGCCGCCCCCATCACGGCCGAGAGGCCGACGCCGCCGCAGCCGAACACGGCCACGCGGTCGCCCGGCGCCACCCTGGCCGTGCGCCAGGCGGCGCACACGCCGGTGGTGACCGCGCAGCCGACGAGCGCCGCAACGGCGAACGGCACGTCGGCGGCGATCGGGATGCAGGACGCCTCGGGCACCACGGTGTGCTCGGCGAACGTCGAGAGCAGCGAGTAGTGATAGACAGGCGCTCCGGCGTGCGAGAGCCGCGTGGTGCCGTCGAGCAGGCCGCCGGCGTCCATCGCCGGAAACGCGGCTGCGCACAGGTGCGGCAGGTCGCGGAGGCACTGCTCGCAGACGCCGCAGGCCGGCAGCCACGACAGGGCGACGCGGTCGCCCGGCGCGACCGTGGCCACCCCCGGGCCGATCGCCTCGACGACGCCCGCCCCCTCGTGCCCGAGCACGGCCGGGCAGCGCGTCGCGGCCGTGCCGTCGATCGCGTTCTGATCGGAGTGGCACACGCCGCTCGCGTGCAGCCGCACGAGCACCTCGCGCGCCCGGGGCGGGTCGAGCTCGACCTCGACCACCTCCAGGCGCGCGCCGGTCTCAGACAGGAGTGCGGCTCTCGTCCTCAACGGCCTGGAGCCGGCGCAGCTCCTCGAGGGGGATGTGACAGCGCATCAGGTGGCCGTCCTCGGCCTCCTCGAGCTTCGGCTCGATCGTCTCGCAGATCGCACCGATCTTGCGCGGGCAGCGCGTGTGGAACACGCACCCCGACGGCGGGTCGGCGGCGCTCGGGATCTCGCCATCGAGCCGGATCCGCTCGCGGGTGCCGTCGAGGCTCGGGACCGCCGAGAGCAGCGCCTCGGTGTAGGGGTGGTGCGGCCCCGCGAACACGGTCTCGGCGGTGCCGAGCTCCATGATCCGGCCCAGGTAGAGCACCGCGATGCGGTCGGACAGGTAGCGGACGACGCCCAGGTCGTGCGAGATGAACAGGTAGGTGACCCCCTCGCGCGACTGCAGGTCGACGAGCAGGTTCAGGATCGCCGCCTGCACCGACACGTCCAGCGCCGAGGTGGGCTCGTCGCAGACGACGACCTGCGGATCGCCCGCGAAGGCGCGCGCGATGGCGACCCGCTGTTTCAGGCCGCCCGAGAGCTGCGTCGGGCGCAGCGACAGGTGCCGCTCCTCCATCCGCACCGACGTGATCAGCTCGACCAGCCGGGCCTGAAGGGCGTCGCCCGAGAGCCCCGCGAGCCGGTTGAGCGCCCGGCCGACCAGGCGCCGCACGCTGTGGCGGCGGTTGAGCGCCGAGTCGGGGTTCTGGAACACGATCTGGAGCGACTTGACCTGCTCGCGCGTGCGGTTGCGCGCATCGCCGGCCACCGCCACGCCGCCGAGCTCGACCTCGGAGCCGGGATCGGGCGACGTCAGCCCGAGCAGCACGCGGGCGAGGGTCGTCTTGCCGCTGCCCGACTCGCCGACGAGGCCGAGCGTCTCGCCGGGGCTGATGTCGAGGTCGACGTCGACCAGGCCGCGCAGCCGCTCGCCGTAGAAGTTGAAGGTCTTCGACACGCCGCGCAGGCTCACGACCGGCGCGGCCTCCTCGCGCACCTGCGGCGTCTGTTTATCGGCCGGCGTCTCGCGCGGGAGCGCGGGCGCCTGCTCGTGGAAGTGGCATCGCGATGTCCGCCCGGGGCCGACGTCGTACGGCGGCGGCGCCTCGGTGCGGCAGCGGTCCTGCGCGATGGCGCAGCGCGGCGAGAAGATGCAGCCCTCGACGGTCTGGCCCGGCTGGGGCAGGAACCCGGGGATCGTGTCGAGCCGGCCGTGGTCCTTGCGCCGGCCGCGGCGGGGGATGCAGCGCAGGAGGCCGACCGTGTAGGGGTGCCGCGGCTGCTCGAACACCTCCGCCGCCGGAGCCTCCTCGACCAGCTCGCCGGCGTAGAGCACGCCGACCCGGTCGCACATGCGCGCGATCACGCCCAGGTTGTGGCTGATGAAGAGCACCGACGTCTGGAACTCGCCGCGCAGGGCGGCGACCAGGTCGAGCACCTCGGCCTCGACGGTCGCGTCGAGGGCCGTCGTCGGCTCGTCCAGCACGAGCAGCGACGGCTCCGAGGCGAGCGCCATCGCGATCACGACGCGCTGCAGCATCCCGCCCGAGAGCTGGTGCGGGTAGCGCCGCATCACGCCCGCGGGATCGGAGATGCGCACCTTCTCCAGCATCGCCTCTGACCGCTGCATCGCGGCCGAGCGGTCGAGCCCGGCGATCTCGTACACCTCGGCCACCTGGCGGCCGACCCGGATCGACGGGTTGAGCGCGCGGCCCGGCTCCTGGTAGACCATCGAGACGGTCTCGGCCCGCAGGCGGCGCAGGTCGGAGCGGCCGAGCGCGAGGGCATCGCGGCCGTCGATCGCGATCGATCCCGACCGCACCCGGCCGTTTCGGGGCAGGTAGCGCATGAGCGCGAGCGCCATGGTCGACTTGCCCGAGCCGGACTCGCCGACGAGGCCGTACGACTCGCCGCGGCCGATCGTGAACGAGATGTCGCGCAGCACGAGCCGGTCGCGGCCGCGCACGCGGTAGGCGACGTCGACGTGCGAGACGTCCAGAGCGTTCGTCGGCTCGAGCATGATCTCGGGTGCGGCGCTCACGCCTCGAGCACCCCCGAGATCGAGTCGGCGATCAGGTTCACGGCGACGACGAGCGATGCGATCGCGAGCGCCGGGAACAGCGTCTCCCACCAGTACCCGGCCGTGATCACGCCGTAGTTCGCGGAGATGTCCGCGCCCCAGTCGGCCGTCGGCGGCTGGATGCCGAAGCCGAGGAACGACAGCGTCGCGACCGCGAAGATGGCATAGCCCAGCCGTACGGTGAACTCGACCAGGATCGGCTGCAGGACGTTCGGCAGGATCTCGGCGAACATGATGTACGGCGCCCGCTCGCCGCGCAGCCGGGCG
>DASXZF010000160.1:0-10994 GCA_036502065.1 Gaiellales bacterium
CTGGCCGGCGCCGGCCTCGACCATCACCGCGGCGCGGTGGACGCGGCGCACGTGCGCGGAGAGCTGGGCGACCACCCGGCCGACATCCTCACGCCGCTCGACATCGGCGGTCGCAAGCCCGATCACCGCCGAGGTGTCGCGCCGGCCCCAGGCGTCGGTGATGTCCCACGGCTTGATGTCCGACCCGGCGATCACGAGCCGCTCGACGTCCTCGACCTCGGGCGGCTCGGAGCCGCAGTAGGCGATCAGCTTGTCGGTCTCGAGGGCGAGGTCGCCGACGTCCTCGCCGACCAGCTCCACCAGCCGCCGGGCGACGGCCGGTGGGCACACCGATCGGGCCTCGGCGAAGCGCTTCACGACCCAGTCGGACGCCTGCTTGCGCTCGGGGGCGTCGAAGAGCCGCACCTCCCCCACCGCCTCGACGGCCTTGACCAGGGCGTGGCGCGGCCCGAATCCTGCCCCGCCGAAGATCCCGAGGCACGTGTCGGGCGATGGCGAGCGCAGGTAGTCGACGATGGCGGCGATCGCGTCCTCGTCCAGCGCCTCGGCGTTTCGCACGAGCACGAGCCGCTGGCCCGGGAAGAGGCCGAGCGCGTTGCACGCGCCCGCGACGTCGATCGGCTCGTCGCCGCCGGCCGAGAGCTGCTCGACCGACTCGGGCTCGAACCGGGCCCGCAACCGCACGATCGCCGCGTCCACCTTCGGCCAGTCGCTGCCGGCGATCAGATAGGCCGGCTTCATGTCCGCCTTCGCCATTACCTCACCCTCTAGCTGAACCTTATGCTTGCGTCGTGGGCGTCCGCGCAGGCGCCCGCCGGGCGCGACGGTCACCCTGGCTCGCAAGCACCTTCGACCGCTCGACCAGGTCGGCGAACGTCGTCGTCTCGAGCACCGATCGCAGCATCCCGCGGGCCTCGAGCCAGACGCCAGGGAGCGCCTCGGCGCCGGGCGGGTACGTGACCTCGTCCGGGCGCACGCCCGCGACCGCGGCGATGGGGCCGTCCACGATCCGGATCACCTCGGCCAGCGAGACCTGGCTCGCGGGCACGGCCAGCCGGTAGCCGCCCTCGGGACCGCGCTGCGACGCGACCACGCCGGCGTGCTTGAGCTCGCCGAGGATGTTCTCGACGAACTTCAGCGGGAGGTCCTGCGCCTTGGCGACCAGCTCGCCCTTCAGCGGGCCCTCGCCCTCGTGGTGGGCCAGCACGAGCACTGCGCGGACGGCATAGTCGGCCTTTGCGGACAGCTTCATATGACTCACATTGTCGCACGCGCGCGGACGGCGTACGCTGCGACCCCTCTGCGTGCGCGCCGGAGGGCTAGGTGACCGGGCACGGTGGCGGCTGGTACACCCCCGAAGCTCACGATCGGGTTGCAGCCGGCCAGGCGCTTCACCGGCACGCCGTCGGCGCGTGCCGTCGGAGGCCTTCGAAGCCGCAGCGCTCTACGCGCGCACCCATCCGCGTCGCGGTCGCCCACCGCGGATCGCACGGCCTGCTGCGGCGTGATCTTGACCGCCAACGGCGAGGACTTCCGCGAACTCATCGGCCTGGAGGAGCTGCACCCCGGGCTCTGGCTTCTTCCCAACGCGGCGACCGATCTTGCCGGCGAACTGCTGGCGATCGCGGCGGCGTTCGTCGCCGCGCAAGACGAGACGGCCGCTACCTACATGGTGAACCGCGTGCTCGTCGTTTCCGCCGCGGGCACCGTCACCGCCGAATCATCCCCGATCAGTCCGCCCCGCAATCCTCCGCGTCCGCTGCTTGCCGGGGACAGGGTTCCCGCCAGAGTACGGTTTGCACGTGAGCGACGAGCCCCACGACGCGACGGGGATGGAGGCATGGATCGCGAGCCTCCGTTCGACCTGCCCCCACTGTCAGACGCCACGCGTCTACGCGGGCCTCGAGAAGCTGCAGGAGGGGTCGAACCTCCGCGTCGCGTTCCTCGGCGAGACGCTCGCCATGTCCAACGTAAACGTGCATGTCTACCAGTGCGGCTATTGCGGCTCGATCGAGCTCTTCCGCGACGGCGGCCCGATCGAGCACCCGATCGCGGGCAACCGGACACCGGCGGACTGAGCCCGGCCGGTCACGAGCACGAGCGCGCCACGGCGAGCACGTAGCCGGCGAGGAGGTCGGCGAGCCCGAGCAGGGGCACGGCCAGCGGGGGCCATACGGCGTGGGCGAGCATCGCCACGAGCGCCAGCCAGAGGATCGGCGCCACCGCCGGCAGCGCCAGCAGGTTGGCGGGGATCGCAAGCGGGCTCGCGCGACCGAAGTGCCACCACACGATCGGCGCGGTCACGACCGTGCATGCCACCGACACCGCGGCCGCCTGGCCGAGCAGGCCGCGCAGCCGCGGGGCGACCACGAAGATCGCGATCACCGCCGAGAACGAGAGCTGAAAGCCGGGGTCGTAGAGCTCGAGCGGATCGAGGGCGAGCACGACCGCCGCCCCGCACGCGAGCAGGTGCCAGCGCGACACCGCCCGCGACCCCAGCCATGCCACTGCCACGAGCCCTCCGGCCACGCCGGCCCGCACGATCGACGGCCCGGCGCCCGTCACGAGCACGTATCCCAGCGTCACGGCAAGCGCCGCGAGGCGAGCCGGGACGCCGATCACCCCCACCGCTCCCAGCGAGACGAGCGTGAACGCGATCACGAGCGCCACGTTCTGGCCGCTCACCGCGACGAGGTGGTAGAGCCCGCTCGCGCGCAGCTCGGCCTTCGTCCCCGCCGGGAGGGCGCCGGTGTCGCCGAGCGCGATGCCGGCGACGAGCGCCCGCGGCGGCGAGGGGTCGGACGCGACGCCGAGCTCGCCGAGCGCGGTCCGGTGCACCGTGTCGGCCGCACCCCAGACGCCGCCGCGGCGGCCGATCCGCACCGCCTCGGCCGCCCGCAGCTCGAGGTGCGCGCCCTGCGTTGAGTAGTAGTCGCGCACGACCGGGTCGAGAGCCTGGTAGCGCCCGGTGACGCGGTAGACGCCGCCCTCCTCGAGGAGGATCCCCGGGGCGGAGAGCACGATCGTCTCGCCGGCGCCGCGCACCGCGGCCAGGCCGTGGCTGCCCGTGGGCTGGCCGGTGACCACGACGACCACCGCGCCGCGCGTGTGGCCGGGCGCCAGCGCTCGGCGGTCGAGCGCCGCCACCCGCCCGGCCCCGAACACGAGCGCCGCCGCCCCGACGCACGCCGCCGCCACCCGCAGCCGGCCCGAGTCGCCGACGAGCACGGCGGCGAGCACGAGCAGGGGCCGGCCGAGGGCCGCCGCGGCAAGGCCGATCGTCGCCGCGATCACGAGCCGGGTGTGACCGGTCACAGGGTGACGTGGCCGTGCAGGGCCGCGAGATGCGCCGGGCCTATGCCGCTCACCTGGTCGAGCTCGTCCAGCGACCGGAACCCGCCGTGCGCGGTGCGATAGTCGATGATCCGCTGGGCGAGGGACGGCCCGATGCCGTCGAGCGTCTCGAGCTGTTCAAGCGTCCCCGAGTTGAGCGAGACGGGCGCGGCCGGCGCAGCCGCCGACGCGGGGTCGGACGGTGCCGCAGTGCCGCCGCGTCCCCGCACCGGGACGACCACCTGCTCGCCGTCGCTCAGACGAGCGGCCAGGTTGACGGAGGCGAGGTCGGCCCGGCGCCGTGGCCCCGCCCGCCGCACCGCCTGGAGCACGCGCGAGCCCGACGCCAACCGGTAGACGCCCGGCCGGTGCACCGCGCCCGACACGTCGACCACGACCACGGCCGCGTCGACCGGCGTGGCCGGGGTCGACGCGGGCGACTCGGACGACGACGACGGGTAGCCGCTCGACGAGGATGTCCCGGGCTGGTATTTGAAGCCGACGAGCAGGACGATCGCGACCGCGGCGACGTAGAGCACGATCTGGCGTGGGGAGAGGCTCGGCACGGGGCGCAGGATCCCCTGCGCCGCTGTCACGGATCAACGCCGCTACCGTGCCGATCGGGTCACGTTTGATGCACGTGGGTGCGGGGGATCGCGAACCGGCGTGGACAGTGAATGGGGGTGGATGTGGTCACAACGGAGAGCTCGACCGGACTGGGGATCCAGCTGCAGGGGCTCACGAAGTCGTTCCGCTCGCCGCAGGGCGAGGTGCACGCCGTACGGGGCATCGACGTGTCGATCGCGGCCGGCGAGACGGTCGCGCTGCTCGGGCCGAACGGCGCCGGCAAGTCGACGACGATCGACATGCTGCTCGGCCTCACGCAGCCTGACAGCGGCTCGGTGACCCTCTTCGGGCGCGCACCGGGCGACGCGATCCAGAACGGCGCGATCGGGGCCATGCTCCAGACCGGCTCGCTGATCCGCGACCTGTCGGTGCGCGAGCTCCTGACGATGATGGCCGCCCTCTACCCCACCCCGCTCGGTGTGGACGAGGTGATCGAGCTCGTCGGCATCGGCGCGATCGCCGAGCGGCGCACGCAGAAGCTCTCCGGCGGCGAGACGCAGCGGGTGCGCTTCGGCGTCGCCCTGATCAGCGACCCCGACCTCCTGGTGCTCGACGAGCCGACGGTGGCGATGGACGTCGAGGGCCGGCATGCCTTCTGGGACACGATGCGCGGCTTCGCTGCCCGCGGCAAGACCATCATCTTCGCGACGCACTACCTGGAGGAGGCCGACCAGAACGCCGACCGGGCCGTGCTGATGGCGCACGGCAGCATCGTCGCCGACGGCCCCACCACCGAGATCAAGGCGATGGTCGGCCTGCGCACGATCCGGGCGACGCTGCCCGGCGTCGAGATCGCCGATCTCGAGCACATCGCCGGAGTGACGTCGGCGGAGCGCCGCGGCGAGGCGATCGTGCTGCACTGCGCCGACTCCGACGCCGCCATCCGCGCGCTGCTTGCCGCCTATCCGCAGATGCGCGACATCGAGATCGCCGGCGCCGGCCTCGAACAGGCCTTCCTGCAGCTGACCGGCGGGGAGGGAGCGCAATGATCACCTACGCCAAGTACGAGATCCTGCGCACGTTCCGCAACCGGCGCTTCTTCATCTTCTCGATCGGCTTCCCGCTGGTGCTCTTCTTCGTGATCGCCGGCCCGAACCGAAACGTGCACAACTTCGCGTCGAGCGGTCTGCCCGCCCCGCTCTACTACATGGTCGGGCTGACGGCGTTCGGGACGATGAACACGGTGCTCTCGACCGGCACCCGCATCGCCGGCGAGCGCGCGGCCGGCTGGAACCGGCAGCTGCGGCTGACACCCCTGTCGACGAAGAACTACTTCCGCACGAAGGTGATCGTGGCGTACCTGATGGCGCTGATCACGATCCTCGTCCTGTACGCCGCGGGGATCTCGCTCGGCGTGCACCTCGCCGCGGGCGAGTGGGCGCGGATGACCGGCCTCGTCCTGGTCGGCCTGATCCCGTTCGTCGCCCTCGGCGTGCTGATGGGCCACCTGCTCACAACCGACTCGATCGGCCCGGCGATGGGCGGCACGACCGCCCTTCTCTCGCTGCTCGGCGGCGTCTGGTTCCCGGTCAACAGCGGCGCGCTGCACGACATCGCCGAGGCACTGCCGTCGTACTGGCTCGTGCAGGCGAGCCACGTCTCGATCGGCGGCGGCGGCTGGGGCACGCGCGGCTGGCTGACCGTCGCAGCGTGGGCGCTCGTGCTGGCAGCGGCGGCGGCGACCGCCTACGCCCGCGACACGAAGCGGGTGTGAGCGTGGACGCACCAAAAGGGGTCTGACCCCTTTTGGTGCGGGTCAGCCGGTGACGAAGCTGACGAGCTTGCCCGGCACGACGATCTCCTTCACGACCGTGGCCCCGTCCAGGTGCTTCGCCACATTTGGCACGGCGCGCGCCGCGGCCAGGATGCGATCGCGGGCGGCGTCGGTCGCGATGTCGAACTCGCCCCGCAGCTTGCCGTTCACCTGCACGGCATAGGTGACGTGGTCGGACACGAGCATGGCCGGATCGGCCTTCGGCCACGGCGCGTTCCACAGCCGCTGCCCACCCATCCGCTCCCACAGCTCGGAAGCGATGTGCGGCGCGTAGGGCTGCACCAGCGAGACGGCGGTCGCGACGGCGAAGCGGCGCTGCTCGGGGGTCGCCTCCGGGGTCGCGCGCCACGTGTTCACGAGCTCGTGGATGGCCGACTCGGCGGTGTTGAAGGCAAAGCGCGCGCCGATGTCGCGCGTCACCGTGTCGATGGTCGCGTGCGTCTTTCGCACGAGCCCGGCCCCCGGGCCGTCGGCGGGCGCCGACGAGGGGATCCCCGGCCCCATCTCGTCGATCGACTCGATCGCGGCGCGCCACAGCCGGCGCAGGAACCGGTTGCTGCCCTCGACCCCGCCGTCGAACCACTCGGCGTCCTGCTCGGGCGGCCCCAGGAACAGGGAGTACAGACGCACGGTGTCGGCGCCGTAGTCCTCGACCATCTTGTCGGGCGAGATGACGTTGCCCTTGGACTTGGCCATCTTGGCGCCCTTGTAATAGATCATCCCCTGGGTGAAGAGGTTCTCGAACGGCTCGGTGAAGCCCAGGTAGCCCAGGTCGTACAGCGCCTTCGTGAAGAAGCGCGCGTACATCAGGTGCAGGATGGCGTGCTCGACGCCGCCGATGTACTGGTCGACCGGCAGCCACGCATCGACGACCTCGCGGCTGAACGGCGCCTTGTCGTTGTGCGGGTCGGCGTAGCGCATGAAGTACCAGGACGAGTCGACGAACGTGTCCATCGTGTCGGTCTCGCGCAGGGCGGGGCCGCCGCACTGAGGGCACTCGGTGTTCACCCAGTCCTCGGCGGCCGCGAGCGGCGAGCGGCCGCGAGGCGCATAGTCGGCCACGTCGGGCAGGATCACCGGCAGCTGGTCGTCGGGCACCGCGACGATGCCGCACGCGCCGCAGTGGACGACCGGGATCGGGCAGCCCCAGTAGCGCTGGCGCGAGAGCAGCCAGTCGCGCAGGCGGTAGGCGATCGTGCCGACGCCGCGGCCCTCGGCCTCGAGCCGGGCGATGATCGCACGTGCGCCCTCGGGCGCCGCCAGGCCGGTGAACTCGCCCGAGTTCACGAGCACCTCGTCGTCGCTGTGCGCGGAGAAGGCGACGTCGGCCGAGGGCTCGGCGCCGCGCGGCGCCACCACGGGGCGGATGTCGAGCCCGTGCGCCTGCGCGAACTCGAAGTCGCGCTCGTCGTGCGCGGGCACGGCCATGATCGCGCCGGTGCCGTACTCGGCCAGCACGTAGTCGGCCACCCAGACCGGGATCTGCTCGCCGTTCACCGGGTTCGTGACGTACCGGCCGGTGAAGACGCCCGTCTTCTCGCGCGCCTCGGCCCGCTCGACCGCCGAGCGGGCGGCGGTGTGGCGCACGTAGTCGGCGACGGCCTGGGCGTGCTCGCCGCCCGCCGCGAGCTCGATCGCCCGCGGATGCTCCGGCGCGAGCACGAAGAAGGTGGCGCCGTAGAGCGTGTCGGGCCTGGTCGTGAACACGCGCAGGCTGGTGCCGTCGCCGACCGCGAACTCGACCTCGGCCCCGTGCGAGCGGCCGATCCAGTTGCGCTGCATCGTCACCACCCGATCCGGCCAGTGCACCGCGGCCAGGTCGTCGAGCAGGCGGTCGGCGTAGGCCGTGATCTTGAAGAACCACTGCTCGAGCGTGCGCGCCTCGACCTCGGCGCCGCAGCGCTCGCAGTGGCCGTCGATCACCTGCTCGTTCGCGAGCACGGTCTGGTCGTTCGGGCACCATTTGACGGCCGCGCTCTTGCGGTACGCCAGGCCCGCCTCGTACAGGCGCAGGAAGATCCACTGCGTCCAGCGGTAATACGTGGGATCGGCCGTCGAGAGCTCGCGGTTCCAGTCGATCGACCAGCCCATGCGCTTCATCTGGCGGCGGATCGCGGCGATGTTCTCGCGGGTCGACTCGGCCGGGTGGCGGCCCGACCGGATGGCCGCATTCTCGGCCGGCAGGCCGAACGCGTCGTAGCCCATCGGGTGCATCACCCGGTAGCCGTTGCGGCGGCGGTAGAGCGTGACGACGTCGCCCATCGTGTAGTTCTTGACGTGGCCCATGTGCAGCTCGCCGGAGGGGTACGGCAGCATCTCGAGCACGTAGGTCAGGTCGTCGCCGGGGTCGCCCGGCCCGGGGTTCGGCACGTCGAAGACGCCCTCGCGCTCCCAGATCGCTTGCCACCGCGTCTCGACCGCGGCCGGGTCATACCTGTCCATATGCGGCATTCTATGGGGCGCGCCGGGCCCCGCCGGCCGTCACATGCCGGGCTTGACCACCATGTCGAAGATCACCGCGAGCAGGAGCACGAGCTCGATGCGAGACACGAGGAAGATCCGGCGGATGCGCTGCTGCACCTCGGGCGAGGAGACACCGCCCGTCTCGGTGGCCCTGGCGATGCGGCCCGACTCCGGCCCGAGGTACGCGGCGCCGACGACGATCGACAGGGCGATGATCGCAAGACCGAACTGCACCCATCCCTGCGAGTAGCTCCACGCGCCGGAGGACTCGCGCAGCGTGAGCATGCCCGACACGAGCAGGATCAGCGCCGTCGGCAGGAAGATGCGCGTGCCGACGAACTCGGTGTCCTTCGCGAACGTGGCCACCCTGACCGGATCGGAGGTGCGCACCGCGAGGAACGCATACACCTGCACCATGCACGCGCCGCCGACCCAGACCACGGCCGAGAGCACGTGCACGAACTTGAGCTCGTTGTACTGGTTCAGGGCAAACACGATCATGGCGGCGGAGTTCTATCGAGTTCGCCGCGTCGGGTCAAGCGTCCCACGGTCGCCTGGACTACGATCAGGCGCGGATGATCCTGCGCCAGTTCCTGTACGCCGACACCGCGTGTGCGAGCTACGTCTTCGGCTGTACGACGCACCGGAAGCTGGGCGTGGTCGACCCGCACGTGAACCTTGTCGAGCGCTATCTCGAGGCCGCCGACGCGGTCGGCGCGCCGATCGTGGCCGTGTTCGAGACCCATGTCCAGGCCGACCACGTCTCGGGCCTGCCGGGGCTCGTCGCCGCGACGGGCGCGACGGGCTACCTGCCCGCGGGCGCCCGGGTCGGCTTCGCGCACCACGCCCTCGAAGACGGCGAGCGGGTCGAGCTTGGAAACACGATCGTGACCGCGCTCTCGACGCCCGGGCACGCGCCGGCACACCACGCCTATCTGGTCGCAGATCTGCGCCGCGAGACCGACGAGCCGTGGCTCGCGTTCACCGGCGACTCGCTGCTCGTGAACGACGCCGGCCGGCCCGACCTGCATGCCGCGGGCGGCGACCCCAGGGCGCTCGCGCTGCACCAGCACGCGTCGATGCAGCGGCTGCTCGCGCTGCCCGACCACATCGTCGTCCTGCCGAGCCACTACGGCGGCTCCGTGTGCGGGCGCGGGCTCTCGGGCAACCCGATCTCGAGCATCGGCTTCGAGCGCCTGCACAACCGGGCGCTACAACACGCCGACGCCGATGAGTTCGCCGACGAGCTCCTGCGCGACCTGCCCGCGGCGCCGCCCGATCAGGACCGCATCGTCGCGGCCAACAGGGCCGGCGTCTAGCGCATGTAGCGGCGCACGGCGAGGCGCGACTTGAGGGCGTGCTGCTCGGCCCGGCCCTGGATGCGGGCCGCGATCAGCTCGGGGTCGCGCTCGTCGGCGTCGCCCTCGGCGTAAGCATCGGCGATCTGGGCGACGGTGGCGCGGTCGTGGTCGGCGATCGCGTCCACCTCGCAGCCGACGCGATAGCGGCCGAACGAGATCGGCTCGACGCGCATCACGAGCGCTTCGAGCGTGATCGGGCGGGCGCCAATGTAGATCGACAGCATGATGCGATCGCCTATTACGAGCTGCAGCTCGGTCACGAAGGCGACGCCGCCCTCGGAGATATCGGCCGTGCGGACGCGGAAACGCTCTCCGTCGGGGAGCGACCGCGAGCGCAGCACGACGGCGTCGGCGTCGTCGATGCGCTGGGCGCGCTTGGTGCGACGGTGGCCCGGCTGGTGGACGACATCGATGACGCGCAGGTGCAGCAGCGTCTGGTTCGACGACTGGAAATAGGCCTTCTCGATCCGCATCGAGACGTCGTAGCCGCCACCGGCCGGGTCCCGCAGCGGACACACGACCACGAGCTGGGGCTGCATCAGCATCTGCGGCGCGTAGCCGATCAAAAGGCCACGGTCGAGGTCGGCGAGCACCACCTCGGCGACGCCTCCGGCCGAGAACACGCCGATCGGCGTCGGCAGCGGCGGCAGGAGCGAGAGGAACTCGTCCAGCAGCAGGCCGTCGGGATCCGGATCGGGGGCAGGGGCGGAGGCGAACTCGGACATGTCCACTGAGTCATCGGCGGTCGGGGGTCGCGGCTTGAACGCCGCCCGTCCACGCAAACAGGGGCTGCCCCCGGCGAACCGGAGACAGCCCCCATCGTGCGGCAGCTAGTAGGTCAGCTGCAGCTCGACGCGGCGGTTGATCGCCCGGCCGGAGGCCGTGGCGTTGGTCGCGCGCGGATGGCTCGCGCCGAACGAGCGAGCCTCACACGCGACGTGGGCGTGCTGCGAGATGAACGCGCACACGGCCTGGGCGCGGGCGAGCCCGAGCTGGTAGTTGAACGCCGGCGTGCCGAGGTTGTCGGTGTAGCCGGTGGCGACGACACTCTTGGCGCCGGCCAGCTGCGGGATCAGGCCGAGGAGGTAGTGGACGCTGCCGGGCATGAGCACCGCAGAACCGGTCTGGAACTGCAGCGCGCCGGGCGTCACGGCGACGCTCGGAGCGACCACGTGGACCGTGTGACGGGCAACCAGCGGCATGGATGCACCGGCCGGAAGCACCGTTGCTGTTGCGACCACGCGCACGCCGCCGGGCCGGGCTGCGAGCAGGCGGCCCTTGCCGGTGAGCGTCACCGAGACGACGGTGTGGCGGGGCTGGTGGCCTGCGCCGAAGGTGGCCTGGCCGCGGCCGAGAACGACCCCACCGGGGCCGACGAGCGTGACCGTGCAGCGGGCGATCCGTCCGCTGCCGAGGCGGCAGTTCACAGGCACGTG
>DASXZF010000161.1:0-6552 GCA_036502065.1 Gaiellales bacterium
TCGCCCGCACCAGGTCACCCTCGACCGCCCGGAAGATCGGGTTGGGCTCGGAGGCGGCGAACACCTCGCCGGCGCCGAGGCCCTCGGCGGGCACGATCACGAACGCGTGGCCGCGGGGGAAGTCCGGCAGGGGCTGGATGCGGTCGCCGCGGCCGGTGCCGAAGCCGGTCTCGGCGCCCGTGAGGAAGAAGGGCACGTCGGCGCCGAGCGCCCTCGCGATCGCGTGCAGCTCGTTGGGGTCGCGCCCGGCGCTCAGCGCCCGCAGGACGGCCGCGGCATCCGACGACCCGCCGCCGAGGCCGGCGGCGACGGGGATGCGCTTGCGCAGCACGACGTGGCGCGTCTCGCCGAGCGCCTGCAGCGCCGCGCTCACGAGGGTGTCGTCGGGGAACCCGGTGACGACGGTCTCCGGCGCCTCTTCGAGCTCGAGCTCGTCGTAGCAGTCGACGGCCTGGAAGAGGGTGGTCAGCCGGTGGTAGCCGTCGCTGCGAAGCGGCCCGACCCGCAGGCACAGGTTCACCTTGGCGGGCGCGCGCAGGATCACGGCGCGAGCTCCGCGGCGAGCCGGCCGAGCCGCTCGGGCGCGAGCTGCTCGGCCCGCATGCCGGCGACGTCTGCGGGCGGCGCCGGCAGACCGGCCAGCCGCAGCGAGTTTGCGAGCGTCTTTCGGCGGTGGGCGAAGGCGCCATGCACGACGCGGGTCGTCCACTCCCACTCCGGCCCGAACACGAACCCGGGCCGGCGGCGGAAGGCGACCAGCATCGAGTCGACCTTGGGCTCGGGCACGAACACGCGCCGCGAGACCGACCGGCCGCCCGTGCGCTCACACGCGAGCTGGACGAGCGCAGACACCGCGCCGTAGGCCTTCGTGCCCGGGGCCGCGAACAGGCGCTCGCCGATCTCGCGCTGCACCATCACGCAGAAGCGCTCGACCGCGGGCAGCGCGCGCATGATCACCGGCGTCGCGACGCCGTAGGGCAGGTTCGCGACCATCGCGCCGGGCGGCGGCTCGAGGGCGGCGAGGTCGACGTCGAGGACGTCGGCGAAGAGCACACGCACGTTCTCGAAGCCGCGCAGCGTTTCGCTCAGAGCCGGCTCGAGCCGGCGGTCGATCTCGATCGCGTGCACGAGCGCCGCCCGCCGCGCCAGCCACGCCGTGAGCACGCCCAGGCCGGCGCCGACCTCGCACACGACGTCCGCGGGACCGACGTCGAGCAGCCTGCCGGCGACGTCCAGCACGTTCGAGTCGATCAGGAAGTTCTGCCCCAGCTCGCGGTCGGGCGAGATTCCGAACTCGCGCAGCCGCGCGAGTGACACCTGCGCGGTCACAGGCCGAACAGGCGGTCGGCGTTCCAGTCGATCTGGGCGGCCAGCGCGGCCGCCTCGACGCCGCGCACGTGGGCGAGCACGGCGAGCGTCTCGGCCGCGTAGGCCGGCTGGTTGGGGCGGCCGCGATGCGGCGGCGGCGCCAGGTAGGGGCTGTCCGTCTCGGCCAGGATGCGGTCGTCCGGCACCTGCGCGGCCGCCGAGCGCAGGTCGCCGGCCGACGGGTAGGCGACGTTCCCCGCGAACGAGCAGTGGTAGCCGCGCGCGATCGCCTCGTCGAGCAGGCCGACCGAGCTGAAGCAGTGCAGCACGACGGGGACATGGGCGGCCTCGAGCATCCGGAACGTGTCGTCGTCGGCCGCGCGGGTGTGGATCGCAAGCGGCAGGCCGAGCTCGTTCGCGAGCTCGATCTGGGCGGCGAACACGCGCTCCTGGTCGGCGCGTGGGGCGTAGTCGCGGTAGTAGTCCAGGCCGCACTCCCCCACCGCCACCGCCCGCGGATGGGCGAGCAGCGGCCGCAGCGCGTCGACGTCGCCTGCCTCGGCGGCCTCGTGCGGATGGATGCCGACGATCGCCCAGACGGTGGGGAAGCGGTCGGCGAGCGCGAGCGCCTGCTCGCGGCCGACCGTCAGGATCCGGCCGACGCCCGCCGCTGCGGCCGCGGCGACCAGCTCGTCGGGGGTGCCGTCGCAGAGCTCGAGGTGCGCGTGGGTGTCGATCACGCCCGCGGGAACAGCGGCGGCGGCTGGCTGACGGCGGTGCCCGCCGGCAGGAGCCCCACGCCGGCCCGCTCCCACGCGACGGCGCCCGGGTCACCGACCGCCTCGAGCATGCGCTCGGCCGACCCGGGGATGAACGGGTGCAGCAGCACGCCGAGCGAGCGGACGGCGTCGGCGAGCGTGTAGAGCGTCGTGTCGAGCAGCGCCTGGTCGGCCGCGGCGCTCGAACGCGCGAGCACCCACGGCTGGCGCTCCTCGACATAGCGGTTGGCGGCCCGCACGAAGCCCCAGATCACCTCGAGCGCCCCGGTCAGATCGATCCGGTCGAAGCGCTCGCGCACCTCAGCGTCGACCGGCGCGAGCTCGCAGCGGCCCTCGGGCACCTCGCCCCCGCGGTAGCGCACGACCATCGCCGTGGCCCGCGACACCAGGTTGCCGAGGTCGTTTGCAAGCTCGCCGGCGTAGCGGCGATCGAGCCCCTCGCGGGTGACGCTGCCGTCCTGGCCGAACTGCACCTCGCGCAGCACGTAGAAGCGCAGGGCGTCGGCGCCGAGCTCGTCGATCACCTCGAGCGGGTCGATCACGTTTCCGAGCGACTTCGACATCTTGTGGTCGCCGCTCGTCAGGTAGCCGTGCACGAAGAGCCGCTTCGGCGGCTCGTACCCGGCGGCGATCAGAAGCGCCGGCCACGACACGCAGTGCAGCCGCAGGATGTCCTTGCCGAGCAGGTGCATCGACGGCCAGAACGTCTGCGAGACGTCGCGGCCCAGGCCGTATTCCAGGGCGGTGTGGTAGTTCAGGAGCGCGTCCACCCACACGTACACCGTCTGCTCGGGCTTCCAGGGGAGCGGCACGCCCCAGGTGACCGTCGCCCGGCTGACCGAGAAGTCCTGCAGACCCGCCTCGATGAACGAGCGGGCCTCGTTGTAGCGCGCCCGCGGCATCACGTACTCGCGGTCGCGGTCGTACAGCTCGAGCAGCTGGTCGCGGAAGGCGGAGAGGCGGAAGAACGTGTTCTCCTCCTCGAGCCGCTCGACCGGGGTCTTGTGGATCGGGCAGATGTTGCCGGGCTGCTCGAGCTCGGACTCGGCGTAGAACTGCTCGCAGCCGGTGCAGTAGAGGCCCGAGTAGGTGTCCTCGTACAGGTGCCCGGCCTCGCGCAGGCGCACCATGAAGTCCTGCACGCGGCGCTCGTGCTGGGGGTCGGTGGTGCGGATGAAGAAGTCGTTCGAGGCCTCGAGCCGGTGGACGAGGTCGCGGAACCGGGCCGACACGCGATCGCAGAACTCCTTCGGCGAGAGCCCCGCCGCGGCGGCGGCCTGGGCGACCTTGGCGCCGTGCTCGTCGGTGCCCGTCAGAAAGAAGACGTCCTCGCCCCGCTGGCGGTGGTGACGGGCGAGCGCGTCGGCCGCAACCGTCGTGTACGCATGCCCGAGGTGCGGGTCGGAGTTGACGTAATAGATGGGAGTTGTAAGGGAAAAAGGCATATCGCACGTGGGCTCTGGATAATTGCCAGGAAGGCATCTATGCTCAGAGGCGGGCTCCATCCTAACGAGATGGCGAGGGTCACTATGAGCGTTATCAGGCATGGCGCGAATGTCCGCGGGCGCGCGGCATCGTCGCGGGCAGGGGGCGTGGTGCGCAGGGTGGACGAGCTGGGCCGGATCGTGATCCCGGTCGAGATCCGGCGCAGGTTCGGGATCGACGTTCGCGATCCCCTCGAGATCAGCGTGCGCGGCGAGACGATCGTGCTCTCAAAGCCGCATGATGCATGCGTGTTCTGCGGCCGCACCGGCGGGCTCGACGAGTTCCACGGCCGCCAGATCTGCTCGACCTGCCGGGTCGAGCTGTCCGGCAACGACGTCGTCAGGGCTTCGTGACGACCCGATAGAGCTGGTTCCGCGGCACTCCTGTCAGGCGCGACGCGAGTGCCGCGGCCCGGCGTGAGCCGAGCGCTTCGGCCAGCTCGGCGAGGGCATCGGCGGGCACGTCCGTGTCGGTCTTCGGTCCGGCCGGGACGGCCGCGAGCACGAGCGTCACCTCGCCCTTCGGGGCGTCGGCGAAGCGCTGCGCCAGATCGTCCAGCCGCCCGCGCTCGACCTGCTCGTGCATCTTCGAGAGCTCGCGGCACACCGCGGCCTCGCGGTCGGGCTCGGCCGCGGCCAGCGCCGCGAGCGTCGCCGGCAGCCGCCGCGGCGACTCGAACGCGGCCACCGGCAGCCCGGTCGCGCTCAGGCGGCGCACCTCGGCCACGGCGCGGCCGGCCGGCTTGGGCAGGAACCCCGCGAACACGAACCCGCCGCCGCCCAGGCCCGCGGCGGCCATCGCCGCGGTCACCGCCGATGGGCCGGGGAGCACCGTCACGGGCAGGCCGGCGTCGGCGACCGCTCTGACGATGCGGCTGCCGGGATCCGACACCGCCGGCATGCCGGCATCCGTGGCCAGGGCGACCCGCTCGCCGCGGCGGATGCGCTCGACCACCTCCGGCGCGCGCGCCGCCTCGTTGTGCTCGTGCACCGAGAGCATCGGCACCGCGATGCCGTACCGCTCGAGCAGGATGCGGGTGCGGCGCGTGTCCTCGCAGGCCACCACATCGGCGTCGCGGAGCTCGTCGAGCAGCCGCTGCGTGACGTCGGCGAGGTTGCCGATCGGCGTCGGGCAGACGACGAGGGCACCGGGTCGGCGGGAGGATTCGGGCACTGCGAGTACCATTAAAGCGTCGTGGCCGACTCGAAGCCGACCAAGCCGTACCGCACCTATCGCGGCGGCCGAGCCGGGCGCGACGACCCCGAATCGGCCCGCTTCGACTTCGCCGGCGCCGGCGCGGGGACGGCCGCGCCTCCCCGTCCGCGTACGCCCGAGGGCCTGCGGCGCCCCGACGTGCGCTCCGACGACGCCCTGCCCGGCCGGCCCGTGGCCGTCCCCGGCGCGACGCCGCCGCAGCGCCGCTTCCTGCGCCGGCGCTGGCGGCTCATCCTCGGCGTCGGGATCCCGGTCGTCTTCCTGCTCTTCGTGGGCTGGCTGTACCTCGGCTACCGCAGCTTCTCGCAGGAGATCGGCAACGCCAACAAGCGCCTGAACAAGGCCACCCTGCGGGCCCTGAAGCCCGCCGGGAACATCCTCACGAGCCCCCAGATCAGCCTGATCATGGGCTCGGACAGCCGCGGCAAGAGCGCCGTCTCCGGCGCGCGCTCAGACTCGATCCTGCTCGTGCGCACCGACCCCTCGAAGCACCTGATCTCGATGCTGTCGGTGCCGCGCGACCTGAACGTGCCCATCCCCGGCCACGGCACCGACAAGATCAACGCCTCGTTCGCCTTCGGCGGGCCGCCGCTCCTGATCCGGACGGTCGACAGGCTGACCGGCCTGGGCGTGAACCACATGGTGCTCGTCGACTTCACCGGCTTCAAGGATCTGATCGACTCGCTCGGCGGCGTCACGGTCTACAACCCCTACAAGGTGGTGTCCTCGCAGCCGTTCGACGGGCTCATCTGGCACTTCGCGAAGGGCACGATCCACCTCGACGGCCGCCACGCGCTCGCCTACGCGCGCATCCGCCACACGACGAACCCGCGCGACAGCGACATCACCCGGGAGGAGCGCCAGCAGCGCGTCGTCCAGGCGCTGATGCACAAGCTCGTGACGCCCTCGTCGCTCTTCAACCTGCCCTCGCTCGGGCGCGACATCGCAAAGCCGCTCGCCACCGACCTCTCCGCGCAGGAGATCCTGGCGATGGGCTGGCTCAAGTTCCGCGCGTCGCGCACGCTGCAGTGCCACCTGGGCGGCCTGCCCGAGTCGATCGGCGGCCAGGACGTGCTCCAGCCGAGCGAGCAGAACGCGGCGGTCGTGCAGATGTTCCTCGGCAACCAGGCGCCGCAGCCGCCTCCGGCCGGCCAGCTCTACGCGCCGGGCTGCACGATCCACTAACGGGCGGGCCTCCCCGGGCTCCGTGAATATTGGTGCCTGGCACCGGTATTCACCGGTATTCACACCCCTTGCGTCTGTATCTCATAGGTGCTATATAGCGCGTATGCAATCGCACCTACATCCCACCTGGCCGGCCCGTGCGGCGCTCATCGCCGCCGTGCCCGCCTCGGCGGTCGCGGCCGGCGCTTCTGCCCGTGCCCCCTTCGCCGGTCTTCTCTGTGGTCTGATCGTGATCGCGCTCGCAGGCGTCGCCGCCCTCGTCGGCCCGCGTGCCCTCGGCGGTGCATCGCGGCTCATGTCGGCAGTGATCGCGCTCGAGGCCGCCGCCGCGCTCTGGATCGGCGGGATCGTGTGGCTCCTGATCGCGATCGTCAGCCTGTGCTCGGACGCGAGCATCCCGCTCGCCGCCACGTTCGGCGCGGCGGCCGTCGTCTATGTCCCCGGCTCGATCCTCGCGCTGCGCGACATCGGCCGGGTGTGGTGGGCGTGGCCGCTCGTGGTCGTCCTGGCCATCGCGACATCGCTCATCGTGCTGGCGCTGCTCACCGGCGGGCCGCACTCCTGCCCGAGCTGAGCCTCG